>NZ_FOIH01000002.1:363004-764196 GCF_900111535.1 Pseudomonas sp. NFR09
AAACCAGCCGCCAAGCCAGCGGCCAAACCTGCTGCTGCCAAGCCAGCAACACCTGCTGCCGCCCCGGCTGCAGCCACCGCTCCAACTGCACCGGCCAGCAGCACGCCTGCCCCGGTAGCGCCAAGCACCACCCCAACCAGCGCCTCCTAAGTGCTGGTGGCCGCGACGCGCAGCTGTTGCAGCGCGTCGTGGTCAAGGTTGGCGGTGTCCTCAGCCGCCAGTCCTTCCAACCATCGTTGCTGACCCTGCGCATCGCCTGTCGGCCATGTTTGTGCCAACGCTTCCAGGCGCTCCAGCAACTGCCGTTCGGCGTCCAGCTCCAGGGTCTTGACCCGCTCGCGTAAGCCCGCCAAATCCTGATCCTGCAGCGCCATGGCGCGCCATTGCATGCGCACCTGTCGTAACGGTTTGATTACGTGTGTCTGCCAAGACCCGGCGATCTGTTTCAGCGCCTGCATGCGCTCGGCGGTCGCTATCACCGCACGCTGCTCGAGCCACGCACCACACAGCAACAGGCACACGTCCGCACCTTGCTCCTGCAAACGCAGGCAAGCGGCCTCGCATCCTGAGCGGGCGTAAGTCGAGAGGGCAAAGCTCCACAGGTCAGCGCACATATTCACACCCAAGCCAGCGGCCAACGAAGCTGGTAGACTCCGCCGCCATTATGATCCGACTTCAAAGCCTAACATTACAGCGTGGCCCGCAACGTCTTCTCGAAGACGCCGAGCTGACCCTGCACGCCGGTCACAAAGCCGGCCTGATCGGTGCCAACGGCGCCGGCAAATCCACGTTGTTCGCTCTGTTGCTGGGTGAGCTGACCCCGGATTCCGGGGACTGCCTGCTGCCGGCCGACTGGCGCATCGCCCATATGCGCCAGGAGATCGACACCCTCGACCGTATTGCAATCGACTACGTGCTCGATGGCGATCTGCGCCTGCGCCAGGTGCAACACGACCTGGCCGAGGCCGAGAAAGCCCAGGACGGCGCCGCACAGGCGCGCCTGCACTCGGAACTCGACAGCGCCGACGGCTACACGGCTGACGCCCGGGCGCGCAAAATGCTCGCCGGCCTTGGCTTTACCAACGAGCAGATGGACCGCCCCGTCGCCGACTTCTCCGGCGGCTGGCGCATGCGCCTGAACCTGGCGCAGGCGTTGATGTGCCCGTCTGACCTGCTGCTGCTCGACGAACCGACCAACCACTTGGACCTCGATGCGATCCTGTGGCTGGAAGACTTCCTCAAGAATTATCAGGGCACCTTGCTGTTGATCTCCCATGACCGGGATTTCCTCGACGCCGTGGTCGACAACATCGCCCACGTCGAGCAGAAAAAGATCACCCTCTATCGTGGCGGCTACACTGCGTTCGAACGCGCCCGCGCCGAACGCCTGGCCCAGCAGCAACAGGCGTACGAGAAGCAGCAGGCGCAACGTGCGCACATGGAAAGCTACATTGCCCGCTTCAAGGCCCAGGCCACCAAGGCCCGGCAGGCCCAGAGCCGGATCAAGGCCCTGGAGCGCATGGAAGAGCTGTCGGCGGCCCACGTCGACTCACCGTTCGACTTCGTGTTCCGTGAGTCGGTGAAGATCTCCAGCCCGTTGCTGGATCTTTCCGATGCGCGTCTGGGCTACGGCGACAAGACCATCCTGGAAAAAGTGAAGCTGCAGCTTACGCCGGGTGCGCGTATCGGTTTGCTCGGCCCCAACGGCGCGGGCAAGTCGACGCTGATCAAGAACCTGTCAGGCGAGCTGTCGCCACTGGCTGGGCGTCTGACCCGTGGCGAGAACACTGTGGTGGGTTATTTCGCCCAGCATCAGTTGGACTCGCTGGACTCCAAGGCCAGCCCGCTGCTGCACTTGCAGCGCCTGGCGCCAACCGAGCGCGAACAGACCCTGCGCGACTTCCTCGGTGGTTTCGATTTCCGTGGTGCGCGTATCGACGAGCCGGTGCTGAATTTCTCCGGCGGCGAAAAAGCCCGTCTGGCCCTGGCGTTGATCGCCTGGGACCGTCCGAACCTGCTGCTGCTCGACGAACCGACCAACCACCTCGACCTGGAAATGCGCCTGGCGCTGACCATGGCCTTGCAGGAGTTCAGCGGTGCAGTACTGGTGGTGTCTCACGATCGCCACCTGCTCAAGAGCACCACCGACAACTTCCTGCTGGTGGCGGACGGTAAAGTCGAAGAGTTCGACGGCGACCTGGATGACTATGCGCGCTGGCTGACGGATTACCGCCTGCGCAACGCGCCGATCAGCAACACCCCGGTAAACCCGGACAAGACCGACAAGAAAGCCCAGCGCCAGGCCGCCGCCGCGCTGCGTCAACAGCTGGCGCCGCACAAGCGTGAAGCCGACAAGCTGGAAGCCGAGCTGGGCAAGGTGCATGAGCGCCTGGCCAGGATCGAAACCAGCCTGGGCGACAGTGCCGTCTACGAGGCGGCCCGCAAGGACGAACTGCGCGACCTGCTGGCTGAACAGGCCAAGCTCAAAGTACGCGAAGGGCAATTGGAGGAAACCTGGATGGAGGCCCTCGAATTGCTGGAAACCCTGCAAGCGGAGCTGGAGGCGCTGTCCTGATGGAGGCGTTGCAACTGCCGATACCGACGCAGTGGGTCGAACCCGTATGGGTCGGCGTGCAAATCCTGCTGATCCTGCTGGCCGGCTACCTCGCCCAGCGTTTTGTCGCCAAGGGCCTGACTCGCCTGGGTGAGCGCTATCCGTTCCCGCCGCAATTGCTGATGCCACTGCGCGGTGGCTTGCGCTGGCTGATCATGGGCAGTGCGCTGATCTTTGTGCTGGGTCGCCTGGGCGTGTCCGCCACGGTGTTGTGGACGGCACTCTCCGGGTTTGTCGCGGTTGCCGCCGTGGCGTTCTTCGCCATGTGGTCGGTGTTGTCCAACCTGCTGTGCGCCATTCTGATTTTCACCGTCGGGCCCTTTCGCCTGGGTGACATCGTCGAACTGGTGGATACCGTCGACAAACCGGGCGTGAAGGGTCGGGTCGTGGCGATCAACCTGCTCTATACCACGTTGGTCGAAGTGGCAGAGGCCGGTACCGACAGTGCGATGGTGCAGGTGCCCAACAGCCTGTTCTTCCAGCGCTCGGTGCGCCGTTGGCCAGGTACCCATGTCTTTCCGGGCGACCGCTAGTATTCACATCCTGTAAAAATCTATAGCCATCCTTTGGTCGGCGGAGTTAGCTTAAGGCACAACAGCAAACTCCCTCCTGAGGTGTGTAATGGCACTCGATACGTGGCTGGCCTTTTTCCTGGCCAGTTGGATCATCTCCCTTTCCCCTGGCGCTGGCGCCATCGCCTCGATGTCCAGCGGCCTGCAATACGGCTTCCTGCGTGGTTACTGGAATGCCATCGGCCTGCAACTGGGCCTGGCGATGCAGATTGCCGTGGTCGCGTGCGGCCTGGGTGCCATTCTGGCGACATCCTCCACCGCTTTCTATGCGATCAAATGGTTTGGCGTGGCGTACCTGGTGTACCTGGCCATCAAGCAATGGCGCGCCCTGCCCATGGACATGACCGATGACGCGGCCGTGCGCCCGATCGGTAAACCGATGGCGATGATGTTCCGTGGCTTCCTGGTCAACGCCAGCAACCCCAAGGCCCTGGTGTTCATGCTGGCGGTCCTGCCGCAATTCGTGAACCCACAGGCGCCGCTACTGATCCAGTACCTGATCCTGGGTGCGACGATGATCTGCGTCGATATGGTGGTGATGGCGGGGTATACGGGCTTGGCGTCGAAGGTGTTGCGCCTGTTGCGCACGCCTAAGCAGCAGAAACGGATGAATCGTACGTTTGCGGGGTTGTTTGTGGGGGCTGCGGGTTTCCTGGCCAGCTTGCATCGTGCCACGGCCTGACTGACGAAACGGGATTGAAAATGGGGGAGGGGCGAGCCCCCCTTCCACATGGGTGTCGATACCCACCCTCCAACTGTTCTGACAACTACTCTTGCCTCAACCCACGACAAATCACTTGTGCCTTGAGTCAAACGCTTTAACGTTTGACAATGTGTTACTTCGTATTTCCATTTGAGATTCATTCATGACTGCCCCTTTTCGCTTTCTCGCCTGGCTGGTTTTGCCGGCGTTGATGTCGTGCAGCTTCAATCTGTTGGCCGCGACGGCCGAGGGTGCCCCACAAGCCCTGCATTTGCTGGATTACATTGGCGCTGACTACCCAGCGACGGTGGAGGCGGGCAAGGTCATTGATGAGTCCGAATACCGTGAACAGCTGGAGTTTCTCGGGGTGTTGCAGGGCCTGGTGGCAGAGCTGCCGCAGCGCCCGGAACGTGCGGCGTTGGTCAAAGGCGTCGACGAACTGTCAGCGGCTGTAACCGCCCATCAGGACGGTACGACAGTCGCCCGCCAAGCGCGTCAGTTAGGTGCCCAACTAGCCGTGGCCTACGAAGTCAGCCAGGCCCCGGCGATCACCCCTGATCCAACACGAGGCGCGCCGCTCTATGCCCAGCATTGCTCGGTGTGCCACGGCACCGCAGGTGCAGGTGACGGCCCGGCCAGCGTGGGCATGACGCCATCACCGGCCAATCTGCGTGACGCTGTGCGCTTGGATCGCCTGAGCCTCTACGCGATCTACAACACCCTGGGCCTGGGTGTTGAAGGCACCGACATGCCGTCTTTCGCCGATCAACTGGACGACCGCCAGCGCTGGGACCTGGCTACCTACATCGCCGGCTTTACTGCCGACCCGGCGGCTGCAAAAAGCGAGCAACCGTTCAACCTCGCCGACTTGGCCCGCCAGACCCCCAATGAAGTTCTGGCGGCCAACGGCCCAGCCGCCGCCGCTACGTTCCGCGCCCAGCGTGCGCAGCCGCCGCAGGTCAAGCGTGGCCCGGCGCAGTTGCTCGACTACACCGCGGCCACCCTGGACAAGAGTCTGGTGGCGTTCCAGAAGGGCGATCATGAGCAGGCCTACGACCTGTCTGTGGCTGCGTACCTGGAAGGTTTCGAACTGGTAGAAAGCTCGCTGGATAACGTCGACGCCAACGTGCGCAAGGACACCGAAAAGGCGTTGATGGCCTACCGGCAGTCGTTGCAGGACGGTTTGCCGGTTGAACAGGTGCAACAACGCCTGGACGTGGCCAAGGGCAAACTTACCGAATCCGCCGGTCTGCTTGGCGGTGATGGCTTGAGTTGGTCGCTGAGCTACATCTCCGGTTTGCTGATCCTGTTGCGTGAAGGTCTGGAAGCGATTCTGGTGCTGGCGGCGATCCTTGCGTTCCTGCGCAATACCGGCCAGCAATCGGCGGTGCGCAGCGTTAACGTCGGCTGGGGCCTGGCGCTGCTGGCGGGCCTGGCAACCTGGGCATTGGCCGCGTATGTGATCGATGTGAGCGGTGCCCAACGCGAGTTGCTTGAAGGCTGCACGGCGCTGTTTGCCAGTGTGATGGTGCTGTGGCTCGGCGTGTGGATGCACGACCGCCGCCACGCCGCCGCCTGGCAGGACTACATCAAGAGCAGCCTGGTAGGCGGCGGCGGGCGCTTCGGTTTTGCGGTGCTGGCGTTCTTCTCGGTGTACCGCGAGCTGTTCGAAGTGATCCTGTTCTACGAAACCCTGTGGCTGCAAGCCGGGCCGGCGGGGCATAACGCGGTGCTGGCGGGTGGCGCCACGGCGCTGGTGCTGTTGGTGGGCCTGGCGTGGGTGATCCTGCGGGGTTCGGCGAAGCTGCCGCTGGCGTTGTTCTTCGGCATCAACGCGGCGTTGCTGTGTGCGCTGTCGGTGGTGTTTGCCGGCCATGGGGTGAAGGCGCTGCAGGAGGCCGGCATCTTCGGCACCCGGCCGGTGGCGTTCTTTGATTTCGATTGGCTGGGCATCCACGCCGATGCGTACTCGTTGAGTGCACAGGCGGTGGCGATCCTGGCGATTGTGGTGCTGTACGGTCGCAGCCGTCTGGCCGAAAAGCGCCGGGTGGTTGCCTGAGCATGCGGGTGTGGATCGATGCCGACGCCTGCCCTCGGGCAGCCAAGGACCAGGTGGTGAAGTTCGCCCTCAAGCGCCAGTTCGAGGTGGTGCTGGTGGCCGGTCAGAGCCAGATCAAGCCGAGCTTCTCGTGTGTGAAGCTGATTGTGGTGCCCAGCGGCCCGGATGCGGCGGATGACTACCTGGTGGAGCACGCGGAGCCCGGGGAGCTGGTGATCTGCAGCGATGTGCCGCTGGCTGACCGCCTGGTAAAGAAGGGCGTTACGGCGCTTGATCCACGCGGCAAGGAGTTCAGCCCCGCCAACATGAGTGAACGGTTGGCGGTGCGCAATCTGTTCACTGATCTGCGTGAGCAAGGCCAGATGGGGGGCGGGCCACCGCCCCACGGGGAGAAGGAAAAGCAGGCGTTTGCCAATGCGCTGGACCGCATTCTTACACGCTTGATGCGCCAACCCTGATCCGTGGCGAGCGGGCTTGCCCCGCGTTGGGCGGCGAAGCCGCCCCAATTCAAGCGATGCGGTGATTCCGTTAGACCATGGCTGCAGGTTTTAGGGCTGCTGCGCAGCCCAACGCGGGGCAAGCCCGCTCGCCACAACAAGCTGAGTCACCTACAAGCCTGCTCACCATAGGTGGGGCTATCAGTCGTTCTCGTGGGTCAGTTCCAGCACCCGATCCACCAGCTTGTTGATCCCTGAAGCGACCTCGCTGATGTTCTTGCCGAGCATATAGGCCGGGGTGCTCACCAGCTTGCGTGCCTTGTCTTCGACGATATCTTCCACCCCGCACTCCTGGTGGGTAGCGCCCATCTTGTCCAGTGCGGCGGCGGTGTCGGCGCAGTTGCCGATGGTGCAGGTCACGCCGGGGCCGTAGATTTTCGCCGCCAGGGCCGGGGAGATGCAGATCAGGCCCACGGGCTTGCCCGCTTCGGCAAAAGCTTCGGCCAGTTCCAGCACCTGCGGGTTGACGCTGCAGCCGGCACCCTCCACGGCAAAGTTCGAGAGGTTTTTCGCCGCGCCAAACCCACCGGGCACGATCAGCGCGTCGAAATCGCCGGCGTTGGCTTCGCGGATATCTTTCACGTCACCCCGGGCGATCCGCGCCGACTCCACCAGCACATTGCGCGACTCGGGCATCTCTTCGCCGGTGAGGTGGTTGATCACATGCAGTTGCGCAATATCCGGGGCAAAGCATTGGACCTGAGCGCCACGCTGGTCCAGGCGCAGCAAGGTGATCACGCTTTCGTGGATCTCTGCGCCGTCGTACACGCCGCAGCCGGAAAGGATCACTGCAATCTTTTTGCTCATGGGCATTTCTCCTGGGGTCTTGGCGTTAAATGTCTACTAATTTGTCATCTGTTGCCAATGGGATCTCACGCCGCTGCACCTAATCTTGATGTAACAAAAATAGACCGGACCAGACCATGGACTTCGTGCCTTACGCGGTACCGTTTTTCATTGCCTTGATCGTCGTGGAGTTGCTTGCCGACCGTTGGCGCGGCGAGCGTAACTACCGGGTGGCGGATGCCATCAACAGCCTCAGCACCGGGGTGCTGTCCACCACCACGGGGCTGCTGACCAAGGGCGTGGGGATTTTGACCTACGCGTTCGCCCTCAAGCATCTTGCCGTTATCGATCTGCCGGCCCAAAGCGTCTGGACCTGGGTGTTCGCCTTCGTGTTCTACGACTTCTGCTACTACTGGCTTCATCGCATGGGGCACGAACGCAACATCCTGTGGGCCGCACACTCGGTGCATCACCAGAGTGAGGACTACAACCTCAGCACCGCACTGCGCCAGACCAGTACCGGCTTCCTGCTGAGCTGGATTTTCTACCTGCCCTTGGCCGTACTCGGCGTGCCATTGGTGGTGTTTATCAGCGTGGCATCGCTTAATTTGCTCTATCAATTCTGGGTGCACACCCGGCACGTGCCGAAGCTCGGCTGGTACGAGTGGTTTTTCGTCACGCCATCCAATCATCGGGCTCACCATGCACAGAACGCTCTCTACATGGATCGTAACTATGGCGGTGTGTTCATTATTTGGGACCGGCTGTTCGGTACCTTCCAGGAGGAAGACGACAACGAACCGGTGATTTTCGGCGTAACCACGCCGTTGGCCAGTTGGAATCCGCTATGGGCCAACCTGCAGTTCTATGCCCAGTTGTGGAGTGATGCGCGGCGCACCGAGCGTTGGTGGGACAAGCTGCGCATCTGGTTCATGCGCACCGGCTGGCGCCCGGCGGACGTGAAGGCCAAGTACCCGATGGCCAGGCACGACCTGAGCCAGTTCCGTAAATTCGACGTGCCACTGGACGTGCGTCAACAGGTGTACATCGCACTGCAATTTGCGGCCTATGTTGGCTTTGGCAGCTATCTGATGAATTTCGGCGAAGGTTTGCCCACGGCGGCACTGATCCTCGGTTGGAGTGCCATGGCGCTGGGGCTGTTTACCTTGGGGGTGGCGCTGGAGAACCGGCCTTGGACGTTGAAGGCCGAGCTTTCGCGGCTGGTGCTGAACGTACCGCTGGTGTGGCTGGCACCGTTGGTCGGGTTATGGCCGGCCAGCAACCTGGGCTGGCTGGGCCTGCTGAGCTACAGCTTGCTCAGTGTGATTGGCCTCTACTGCTGCAGAAGCCGGTTTACTCGACTGGTGTCTTAGGCGGCTCGACCGGGTCCGGCTCTGCTGCGAGCCGGGCCTTGGCGTCGGCGCAGGCCTCGCGGGCGATGCGTGCATTCTTGATGCGACGGCGCAGCCACAGGCCGAAGCCCAGTATCAGCAAGGCACCCAATACCCACAGCTCGTATTTCTTGATGCTGCCCAGCATGCCTTCCAGTACGGCGCCGAAGTGATAGGCCGCAGCGCCCAAGGCCAAAGCCCAGATCGCAGCGCCAATGCCGTTGAGGATCAGATAGCGCAACGGTGGATAGCCGGAGAGGCCGATCGCCACTGGCATGACGGTGCGCAACCCGTACACGAAGCGAAAGCTCAGTACCCAGATATCCGGGTGCTTGCGGATATGCTCCAGTGCCTTGTCACCCATCAATTGCCAGCGTGGCTTGCGCGCCAACAGCTTGCGGCCGTGTCTGCGACCCATGTAATACCAAAGCTGGTCGCCGGCGTAGCTGCCGAAAAAGGCAACGACCACCACCAGGTTGATATCCATGTATCCACGGAACGCCAGGAAGCCTGCGAGAACCAGAATGGTCTCGCCTTCAAAGAAAGTGCCCAGGAAGAGCGCAAAGTAGCCGAAGTCATGCAGGAATTGTTGAAGCATGGTCTGGGGTGCTGGCGAAATGAACGCGCAGCCTACGCCTTCATGAAGATTCATGAAAGTATCGAGATGTGTCACGAAGTGAACAATTCCTACGGAAATGCCGAATGCGACTACAGGTCGCATCCTTAAGCACAACTGTCATACCTTCGTCATAATGGCCGCTTATAACTGCATCGCTCGCCCGTAAACCCGGGCTCAGGAGTCTGTCGTGAGCTTTACCCCTGCCAATCGCCTGTTCCCCGCCACCCGTCTGCGTCGCAATCGTCGTGATGATTTTTCTCGCCGTCTGGTGCGTGAAAACGTGCTGACGATCGATGATCTGATCCTGCCGGTGTTTGTGCTGGACGGGGAAAAACGTCGGGAAGCGGTGGCTTCGATGCCGGGCGTGGAGCGCTTGACCATTGATCTGCTGCTTGAAGAAGCCGCTGGTTGGGTCGAGTTGGGGATTCCGGCCTTGGCACTGTTCCCGGTCACGCCGTCTGAACTCAAGTCGCTGGATGCTGCCGAAGCCTGGAACCCGGACGGGATCGCCCAGCGCGCCACCCGTGCCCTGCGCGAGCGTTTTCCGCAGCTTGGGGTGATCACCGACGTGGCGTTGGACCCGTTCACCACCCACGGACAGGATGGCATTCTTGACGAAGACGGCTATGTTCAAAACGACATCACCGTCGATGCGCTGGTCAAGCAAGCCTTGTCCCATGCGGCAGCCGGCGCCCAGGTGGTTGCCCCGTCGGACATGATGGACGGCCGCATCCAGGCGATTCGTGAAGCCCTGGAGCTGGCCGGCCACGTCAACGTGCGGATCATGGCCTACTCGGCCAAGTACGCCAGCGCCTATTACGGCCCGTTCCGCGATGCGGTGGGCTCGGCGCTGAACCTGGGCAAGGCCAACAAGGCCTCGTACCAGATGGACCCGGCCAACAGCCATGAAGCCCTGCACGAAGTGGCGGCCGACCTGGCCGAAGGTGCTGACATGGTGATGGTCAAGCCGGGGATGCCGTACCTGGACATCCTTTACCGGGTCAAAGACCAATTCAAAGTGCCGACCTTTGTCTATCAGGTCAGTGGCGAATACGCCATGCACATGGCTGCAATACAGAATGGATGGCTGAGCGAAGGGGTGATCCTTGAATCCCTGACAGCCTTTAAACGCGCCGGGGCTGATGGCATCCTGACCTACTTCGCCGCCCGCGCCGCCCAATTGCTTAGAGAGCAACAATAGCCCTCACAGGAACACTCGATGAATACCGAAGGACTCACAGAAGTTGCCGTAAAAGACGCTCACCCGGTGGTTGAACAAGTCACCGAGACCCCGCCGGAGCATGAGCCCGCCGCGCCCGTCGTGGTGGCCGAACCGCCCGTGCCGGCCCCGGTAGCGGCGGTGACCAACCTGGATGACAGCAGCCTGTACATCCACCGCGAGCTGTCACAACTGCAATTCAACATCCGTGTGCTGGAACAGGCGCTGGATGAGTCCTACCCGCTGCTGGAGCGGCTCAAGTTCCTGCTGATCTTCTCCAGCAACCTGGATGAGTTCTTCGAAATCCGCGTGGCCGGCCTCAAGAAGCAGATCACCTTCGCCCGTGAACAGGCCGGCGCCGACGGTCTGCAGCCGCACCAGGCCCTGGCGCGCATCAGCGAGCTGGTGCACGGCCATGTGGACCGCCAGTACGCGATCCTCAACGACATCCTGCTGCCGGAGCTGGAAAAGCATCAGGTCCGTTTCATCCGTCGCCGTCACTGGACCACCAAGATCAAGACCTGGGTGCGTCGCTACTTCCGCGACGAGATCGCGCCGATCATCACCCCGATTGGCCTGGACCCGACTCACCCGTTCCCGTTGCTGGTGAACAAGAGCCTCAACTTCATCGTGGAGCTGGAAGGTATCGACGCCTTCGGTCGCGACTCGGGCCTTGCAATCATCCCGGCGCCCCGTTTGCTGCCACGGATCATCAAGGTACCGGAAGAGGTGGGGGGCGCAGGCGATAACTATGTATTCCTATCCTCCATGATCCATGCGCACGCCGATGACCTGTTCCAGGGCATGAAGGTAAAAGGCTGCTACCAGTTCCGCCTGACCCGTAACGCCGACCTGGCGCTGGACTCCGAAGACGTCGAAGACCTGGCCCGTGCCCTGCGCGGCGAGCTGTTCTCGCGGCGCTACGGCGATGCGGTGCGCCTGGAAGTGGCCGACACCTGCCCGAAACATCTGTCGGACTACCTGCTCAAGCAGTTCAACCTGGGCGAGACCGAGCTGTATCAAGTCAATGGCCCGGTGAACCTGACGCGCCTGTTCAGCATCACCGGCCTGGACAGCCATCCGGAGCTGCAATACACGCCGTTCACCCCGCAGATCCCGAAACTGCTGCAAAACAGCGAGAACATCTTCAGCGTGGTGAGCAAGCAGGACATCCTGCTGCTGCACCCGTTCGAGTCCTTCACCCCGGTGGTCGACCTGTTGCGCCAGGCCGCCAAGGACCCGCATGTGTTGGCCGTACGCCAGACCCTGTACCGTTCCGGCGCCAACTCGGAAATCGTCGATGCCCTGGTCGACGCCGCGCGTAACGGCAAGGAAGTCACCGCGGTGATCGAGTTGCGTGCGCGGTTCGACGAAGAGTCCAACCTGCAACTGGCCAGCCGTCTGCAAGCAGCCGGTGCGGTGGTGATCTATGGCGTGGTCGGCTTCAAGACCCACGCCAAGATGATGCTGATCCTGCGCCGTGAAGCCGGCGAGATCGTGCGTTACGCCCACTTGGGCACCGGCAACTACCACGCCGGCAACGCCAAGCTTTACACCGACTACAGCTTGCTGACCTCCGACGACGCCTTGTGTGAAGACGTCGGCAAATTGTTCAGCCAGTTGATCGGCATGGGCAAGACCTTGCGCATGAAGAAGTTGCTGCACGCGCCGTTCACGCTCAAGAAGGGCATGCTCGACATGATTGCCCGCGAGACCCAGTTCGCCCTCGACGGCAAGCCGGCGCACATCATCGCCAAGTTCAACTCGCTGACCGATCCGAAGATCATCCGCGCGCTGTACAAGGCCAGCCAGTCCGGCGTGCGCATTGACCTGGTGGTGCGCGGCATGTGCTGCCTGCGCCCTGGCATTGTCGGGGTTTCGCACAACATTCATGTGCGCTCGATCATCGGCCGCTTCCTGGAGCACACACGGGTGTTCTACTTCCTCAACGGCGGCGAAGAGCAGATGTTCCTCTCCAGCGCCGACTGGATGGAGCGCAATCTCGATAAGCGCGTAGAGACGTGCTTCCCGGTGGAAGGCAAGAAGCTGATCATGCGGGTCAAGAAGGAACTGGAAAGCTACCTCACCGACAACACCCACAGCTGGAGCCTGCAGTCGGACGGCCGCTACGTGCGCAACACGCCGACCGGTAACCAGAACCCGCGCAGTGCGCAGGCGACGTTGCTGGAGAAGTTGGGTAGCCCGATTCTGACGGTGAACTAAAACCCTGCGGGGGTCTAAAAATGTGGGAGGGGGCTTGCCCCCGATGGCGGTGTGTCAGTCACCAAATACTTGGACTGATCCACAGCTATCGGGGGCAAGCCCCCTCCCACAATTGTTTTGCAGAGTTCTTCAGATCAGCGCAGGTTCAGGCTGAACCCCACCCGCTTCAGCCACTCCGCTTCCAGGCCAAAATCCGCCTGGGTCAGCTGGTTCTCATCCAGCCAGCCTTTCGGGAATACCACATCCAGGCTGTCGCCGTCGGCGCGCAGGGTCACCTGGGGCATTGCCTGGGTGCCACGGATGTGGTGGAACAGGATCGCAAAGCGCAGCAGCACGCACAGGCGGATCAGCTTGATGCCTTCGTCGCCGAATTCAGCAAATTTGTCCTTGGGGATGTTACGGCGATGGCCGCGCACCAGCAGGGCGAGCATTTGCTGGTCTTCACGGGAGAAGCCGGCCAGGTCCGAGTGCTCGATCAGGTAGGCGCCGTGCTTGTGGTAATGGTAGTGGGCGATGTCCAGGCCCACTTCATGCACCTTGGCGGCCCAGCCCAGCAACTCGCGCCAGACGCCGTCTTCCAGGTCCCAGTCCTCGGCCACCTGGTCGAAGGCGTGCAGGGCTTTGCGCTCCACGCGGGCGGCTTGTTCCAGGTCGACGTGGTAACGCTCCATCAACGAAGTGAGGGTGCGCTCACGCACGTCTTCGTGGTGATGGCGACCCAGCAGGTCATAAAGCACGCCTTCGCGCAGGGCTCCGTCACAGTGGTCCATGCGTTGCAGTTCAAGAGCATCGAAGATCGCTTCGAGAATCGCCAGACCGGCCGGGAAGATCGCGCGACGATCAGGCTTGATACCGTCGAAGTCGATTTTCTCGGCATCCCCCAGCTTGAACAGCTTGCGCTTGAGCCACGCCAGGCCCTCGGCGTTGACCTCGCCGGTGCCATGGCCGCCCGCTTTCAGTGCCAGGCCGATGGCGCGGATGGTGCCGGACGAGCCGATGGCTTCATCCCAGGTCAGGCGGTGCAGGGCGTGTTCGATGCTCATGATCTCCAGCCGCGCCGCGGTGTAGGCCTGGGCGTAGCGTGCCGGGGTGATCTTGCCGTCTTTGAAGTAACGCTGGGTGAAGCTGACGCAGCCCATCTGCAGGCTTTCGCGCAGCAATGGCTCGAACCTTTGCCCAATGATGAATTCGGTACTGCCGCCGCCAATGTCGGCGACCAGGCGTTTGCCTGGTGTATCGGCCAGGGTGTGGGACACGCCCAGGTAGATAAGACGGGCTTCTTCACGGCCGGAGATGACTTCTACCGGGTGCCCGAGGATCTCCTCGGCGCGGCGGATGAATTCACCACGGTTACGCGCTTCACGCAACGCGTTGGTGCCGACGATTCGAACGGCGCCCAGGGGCATGCCGTTGATCAGTTGCGCAAACCGCTTCAGGCAATCGAGCCCGCGTTGCATGGATTCTTCGTTGAGCTGGCGCTCGTCGTCGATCCCGGCAGCCAGTTGCACTTTCTCTCCGAGCCGCTCAAGGATGCGGATTTCACCGTTCTGGGCCTTGGCCACGACCATGTGAAAGCTGTTGGAGCCCAGGTCGATGGCGGCGATCAGGGACAGATTCTTGGCTTGGGATTGCGGCATGGTTTGGGGTCTCGGTCGATAACCTGACCATCGTGCCACGATCGACCGCTGGCGCCAACGCGTAGTGCGCCGGTAATTTTCCTGCGGGTGTCTGTGAGGAATTCTTGTGGGAAATGTAGGGTGGTTTTCAGGGCTATCAACGAAAGCGGTTTTAGCTTTGTAGGAGTATTTAACTTTTTATTGTCATCATGCTGTTTATGATTTTGCCTACAAGGGAGCGGTTAATAATTTATTGATTTTGCATTTGTGCCTACTCGGTATTTTGACATGGCTCACTGCTTGTCTTTACGGTTCCCACAACAACTGGCGCCCCATCTGATTCTTTAATCACGAGCCAAAACGACAGACTGTCACCCGGCAATTTCGCCGTGGTGTTATTTATTTATGGTCGGAGTTTTCGGCTGTCGTAAATGCACCTACTCATTACAGATGACAGGTTGATCATGAAAAAAATGCTTGGTGTGACAGTGGGTGCTCTTTGCTTGGCCGCAAGTATTGGGGCTCATGCTACGAATGTTGCCGAACTGATTGTACGGGGGACTATCAAGCCAGTGGCTTGCAACCTCAGCCTCGCTGGAGGCGGCATCGTCGATTATCAGACAATTCCAGCCGCAAACCTGTCCCCGACGCAGTTCAATCCTCTTGCAGCTAAAACGGTCAGCTTGAGCATCAGTTGCGGCCAGAGCCCAGCGCAGTTCCGAGTGGCGCTCACAGACCTGCAACCTGCCCAAAGCAAGGTGGTAGGTATCCTCGGTGCCGGGTTCACCGAGGCGCAGAACTACAGCCTGGGCCTTGCCAATGGCAAGCGCACTGGTGGGTACTCCGTCACGCTCAAGGACCTGAGATCGTCCACTGGGAGCCTGAGCCCCATCATGCGGAGCAGTCAGGGCGCGTCCTGGCAGATCAGTGACGGTAAAGTCGCGCAATCGCCAGCCCAGTATTCATGGCGTAGCGGTGCCACTGCGGTACCTGCATTCGTTACCACGCTTACAGGCACGCTTGAAGTGAAGGCCGTTATCAACCGCGCGAACGATTTGGACCTGGCCCGCGATGTAACGCTGGACGGTCGCACCAGTCTGTTAGTGGATTACATCTAAAAACATCATTAACGGCCGACATTTATCCAGAGATACTTACCTGTCTCTGTTAAATGTCGGTAGTTGTAATGTGTGCATTTGTTGGTGTTCGACTTCTTTTGGTTGTGGGGAAAATCGGTGAATGGTTTATCAATAACCGTTATTTCGTTGCTGCGATATATAGGTTTGTCTCTTTTTTCGTGCGGTATGGCCATGGCAGACGGAATGCAGCCCGAAACAACCGTTGTCATTCTGAATGAGGAAGAGGGCGAGGCAACGCTTAATGTTAAAAATACGGACCCTGGCCCTGCATTGCTTCATTCCGTCATACAAAACATACCCGAAGACCCCGAACACTTGTTGATCGTGACGCCCCCGATTACACGGGTCGAAGCGGGCGACACCCAACTTGTTCGCTTTATCAGTACTACAAAGCAACCCCTCAAGACCCAGCGCCTGAAACGCGTTTCCTTTGAAGGTATCCCTGAGGCACGTGCACCCGGCGGTGCGACCATTGGTATCACCCTGCGCCAGAGCCTGCCATTGATCCTGCATCCCAAAGGCTTGCCCAGGCATGACGCGCCCTGGCAGTTGCTGACATGGGAGCGTAAAGGAGATCAGTTGAGGGTCCACAACAACAGCGCTTACGTCGTCCGCCTAGGGATGGAAGTGCAGCTGCATCCGCAGGCAAGCGTGGCAACGTTGCCGAGAACCTACATCCTGCCGGGCGAAGTGCTGACGCTCGCGTCGGCAGGCTCTGTGGCGGGAGTGGTGGCGGTGGAGATTCACCCGGCCACGGTCTACGGGTTTACGGTGGACAGTTACCGCGCACCCGTTACGGCTGGTGCGGATTGACGGGCCTATGAAAAAGATCAGGCCTACCCGTCGCTCTGCCAATAGCGTGCCGAGCAGTGTTTCCCAGGCTCGCTCCAGGATTCTGCTGGGGCTCGCGACGCTCTGGAGTCTGCCCGGCACCAGCGCAGCGGTTGGGCTGGGGCAGGGGTTTGACTTGGCCGCGTTGACCTCCCTTGGAATAGATCCACAGGTTTCTGAATACTTTCGCAGCGCAGCGCGCTTTCGCGAAGGTGTCCATGTCGTCGGGCTGCGAGTCAATGGCACGCCGCTGGGGTTGGTTGACGCGCGTTTCGATTATCAGGGCCAGTTGTGCTTCACTCCTGCGTTGCTGGCAAAAGCCGGTCTGGTTACCCCGTCCAGGCTTCTGCGCGAGGGCATCACCCCTGACCAGGCCTGCCATGATTTTGTTGGAGAATACCCGGCGACCATGGTGCGTCTGCGCCCTAGCAGCGATGAGGTCGCCCTGGTGGTGCCGACCCAGTCCCTGCGTGCGCCGGAGTGGGAGGGCGGGGATTTTTCCGAGGGTGGCGCGGCCGCCATCTTCAACTACGACGTATGGGGTTTTGATACCCACTCTCGCGGTAGGCTAAGTCGCGTCGTATCGGCCTATACGGAGGCGGGATTCAACCTGGGTAACTGGATCGTTCGCAGCCGCCAGTTCTATATCTCCGACAATGGCAAGACGCGTACCGAACAGGTAAGCGCCTATGCCCAGCGTGATATCGCGGCGTTGCAGTCGACCTTCCAGGTGGGGCAGATTTCCAGCAACAACCCGATTTTTGGCGGTGTGCAACTGACCGGCGTGCAGTTCTCTCCAGACGGCCAGCAGCGCAGCGGTGCGGGCGACAGCAATGTCGTGGTTGAAGGGCTGGCTCAAAGCCAGTCGCGGGTGGAAGTTCGTCAATCAGGCGCATTGATCCATTCCACCCTGGTGCCGGAAGGTCCGTTCAGGCTGACCGGTTTACCGTTGCTGAACAGCACCAGTGACCTTGATGTGAGCGTGATTGACGTGCGTGGGGCAACGCGCAGTTTCGTGGTGCCCGCTGCGTCCTTTCGGGGTGGGGCTCCGATCAAGCCGGGATATTACTTTTCCCTCGGCAAGGTGCGTGAAACGTCCATCGACAACCAGGATTCGCCCGTGGTTGCCATGGGCAGCGGCACCTGGGGGCTGGGCCAGCGCTCGTCGTTGGGTTTCGGTCTGCTGAGTACCGATGAGTACCAATCGGCAGGTGGAACCCTCAGCAGTGTGTTTTTCCATCAGATGACCGTGGGCGTGCGCCATAACCTTTCCCGTGATGCTCAAGATGAGGTGGGTGGCACGCGTAGCACGCTGTCATTGGGGGCTCCTTTATTCGCCAATCTTGATATCAACCTGAGCGCTTCGGTACAGAGTCGCGGTTACCGGGAGGTACTGGACGCCGGTCAGGCTTCGCGGGGGTACAGCCTCGATGCCCGTTTCAAGCGCCAGTACACGGCAGGTTTGAGCTGGACGGCCCCATACCTGGGTGGATTCTCCCTCGGTTTCACCCGTAGCTCTCAGTTTGACGGGCAATCCAGCGATCACCTCTTTGCCTCGTGGAACGACACCTTCAAAGGCGTAGGGGTCGCACTGATTGCCGACGCCCAGGTCGGTGCGACCGCCCCTCGGCGCCATGACCCGGTTCGAGGTGGCCGCCGCGACGAGCGGCTGGACGAGGGCACGTCGGTCAGGCTGCAGGTCACGGTGCCCCTCGGCACTGATCGGCGCATGACCACTTACGTCAGTCGTCGAGGTGACCGGCTGGAAGCTGGCACCGCCCTCAGCGAGCGGGTCAACGACTATGTGAACTATGAGGTCGGTGTCGATCGGGACGTGAAAGAACGAGAACAAAGCGTGCGCGCTCGTGTGGGTGTCTTGCCGCGGTATACCCGCGTGACCCTGGGCGTCAGCCGTGACCCGTCGAACACCAACTATTCCGGCCAACTGCAAGGCGGCATCGTGGCCCATGAGCACGGGGTGACCTTCTCGCCGTATACCGTGCAGGACACCTTTGGCATTGTGTCGGTGGGAGATATCGGAGCGGCCAAGGTCTCCACGCCCCAAGGGCCGGTATGGACCGATTTCAGTGGCCAGGCGGTGATCCCCGGGCTGCAGGCCTACAGCAACAACCACCTGCAGGTGCAGACCCAGTCGCTGCCCAAGCGCGTCGACTTGAAGAACGGCACCAAGGTACTCGCTGCCGGTCGGGGGTCAGTCAATATTCTCAACTTTGATGTGGTGAAAGTCCGTCGTCTGTTGCTTGAAGCCCAGGATGAACGGGGTCGGCCACTGCCTCAAGGCGCTGCAGTGTTCGGTCAGGACAACACCTTTGTGACCAGTGTGGTGGGTGACGGCATGATTTTCCTCAGCAATATCGATGGTCCGCAAACCTTGAAGGTTTCACTGCCGGATTCGCAATCCTGCGTGCTGCAAGTCAACCCGGAGCAAGAGCCTGACGATGACAAACTCTATGAAACCGCACCGGTGGTCTGCCATGTTCGCTAAGCACAGGAACCTGTGGCTGTTGTTGGTAGCCCTGGTGACGACCCAAGCGCAGGCTGAAAACTGCCGGATGACCCTGAGTGAGCCCCGTGTCGACTATGGCGTGATTCGCCCTGCGCAAGCCTCCTCCGGCAGGGCGCTAATGACGCTGGACACGCCGCGTACGCTGCACTTGAGCGTGCTTTGCGCGGATCCTTCGGCAATGGCGCTGCGTTTCAGCAGTGTCGCCGCCGATGCACAGGGCTTTCAGTTCGGGCGACAAGGGCGTTTCACCTTGAACCTGAGGCAGGCTCAGGTCGATGGCAGGCCGGTATCGTGGCAGTCCGATGACACCTCCAGCGGACAGCTGCTACCGGGTCGTACGTTGTATGCAAGCGCAAGCGGTACGCTGGTGATGGGCCGTCGGCTGACAGCCCAAGTAGAGGTCACGGTTCAACTGCCGGCCAATGCCCTCGCGGTGCCTCGGGAGACGCTGCTGGAGGGCCATGGCCAATTCGAACTGGTCAGCCCGGCTGTTCCGTAGAACCAATGAAGCTCGCCAGCTCGGCGGTTTGCGGGTGGGCGAATAGCACTTTGGGATCGCCCACCTCATGCACTTTGCCCTGGTGCATGAACACCAGCTTGTCGCCGACTTCACGGGCGAAGCGCATCTCGTGGGTCACCATGATCAGGGTCATGCCGTCCTTGGCCAATTGGCGCACCACGCTGAGCACTTCATTGACCAGTTCCGGGTCGAGGGCCGAGGTGATTTCATCGCATAACAGCACCTTGGGCGACATGGCCAAGGCGCGCGCAATCGCCACGCGTTGTTGCTGGCCGCCGGACAAGCGATCGGGGTAAGCGTCGAATTTTTCACCCAGCCCGACGCGCTCCAGCATTTGCCTGGCCAATTGCGCCGCTTTGGCCTTCGATACTTTCTGCACCACTTGCGGCGCGAGCATGACGTTCTCGCCTACCGTCAGGTGCGGGAACAGGTTGAACTGCTGGAACACCATGCCGACTTTCTGCCGCAGGCTGCGCAGATCGGCGCGGGCGGCGTCGAGGTACTCGCCATCGACCTCGATCACGCCGTCGTTGATGGACTCCAGGCCGTTGAGCGTGCGCAGCAATGTGGATTTGCCCGAGCCACTGCGGCCAATGATCGCCACCACCTGGCCTTCATCCACGGTCAGGTCGATGCCCTTGAGCACATGGTGATCGCCGTAATACTTATGCAGGGCGGAAATTCTAAGCAGAGGCATGCAGTCTCCTTTCCAGGTAGCGGGCACTGAGGGACAGGGGGTAGCAGAGTAAAAAGTAACCAAGGGCCACCAGGCCGTAGACCATGAAGGGTTCGAAGGTGGCGTTGGCGAGCATGCCGCCGGTCTTGGTCAGTTCGGTGAAGCCGATGATCGAGGTCACGGCGGTGCCCTTGACCACCTGTACCGAGAAGCCCACCGTCGGCGCTACGGCAATGCGCAGTGCCTGGGGCAGGATCACATAGCGCAGTTGCTCCAGCGGGTTGAGCGCCAGGCTGGCCGACGCTTCCCATTGCCCGGGGGCGATGGAGTCGACGCAGCCGCGCCAGATCTCGGCGAGGTAAGCGCTGGTAAACAGAGTCAGGGCAATCGCCGCCGCCAGCCAGGGCGAGATATCCACACCCAGCAGGGCTATGCCGAAAAACACCAGGAACAGCTGCATCAATAGCGGTGTGCCCTGAAACAGTTCGATATAGGTGCGCGCCACATTGCGTGGGAAGGCGTTGCGGCTGATGCGCATCGTCATCACCAGCAAGCCGATCACGCCGCCCCCGACAAACGCCACCAGTGACAGCAGCAGCGTCCATTGCAGGCCGGTGGCCAGGTTGCGCACGATGTCCCAGAACGAGAAATCACTCATCGACTGTTCCTCATCACGAAGCGGCGACCGATCCAGTTGAGCAACTGGCGAATCATCAGCGCCATGCACAGGTACACCAGGGTGGTCAGGGCGTAGGTTTCGAACGCACGGAAGTTGCGCGACTGGATAAAGTTGGCGGCAAAGCTCAGTTCCTCAGTGGCGATCTGCGAGCACACCGCCGAGCCGAGCATTACGATGATGATCTGGCTGCTCAGGGCCGGCCACACCTTGCCCAGCGCCGGCAGCAGTACCACGTGGCGGAAGGCTTCGAAGCGCGTCATCGCCAGCGCCGCAGCGGCTTCCAGCTGCCCGCGAGGAATGGCCTGGATACCGGCGCGGATGATTTCCGTGGAGTAGGCCCCCAGGTTGATCACCATCGCCAGCACGGCGGCTTGCCACTCGGTGATCTTCAGCCCCAGCGACGGCAGGCCGAAGAAGATGAAGAACAACTGCACCAGGAACGGTGTGTTGCGGATCAACTCGACATAAACGCCGAAGAACCAGGCGAACGGTTGGATCTTCCACGCCCGCACCACAGCGCCAACGGTGCCCAGGGCCACGCCGAGGATGGCGCCGATGGCCGTGAGTTCGAGGGTGAACAGCGCGCCGCGCAGCAGCAGGTCGGTGTTGGCCAGCACCGGCACAAAGTCAAATTGATACGCCATGAGTCAGCTCCGCTTTCAGAGATCGGCGGGCAGTGGCTCTTTCAGCCATTGCATAGCGTTCTTTTCCAGGCTGCCATCGGCCTTGGCCGCGACCAGGATCTGGTTGACCTTATCCAGCAATGCCGGCTCGTTCTTGTTCACGCCCACGTACACCGGCGAGTCCTTGAGCTTTACCTTCAGCGCGGGTACGCGTTTTGGGTTGCGTTCGCTGATCGCCACCATTACCACGTTGCCGCTGGCAATCAGGTCGACCTGGCCGGCCAGGTAGGCGGCGATGGTCGAGTTGTTGTCTTCGAAGCGCTTGATCGTGGCTTCCTTGGGGGCGACGGCGGTCAGTTCGATATCTTCGATGGCGCCACGGGTCACGCTGATGGTTTTGCCCTTGAGGTCGTCGGTGCTACTGATGGCGGCTTCAGGCGGGCCGAACACGGCCAGGTAGAACGGCGCGTAGGCCTTGGAGAAGTCGATGACCTTTTCCCGCTCAGGGTTCTTGCCCAGGCTGGAGATCACCAGATCGACCTTGCCGGTGGTGAGGAACGGAATACGATTGGTGCTGTTGACCGGGGTCAGTTCCAGCTTGACCTTGAGCTGGTCGGCCAGCAGCTTGGCGGTGTCGATGTCCAGACCACGTGGCTTCATGTCAGGGCCGACCGAGCCGAAGGGCGGGAAGTCCTGGGGTACGGCGACCTTGAGGGTGCCACGGGCGACGATGTCGTCCAGACCATTGGCCTGGGCGGGTGCCTGGCTCAGCATCAGGCTGGCAAACAGGGCAGTAAGCAGGGCGCTGTAGCGTTTGGTCATGGCAACTCTCCGAGAAGGGCGAAGGGATTTTCTGGGTTTGCCCAGTGCACAGCCCATGCCATCAACCTCAGAATGGTCTGCAGGGCCAGTATTTGTTGAGTTCTGGTGGTCGGACTGGTCTGAACAGTGTCGGGGCTTTGCGCACTGTTTTCGAGCGTCGGCAAAACCCCGCGAGCCCCTTTGGGGCGTGGCTTGCCGCCCGCCACGAATAGCTTTACAACTAGCCACTCAGTTGACTGGAAACTTGACTTTTTTTATGAATTCCATTGCCCAAGCCGTACCGGAAGCGGCCCTGCAGGCCATCCGCAAACTGATCAAGGAGCAAGGCTTCGGGCCGGGCGATGCACTGCCGTCCCAACGTGATCTGGCAGTGCAGTTGGGGGTGAGCCGAGCGTCGTTGCGTGAGGCATTGTCGTCCCTCAGTGCGTTGGGTGTGGTCAGTGTGCAGCCGGGCAAGGGCGTGTTCGTGCAGGCGGTCGAGGAGTCACCGGGGTTCGCCTGGCCCTTCGCGGCGCAGGCTACGCCACTGGATATCTTCCAGTTGCGCTATGCCCTGGAGGGTTTTGCGGCGGGTTTGGCGGCGGTGACGCTGACCCTCGATGAGTTGGACAGCCTGGAAGACAATGTCGAGGCCATGCGCAAGGTGCTCAAGGCCGGCGACTTCGAAGCCGCCGCCAGGCTCGACTTCGAATTTCACCAGCGCATCCTGCTCGCCAGCGGCAACCAGGCGATGGTGAGCATTCTGAGCGCGAGTGCCGAAGTTTTTCTGGAGAGTCAGAAGCTACCGTTCATCCGACCGGAGCGAGCCATGGAAACCTGGCAGGAGCACCGCCGGATAGTGCGCGCGCTGGCCCGGCGCGCCAGCGCGGCGGCGCAAAAAACCATGCAGGAGCACGTACGCAATGCGGCGTTGCGCACCGGCATAGCCTTCGTGACTCCCATAACGTCCTGAGTTGGGCTATACCCAGACTCATGGGCCATCATAGGAAGACTCAATCAGAGGCGGCTTCCTGAACGGGGGAAGGGCGGCTATGATGGGCCACGTTTTTTTTGCTTACAATCCGGAGACATCCATGAGCAACGATCTTATCAAGCACGTCACCGACGCGACCTTTGAGGCCGAAGTACTCAAGGCTCAAGGCCCGGTGCTGGTTGACTACTGGGCTGAATGGTGCGGCCCTTGCAAAATGATCGCTCCAGTCCTGGACGACATTGCGACCACCTACGAAGGCAAGCTGACCATTGCCAAGTTGAACATCGACGACAACCAGGAAACCCCGGCCAAGCACGGCGTGCGTGGCATCCCGACCCTGATGCTGTTCAAGAACGGCAACGTCGAAGCGACCAAGGTAGGCGCGCTGTCGAAGTCTCAGCTCCAAGCTTTCCTGGACGCGAACATCTAAGCGTCGTCAAAAAGGCCCCGCAAAATAGCGGGGCTTTTTCGTGAAACAGGGCTAGACGCTCCGAAACTCAGGTGGTACATTCGGCCCCGCACTGGTTTCTCCACTGCCCCCTGCAAGCCGTCGCCGACGCATTCCTTTTCGATTAGTACGCGATCCTGTCGCCTTCTCTGCGGCGCGGCCTCATTAAGCCAAAAGCTTAATTTCCCCCCTCCATAAATGATTACGTCATTCCTATATGAATCTGACTGAACTCAAGCAAAAGCCGATTACCGACCTGCTCCAATTGGCCGAAGAAATGGGCATAGAAAATATGGCCCGTTCGCGCAAGCAGGACGTGATTTTCTCCCTGCTCAAGAAGCACGCGAAAAGCGGCGAGGAAATCTCCGGTGATGGCGTGCTGGAGATTCTCCAGGACGGCTTCGGCTTCCTCCGCTCTGCTGACGCGTCCTATCTCGCCGGCCCAGACGATATCTACGTCTCGCCAAGCCAGATCCGTCGCTTCAACTTGCGCACCGGTGACACCATCGTTGGCAAGATCCGCCCACCGAAGGAAGGCGAGCGTTATTTCGCCCTGCTCAAGGTCGACACGATCAACTTCGATCGTCCCGAGAACGCGAAAAACAAGATTCTCTTCGAGAACCTGACCCCGCTGTTCCCGACCGTGCGCATGAAGATGGAAGCCGGTAACGGTTCCACCGAAGACCTCACCGGTCGTGTGATCGACCTGTGCGCCCCGATCGGCAAGGGCCAGCGTGGCCTGATCGTCGCCCCGCCGAAAGCCGGTAAGACCATCATGCTGCAGAACATTGCCGCGAACATCGCGCGTAACAATCCTGAAGTTCACCTGATCGTGCTGCTGATCGATGAGCGTCCGGAAGAAGTAACCGAAATGCAGCGCACCGTGCGCGGCGAAGTGGTTGCCTCCACGTTCGACGAGCCGCCAACCCGCCACGTGCAGGTTGCCGAAATGGTGATCGAGAAGGCCAAGCGCCTGGTCGAACACAAGAAGGACGTGGTGATCCTGCTCGACTCCATCACCCGTCTGGCCCGTGCCTACAACACCGTGATCCCGAGCTCCGGCAAGGTATTGACCGGTGGTGTCGATGCCCACGCCCTGGAGAAACCGAAACGTTTCTTCGGTGCCGCGCGGAACATCGAAGAAGGCGGCTCGCTGACCATTATCGCCACCGCACTGGTTGAAACCGGTTCGAAGATGGACGAAGTGATCTACGAAGAGTTCAAGGGTACCGGCAACATGGAACTGCCACTGGATCGTCGCATCGCGGAAAAACGCGTGTTCCCGGCGATCAACATCAACCGTTCCGGCACCCGCCGCGAAGAGTTGCTGACCGCTGACGACGAACTGCAGCGCATGTGGATCCTGCGCAAGCTGCTGCACCCGATGGACGAAGTAGCCGCCATCGAGTTCCTGGTCGACAAGCTGAAAACCACCAAGACCAACGACGAGTTCTTCCTGTCGATGAAGCGTAAGTAGTACGACGTTTCAGGTCGAAAAAATGGCGCACCAAGGGGCGCCATTTTTTTGCGCCAAAAAAGGGAGGTTTGTGCGGCATAAGTGTCAGTTAAGAAACAAAAAAGGGGAGTGAGGCTACGCTCACTCCCATTCGTATCAGGTTGACTACGTTTTATGACTGTTCTTGCTTACCGAAGAGACATCGATGGGCTACGCGCCGTTGCAGTGCTGGCTGTGGTGCTGTTCCATTTTGGGGTGCCCGGTGTAACAGGCGGCTTCGTCGGTGTAGATGTATTTTTCGTGATTTCAGGGTTCCTGATCACCTCGATCATCTGTCGGGAACGCCAGGCCGGGCGCTTCAGCTTTGTGGATTTCTGGGCGCGGCGTGCCCGGCGCATCCTGCCGGCGCTGTTTGTCATGATGGCGGCCACCCTGGCGGTGGGCTGGTTCCTGTTGGCGCCCAAGGACTACGAGGAGCTTGGGCGGTCGGTGCACTACCAGGCGATCTTCACCTCCAACCTGCTGTTTTCTCGCCAGCACGGTTACTTTGAGGCGGCCTCCGACATCAAGCCGTTGTTGCACACTTGGTCGCTGGCGGTCGAAGAGCAGTTCTACATCATCTTCCCGCTGCTGTTGACCTTGCTGGCCAGTCGCCTGAAGCATTGGCGCCTGGCGCTATTCGGGATTTTGCTGGTGTCGTTCGGCATGAGCCTGTGGGCGGTGGTTCATGCGCCGCAAAAGGCGTTCTACCTGTTGCATCTGCGTGCCTGGGAGTTGCTGGCCGGCGCCATGCTGGCGGTGATGCCCCTGCGTGAATGGCGAGCGTCGCCCGCTCTGGCCCAAGGGATCAGCCTGTTGTCGATGACACTGATACTGATCGCCGTTTTAGTCTTCGATTCAGCCACACCGTTTCCCGGCGCGGCCGCGTTGTTGCCGGTGCTGGGTGTGGTCGGGCTGATCTGGGCCAACGGCCAGCAACCCACCTGGGTCGGGCGCCTGCTGAGTTCACGGGTGATGGTGGGCGTGGGGTTGATTTCCTACTCCTGGTACCTGTGGCACTGGCCGGTGTTCGTGTATGCCAGCTATGCCGCGGTTGATGGCCTGAGCCCGCTGGAACTGGGCGGTCTGATGCTGCTGAGCCTGGTGTTGGGCTACCTGTCCTGGCGTTTTGTGGAAACTCCGTTTCGGGAGAAGCGCCTGCTGCCCGGGCGTAAGGCGATTCTGGCGGCGGCGTGCGTCGGGATCCTGTGCCTCGGCATCACAGGTGTGGCGTTGCGCAAGGCCGACGGTGTGCCATCGCGCTTATCCGAGCAGGCCCTGCGTTATGCCCAGGCAAAAAAGTGGAGCCCGGAGTTGATGGCGTGCATGGCCGACAAAGACACGCCCGACGAGCGGCTGTTCTGTTATTTCGGTTCTAAAGACAGCGCGGTTTCCGCACTGGTATGGGGTGACAGTCACGCCACGGCCTTGATTCCAGCACTTGAGATGGCGGCCAAGCGGCACGACATCAGCCTGGTAGAGGCCAGTTTTGCGGGTTGCGTGCCTTTGGATGGCCTGGAAAACATTGCCCGCTGCGCCCATTTCAATCATCGCGTGGAAAAAGCGCTGGCCGAGCGATCCTTCAGCGATGTGGTGCTGGCGGCGCGCTGGAGCTTGTACCTCTATGGGCAGATGTCAGGTGACAAAGAGCACGCGCTCAAGGACCCCGCGACAGGTCAATACGTGCGTGCCATCGCTGAGCAACGCTTCGCTGAGGGGCTGCGCGAGCGCATCAAGGATTTGCGCGCCGCAGGCCATAGAGTCTGGCTGATCAAGGAGGTGCCGTTGCAGGAAATCATCGTGCCTTACCGTCTCAGTCGCCTGGCGATGATGCACCGGCCGGTGGACCGAGAAGGCCTGCCCGTGGCCGAGCACCTCAAGCGCCAAGCCTTTATCTCCCAGCTGTTTGACGAGTTGGCAGCGGCCGACAGCGGTGTCACGGTGCTCGACCCCGCGCCCTTGCTGTGCGGCGCCGATGGCTTGTGCCGGGTTGAGTTCAACGGCCGAGCGCTGTACACCGATGACAATCACCTCTCTGATGTCGGTGCGCGGCACGTCGAGGCCTTCCTGGAGCCGTTGTTTCGTTCGCTGCAATCACGAGGGCTAACGGCCAATTAAGCTGCCAGCCGCCCTCAGAGCAGGTAGGATGTACGCCTATTTTACGGGTGGCATGGTTAATGAAATTCAAGGATCTTCGGGATTTCGTGCAGCAACTTGAGCAGCGCGGAGAGTTGAAACGTATTCAGATGCCGATTTCCCCGGTGCTGGAAATGACTGAGATTTGCGACCGTACCCTGCGTAACAAGGGCCCGGCGCTGCTGTTCGAGAACCCGACCGGCTTTGATATCCCGGTGCTCGGCAACCTGTTCGGTACGCCGGAGCGCGTGGCCTTTGGCATGGGCGCCGAGTCGGTCAGCGAATTGCGCGAGATCGGCAAGCTGCTGGCCTTCCTCAAGGAGCCCGAGCCGCCCAAGGGCCTCAAGGATGCCTGGTCGAAGCTGCCGATCTTCCGCAAGATCATTGCCATGGCCCCCAAAGTGGTCAAGGACGCGGTGTGTCAAGAGGTGGTCATCGAAGGCGATGACGTCGATCTCGCCATGCTGCCGGTGCAGACCTGCTGGCCCGGCGACGTCGGCCCGCTGATCACCTGGGGCCTGACCGTCACCAAAGGCCCGAACAAGGACCGCCAGAACCTCGGCATCTACCGCCAGCAAGTGATCGGCCGCAACAAGGTCATCATGCGCTGGTTGAGCCACCGTGGCGGCGCGCTGGACTACCGTGAGTGGTGCGATAAGCATCCCGGCAAACCCTTCCCGGTCTCCGTGGCCCTGGGTGCCGACCCCGCCACTATCCTCGGTGCCGTGACCCCAGTGCCCGACAGCCTGTCCGAATACGCCTTCGCCGGTCTGCTGCGCGGTAATCGCACCGAGCTGGTGAAATGCCGCGGCAACGACCTGCAAGTACCGGCCACTGCCGAAATCATCCTCGAAGGTGTGATCCACCCGGGTGAAATGGCCGATGAAGGCCCTTACGGCGACCACACCGGCTACTACAACGAAGTCGACAGCTTCCCGGTGTTCACCGTCGAGCGCATCACCCATCGGATCAAACCGATCTACCACAGCACCTACACCGGCCGGCCGCCGGACGAGCCGGCGATTCTCGGCGTGGCACTCAACGAAGTGTTCGTGCCGATCCTGCAGAAGCAATTCCCGGAGATCACTGACTTCTACCTGCCGCCGGAAGGCTGCTCGTACCGCATGGCCATCGTGACCATGAAAAAGTCGTACCCAGGTCATGCCAAGCGGGTAATGCTCGGTGTGTGGTCGTTTTTGCGACAGTTCATGTACACCAAGTTCGTTATTGTCACCGACGACGACATCAACGCCCGCGACTGGAACGACGTGATCTGGGCCATCACCACGCGCATGGACCCCAAGCGCGACACGGTGATGATCGACAACACGCCAATCGACTACCTCGACTTCGCTTCGCCGGTGTCGGGCCTGGGTTCGAAGATGGGCCTGGATGCCACCCACAAATGGCCGGGTGAAACCACCCGCGAGTGGGGCCGGGTGATCGTCAAGGATGAAGCCGTCACTGCCCGTGTCGATGCGATCTGGAAAGAATTGGGAATAGATTGATGCGTGTAACCCTGCAACCTTCCGGCGCCGTGCTGGAGCTGGTCCCTGGCGAGCGAATCCTCGAAGGCGCACGCCGCCTGGGCTACGAGTGCCCACAGGCCTGTCGCAACGGTGTGTGCCATGTGTGCGCCGCGCTGTTGGTGGAAGGCCGCGTGCAGCAGGCTGGTGAAGTGCGTGATCACGGTGAGTTCTACACCTGTATTGCCGAGCCGCTGGAAGATTGCATTGTGTTGTGGGATGGCGTGCTGGCGCCGGGAGAGTTGCCGTTGCGCAAGCTGTCGTGCCAATTGAGTGAGTGCGTAGAGGTCGGTGGCGATGTGTGGCGAGTGCGCCTGCGTGCGCCGGCTGGCAAGGCGGTGCGTTACCACGCCGGGCAATACCTGATGATCGAGCGGGAGAATGGCGAGAAATCCGCCTTCTCCCTGGCGTCGGCGCCTCATGCCGGGCGTGAGCTGGAGTTACATGTACTGGCTCGCGAGGACAGCGCGCGCACTTTGCTTGCGCAACTGCAGCGCAACCAGATGGCCCGCGTCGAGCTGCCGTTTGGCGACACCCACCTGGCCGAGCTGCCCGATGGGCCGCTGGTGTTGATCGCCGCCGGCACCGGCATGGCGCAGATGCACAGCCTGATCGAACATTGCCGCGCCTCCGGCTTCAAGCACCCGGTGCACCTGTACTGGGGCGTGCGTCGACCGGAAGATTTCTACGAGATCGAACACTGGGATCAGTGGCTGCAACTGCCCAACCTGTTCCTGCACAAAGTCGTCAGCGATCTGTGCGGTTGGGAAGGGCGCTGCGGGTTGTTGCATGAAGCGGTGTGCGAAGATATTGCCGACCTCAAGTCGGTGCACGTCTACGCCAGCGGCTCACCGGCCATGGTCTATGGCACCTTGGATGCGTTGGTCGAAGCCGGCATGGATGCGCACCAGATGCGGGCTGATGTGTTTGCCTATGCGCCGCGTGCTTAAAATCGTACGCCGGTCGTCACCATCGCTGCATTGAACCCCAGCAACACCAATTCCGCCGCTACCGGCCCGTAATGGGCGCCCACCGACGGAATGATCACCGGCGCCACGCCGAAACGGTTCAACGGGATCTTGTCGCGGTACTTGCCGCGATAGCCCTGGATCGCCCCACCGGTCAGCTTCAGGTACACCGGATAGTCCGCCAGGTCGTAGCGTTTACCCGCGTACGCGTAGAACGAGCGCTGGCTGAACGAGTTGCGAAACGTCGCCCCGCCATACACAAAACCTGAGGCTTCATTGCGCTCCAGGCCGATCAGGTCCTGGTTGTTGTTGTGGTTCGGGTCCGGCGCAAAGTGCCGGGTGTAGACGCTGGTCTGGGCGTACCAGAAACCTTTGTCGTCCTCGGTGGCTGGTGCTTCGCCCGCCAGAGCGGTGGTGGCCTGGGCCAGGAACAGCAGGCCAGGCAGTCGGAATTTTTTCATGGGTGCGACCTCGATAGTCTGTTTGACAGGCGGCTAGGTGGGTCGTGACGTGTGCGCTATTTTGACGGCTTGGCGCGTTCCCAGGCTGAACCGGGACTGAAACTACCGGGATTGGCACGCGCAATCCTGACGAATGGGCGAGTTTGCATATGCAATCGCTTATGCTTTAAAGGTATTTAATTTGTTACATGAATATCCTTAAGCTATATCGCAACGGACTACCGACTCATTCACAACCACCAATCACTGACCGCCACCGCCCGCCAGCCGGACCGATCGTATGAACTCAGAACGCGATGTTCTGGTTTTTTGATTCAAAGGGGAGCGGTATGGGGAGCTACAAGCAACACGCGCTGTACACGGCGATTTTGTCAGCCAATTTGCTGACCGCCGTGGGTTTCAATCCTGTCTTCGCGGCCGAAACCTCGGCTACCGATGCACCCAGGCTCGACACCGTGATCGTCACCGGCACCCGGGCCCAGGAGCGCACGGCCAGTGCTTCGCTGTCACCCATCGATGTGATTTCCGGCGATACCCTGCGCAGCACCGGCTCCGATGAGCTGGGCGCCGTGCTGGCGCGGCTGATTCCGTCGATCAACTTCCCGCGCCCGAGCCTGGTGGACGGTGCCGAGCTGGTGCGTCCTGCGCAGTTGCGTGGCCTGTCGCCAGATCAGGTGCTGGTGCTGGTCAATGGCAAGCGTCGCCATACCAGCGCGTTCGTCAACCTGGGCGGTGCGGTGGGTCGCGGCTCTGCGCCGGCGGACCTGAATGCGATCCCGCTGTCGGCGGTAGACCATATCGAGGTGCTGCGCGATGGCGCTTCCGCGCGCTACGGCTCGGACGCCATTGCCGGGGTGATCAACGTGATCCTCAAGCACGCCGACCATGGTGGCTCGATCTCTACCAAGTTCGGCGAATACAAGAAGGGCGACGGTATCCAGCGTAATGTCAGCGGCAATACTGGCCTGGCGCTGGGCGATAACGGCTTTATCAACCTCTCGGCCGAAGGTGCCGATAACGATTACACCAACCGTGCGGGAGATGATTACCGCCCAGGCAGTGTCGGCTCCACCACCTACGGCCAGCGCGTGTTCCGCCAGGGCGAGCCGGCCACCAATGAGGGCAAGTTCCAGTTCAACTCGGAATATTCGTTCAACGATGCTGCCGAGTTCTACACCTTCGGCGGCTACAGTAAGCGGCGCGGTGAGACGGCGGCGTTCTACCGGGCGAGCAACGCTTCCAATAACATCCCGGCGCTCAACCCCAACGGTTATCTGCCGCTGATCAAGGGCAACCTGGAAGACACCTCGCTGGTGGTGGGCCTGCGTGGGCTGTTGGCCTACGACTGGCATTACGACCTGTCGGCCAACTACGGCAAGAACCAATACGAGCTGGGCACGGAAACCATCAACACCTCCCTGGGCCTGGCCACGCCGCGCAAGTTCGACAACGGCACCCTGAGCAACGACCAGAAGCAAGTCAGCCTCGACCTGTCCCGTGAGTTCGACGTGGGCTTGCTGCCATACCCGGTCTCCGTGGCCTTTGGCGGTGAATACCTGCGCCAGGGTTACGAGATTGAAGCGGGTGAACCGGCGTCCTACTACCAGACCGGCAGCTCGGGCCTCGGTGGCTTCCGTGATGCCGACGCCGGCAGCAGTTCGCGCCACAACTGGGCCCAGTACCTGGACCTGGAAACCAACTTCACCGAAAAACTCAGCGCATCGGCCGCCGTGCGGCATGAGGATTACAGTGACTTCGGTTCCAATGTCAGCGGCTCGCTGTCGGCCCGTTACGACTTCACCCCGCAGGTGGCCTTGCGCGGCAGTATCTCCAACGGTTTCCGCGCACCGTCCCTGGCGCAGCAGAACTTTGCGTTTACCTCGTCGCAATTGATCGGCAGTGATATCCGCGAGGCCGGCACCTTCCCGGCGTCGAGCCAGGTGGCCCGCCTGCTGGGCGCGGAAGACCTCAAGGCCGAGAAGTCGCGCAACTACAGCCTTGGCCTGGTACTGGAACCTGCCGACGACCTGACGGTAACGGTGGACGTGTACCGCATCGATATCCGCGACCGTATCAGTCTGTCGTCCAACCTTAACCTGGACCCGGCCACCCAGGCCTATCTGCGCGCCAATGGTGTCGGCAATATCAACTACACCACTGCCCGCTACTTCACCAACGCCACCGACACCAGCACCGACGGCGTCGACCTGGTGGCCAACTATCGCTATCAGTTCGATAACGGCATCCGCTGGAACAGCACCGTGGGCTACAACTACAACCACACCCGGGTGACGGACGTAAAGCCCAACCCGGCCATCCTCGACAGCCTGGGTGCCAACCTGGTGCGGGTAGACCGTCGCGAAAAGAGCGGTTTGTTGGGCGATACCACGCCTGAGCACAAGCTGAGCCTGGGTAACGACTTCACATTCGGCAATTGGGCGCTGCACAGTAACCTGGTGCGCTATGGTGAATTCACCAGCTACCAGGCCGACAAGGTCAACGACCAGACCTTCAAGGCGGCCTGGGTCCTGGATTTGTCGGCGGACTACAAGTTGAAGAACTGGACCTTCACCCTGGGCGGCGACAACGTCACCGATAAATATCCGGAGAAGGTCAACGCGTTTGCCAGCAGCGGTGGGAATTTGGCCTATAGCACTTTTTCGCCATACGGTTACAGCGGTGCGTTCTATTACGGTAAAGTTGCCTACAACTGGTAAAGCACAGGAGACCTAAGCGATTTGCCATGACCGTTATTGAATCCGATCTTTTGCAATTGGCTTACCCTCCGCGGCTCGATCTTGGGCCGCAACTCACTCACGAACAGTTGATGAGCTCGATGCAGGCCACTATGGCGCGGCATAAGGGTGGGCCGGTCTGGTTATTCGCTTATGGTTCGCTGATCTGGCGCCCTGAATGCTCCTCGACCGAGCGGGTGCGGGCACGGGTCCACGGTTATCACCGGGGTCTGTACCTGTGGTCCCATGAGCATCGGGGGACACCGGAGTTGCCGGGATTGGTGTTTGGTCTGGATCGCGGCGGCTCCTGCAGCGGGTTTGCCTACCGTTTGCCGGACGATCAGTTGGAGGCCTCGCTGTACGCCCTGTGGCAGCGCGAGATGCCTTACCCGTCCTACCGGCCACACTGGCTCAGCTGCCGTCTGGAAGATGGCAATACCGTACAGGCGCTGGGGTTTGTGTTGGAACGGCACTTGCCCAGTTACGCCGGTAACTTGCCCGATATCGTGCTGAACCATGTGCTGCAAAGCGCTTGCGGGCGTTACGGCACCACTCGCGATTATGTCGAGCAGACCGTCAACGCCCTGCGTAGCCACGCCATGCCAGATAAGAACCTGGAGGCGCGGCTCAAGCGCTGTGCAAAGGATTGCCCAGGCGGTTAACGCGCCGAGCTGACGCTGTTGGTGTGCCACAGGGTTGGGATCAGGAAGGCGATTGCCAGCAGGCACGCGCCGATCAGCAGCACGAAACCACCGTCCCAGCCGAAATGGTCCACGGTGTAACCCATGGCCGCACTGGCTGCCACCGAGCCGCCCAGGTAACCGAACAGGCCGGTGAAGCCCGCAGCGGTGCCGGCGGCTTTCTTCGGTGCCAGTTCCAGCGCCTGCAGGCCGATCAGCATCACCGGGCCGTAGATCAGGAAGCCGATGGAGAACAGCGCGATCATGTCGATCATCGGGTTGCCCGGCGGGTTGAGCCAGTACACCAGGGTCGCCACGGTCACCAACGCCATGAACACGATGCCGGTCAGGCCACGGTTGCCACGGAAGATCTTGTCCGACATCCAGCCGCACAACAGCGTGCCCGGGATACCGGCCCACTCATAGAAGAAGTACGCCCACGACGATTTATCCACCGTGAAGTGCTTGGCTTCTTTCAGGTAGGTCGGTGCCCAGTCCAGTACGCCATAGCGCAGCAGGTAGACAAACACGTTGGCGAAGGCGATGTACCACAGCATTTTGTTGCGCAGCACGTACTTGACGAAGATTTCCTTGGCGCTGAATTCGTCTTCGTGGCTGGCGTCGTAGCCTTCCGGGTAATCGTTCTTGTATTGCTCGATTGGCGGCAGGCCTACCGATTGCGGGGTGTCGCGCATGGTGATGAAGGCAAAGGCCGCGACCAGCAACGCCACGGTGGCCGGTACGTAGAACGCCGCGTGCCAGTCGTTGAACCAGGCCATGCCCAGCAGGAACAGCGGGCCGATCAGGCCGCCGCCGACGTTGTGCGCCACGTTCCACACTGACACCACGCCGCCGCGTTCTTTCTGCGACCACCAGTGCACCATGGTCCGTCCACTTGGCGGCCAGCCCATGCCCTGGGCCCAACCGTTGATGAACAGCAAAATGAACATCATGGTCACGCTGGACGTCGCCCAAGGTGCGAAACCGAAAATGAACATCACCCCGGCGGAAACCAGCAGGCCGAAGGGCAGGAAGTAGCGCGGGTTGGAGCGGTCGGACACCAGGCCCATGAGGAACTTGGACAGACCGTAGGCAATCGCGATAGCCGACATCGCCAGGCCCAGTTCGCCGCGGGTATAGCCCTCGTCGATCAGGTAAGGCATGGCCAGGGAGAAGTTCTTGCGCAGCAGGTAGTACCCGGCGTAACCGAAGAAAATACCGGCGAAGATCTGCCAGCGCAGGCGTCGGTAGGTACTGTCTATTTTTTCTTCAGGCAGGGGCGCCTGATGTGCGGCAGGACGAAAGAAAGCAAACATTCAAGAGCTCCAGATTTCTTGTTTTGACTGCGGATGCGAATGTTACAGTTTCGTTACCGAAAATAGCATCGCCTCTTATCTGTAAACAACAAGAAATGAACCCTAATGAATGTTCCCTTACGAACACCGGAGATCAAAATGTGTGAGAGGGGCTTGCCCCTCCCACATTGACCCTATTTCAAATTTTTTATCGAGTCTGGACGACCACTTTACCAACCGCCTTGCGCTGCCCCAGATCATTGATTGCCTGGGCGGCCTGTTCCAGCGGATACACCTGCGACACCAACGGCTTCAACTTGCCCTCGCCGTACCAGGTGAACAACTGCTGGAAGTTCGCCGCATTATCCTGCGGCTGGCGCTGAGCGAACGAACCCCAGAACACCCCTACCACCGCCGCGCCCTTGAGCAGCGCCAGGTTCACCGGCAACTCCGGAATGCGCCCGCTGGCAAACCCCACCACCAGCAAGCGGCCGTTCCAGGCGATGGCGCGGATGGCCTGGTCAAACAGGTCGCCGCCCACCGGGTCGTAGATCACATCGGCGCCATTGCCGTCCGTGAGGCGCTTGATCTCGTCTTTCAGGCTGGTTTCGCTGTAGTTGATCAACTCATCGGCGCCGGCGGCCTTGGCCACCGCGAGTTTGTCGGCGCTGCTGGCGGCGGCGATCACACGGGCGCCCATGGCTTTGCCGATTTCCACGGCGGCCAGGCCCACACCGCCGGAAGCGCCGAGCACCAGCAGGGTTTCGCCGGCTTGCGGGTTGGCCCGTTGCTTGAGCGCGTGCATCGACGTGCCGTAGGTCATGCTGAACGCGGCGGCGGTGTTGAAATCCATGCTCGGCGGGATCGGCAGTACGTTATAGCCCGGCACCGCGACCTGTTCGGCAAAGCTGCCCCAGCCGGTCAGCGCCATGACCCGGTCACCGACTTTCAAGTGGCCGACTTTTTCGCCCACTTCACTGACCACGCCTGCCGCCTCGCCACCCGGCGAGAACGGAAAGGGCGGCTTGAACTGGTACTTGCCCTCGATGATCAGCGTATCCGGGAAGTTGACCCCGGCCGCGTGCACGTCCAGCAGGATTTCGTTCTTCTTGATCGCAGGGCTTGCGACATCTTCCAGCACCAGGGTTTCGGCAGGGCCGAAGGCTTTGCACAGCACAGCTTTCATCGGACTATTCCTTTTGGCGTCGTGGCCGATAAGTGTAGGAGGGTACGCCCGTGGGTCAACGAGCATGCCCAGGCCTGATAAGCCGCCATAAGCTTGTGCTCTGCCTTGCTAGCGTTATGCTACCCGGCAACCGAATGTGAGGAATGAACTGTGAAAGCGTGGATCCTGTTGATGCTGGCCCTGACCTTGCCGATGGCGGCCCAGGCCGAAGAAGCCAAAGAAGGCGAGGCGCCGAAGGTCAGCTATATCAGCCTGAGCCCGCCGTTCGTGGGCAACTACGGCCTGGATGGCACGGCGAAACTCAAGGTGTTCAAGGCCGACATCGCCCTGCGCGTGACCGGCACCGAAGCGGCCGCCGCCGTCAAAGCCAACGATGCGTTGATCCGTAACCAGTTGGTGGCGCTGTTCACCCAGCAGACCAATGAGGCGATGAGCACCGTCGAGGGCAAGGAAAAACTGCGCCAGGAAGCGTTGAAGCAAACCCAGCAAGTGATGAGCGATGAGACCGGCAAGCCGGTGGTGGAAGACCTGTTGTTCAATAACCTGATCATCCAATAAGTCGCTACGCGACTATCGGGGGCAAGCCCCCTCCCACAGTTGGAATGCGATCAAATGTGGGAGGGGGCTTGCCCCCGATGACGGCGGTACAGGCGCCTCAGGACGCCAGGCTTTTCCTGAACCGCGCCAACGCCACCACAAAAAACACCAACCCAATCCCCGCCAGCGCCAGCAAGTCCGGCCACACCACGCTCACCCCCGCATCACGAAACAGAATCGCCGCACTCAAACTCACAAAATGCGTCGACGGCGACCCCTGCATCACCCACTGCAACCACTCGGGCATGCTGTCCAGCGGCGTACTGCCGCCTGAGAGCAACAGCATCGGGATAATCACCGGAATTGCCAGCAGGCCGAATTGCGGCGTCGAACGGGCGAGCGTGGCGAGGAAAATCCCCAGCGCCGTGCTGGCAAACAGGTACAGCGCTGTCACGAACAGGAATAACCCCAGCGATCCGGCCAGTGGTACACCGAGCAAGCCTCTGACCACCACCTCCAGCGACAGCCAGGTGCACAGCACCACCACCAGCATGTTGCTCCAGATTTTTGCCAGCATGATTTCCAGCGCCGTCAGCGGCAGCACCAGCAGGTGGTCGAGGGTGCCGTGTTCACGCTCACGCAGCAGGGCAGTGCCGGTGAGGATAATGGCGAGGATGGTGATGTTGTTGACGATCTGGATCACCGCCAGGAACCAGCCGCCCTCCAGATTGGTGTTGAACAGCGCCCGGGTAGTGAGCTGCGCGGGTGCCCGGCTGGCGGCATCGGCTTGTCCGCTGTAGGTCAGCAGTTCCCGCTGGAAAATCCGCCCGATGTAGCCCGCCCCCATGAACGCCTGGCTCATCGCCGTGGCATCCACATTCACCTGCACCCCCGGCTGGCGCCCCGCCAACAGGTCAGCCTGGAAGTTCGCCGGCACATTGATTACGAAGGTGTACTTGCCGCTGTCCATGACCCTGTCCAATTGGTCATAGGCCAACGGTGCAGGCGCCTGGAATTCGGGCGGTTGCAGCGCTTCGGCCATCTGCCGTGAGAGGGCGCTGTGGTCTTCATCGACAAACGCTACGCTGGCATTGTGCACACCGATCACCGAACCGGCGGCGGGCATATAGATGGCGACGGTGAAGGCGTAGAACAGAAACAGCAGCAATACGCTGTCGTGGCGCAGGCTGGTCAGTTCCTTGATTCCCAGCCGCAGAATGTGCGCGAACTTATGCATCAGGCCTCCTGCTTCTTGAGCATGACCAGGCTCAGCCCGGTAAACCCGACGAAGAACCCGAACAGCGCCAGGCACTGGGGCCACAACTGGCGCAGGTCCAGGGCCTTGGTGAAGGTGCCCACGGCAATATCCAGGAAGTGCCCCGCCGGAAACAACATACCCATCAAGGCCGCCGCGCCCTCCAGGGACGAGCGCGGCACGATCAGCCCGGAGAACTGGATCGTCGGCAAGCTGGTGATGATCATGGTGCCGAGGATCGCCGCGATCTGCGTACGGGTGAAGGCCGAAATCAGCAGGCCCATGCTGGTGGTCGCCAGCACGTAGAGCAGGCCGCCGAACGCCAGGGTGAGGGCGCTGCCCTTGAAGGGTACGCCGAACAGCCAGCGGTTCATCGCCACCAATACCGCCAGGTTGACCAGGCTCACGGCCAGGTACGGTGCCTGTTTGCCGAGCAGGAACTCCAGTCGGGTCAGCGGCGTGGCGTAGAAGTTGGTGATCGAGCCCAACTCCTTTTCGCGCACGATGCCGAGCGCGGTGAGCATGGCCGGGATAAATGCCAGGATCAGCGCCATCACGCCGGGGCCGATGGCATTCACGCTGACCACGTCCTGGTTATAGCGAAAGCGCGTTTCCAGCCTGGCGGCGGCCGGGGTGTTGCGCGGCAGGCTGCTCAGTTCGGCCAGTTGCTGCAGGTTCTCCTGATGCACGGCCTCGACATAGTTACGGCTGGTTTCCGCGCGAAACGGCATGCCGCCTTCCAGCCACGCGGCCACCGTAGGCTGGCGGCCGGCATAGAGATCGCGGCCAAAACCAGGCGGGATCTCCAGGGCCAGTTTGATTTCTGAACGTTGCAGGCGCCGGTGCAGTTCAGTCGAGTCCTGGATCGGCGCTTGCTCGGCGAAATAGCGCGAACTGCGAAACGCCTCCAGGTAGGCGCGGCTTTGCGGCGTCTGGTCCTGGTCGTAGACGGCGAAGGCGAGGTTTTCCACATCCAGGGAAATGCCATAGCCGAAGATCACCATCATGAACATCGCCCCCAGCAGGGCGAAGGCCATGCGCACTCTGTCGCGCAGCAGTTCCTTGCCTTCGCGGCTGGCTACGGCCACCAGGCGGGCCAGGCTGAACCCACGTTTACTCATGGGCGGTGTGCTGGTTTCGCTGACAGTCTTGGCGGGCACGGTAGGCTCGGCTTCGCCCTGGGCGTGCTCCAGGCAGGTGACGAACGCCGCTTCCAACGTATCGCCGTGGAATTGCTGTTGCAGCGCATCCGGCGTATCGCAGGCCAGCACCTTGCCCGCGTGCATCAGGGAGATGCGGTCGCAGCGCTGGGCTTCGTTCATGAAGTGGGTGGACAGGAAGATGGTCACGCCTTGCTCGCGGGACAGCTTGATCAGCAATCGCCAGAAGTCATCCCGCGCGGCCGGGTCGACGCCCGAGGTGGGCTCGTCGAGAATCAGCACTTCCGGACGATGCAGCACCGCCACCGCCAATGACAAGCGTTGGCGCAGGCCCAAGGGCAGCTCGCCGGACGGTTGCTCGGCGACGTTACCGAGGTCGAAACGCTGGATCAGCTCATCGATGCGCGGGCCGCTGTCCGCCTTGGGCAGGTCGAACAGTTGCGCATGCAGCACCAGGTTCTGGCGCACGCTGAGTTCGCCGTACAGCGAGAAGCTTTGCGACATGAAACCCACGCGCTTGCGGGTGGCCAGGTCCTTGGCGTTCACCGGGTTGCCCAGAAGCGTCGCGCTGCCCTCGGTGGCCGGCATCAGCCCGGTGAGGACTTTCATGGTGGTGGTCTTGCCGCAGCCGTTGGAGCCGAGGAAGCCGAAGATCTCGCCGCGACCAATGGCGAAGCTGACCTTGTTCACTGCGGTGAAATCGCCAAAACGCAGGGTCAGGTCATGGGCCTCGATGGCGATATCGGTGTTGTCGCTTTGCCTCGGCGGGATCACCAGCGGCTGGTTGTCGTGAGCACTGTCACCCTGGAAGTGGGTGAAGGCTTCGTCCAGCTTGCCGCTGGGTGTCGCGGCGGCCAAGTCGCTGCTCAGGCCATCGGCGATCAGCTTGCCGCGATCGAGCATCAGGCAGTGTTCGAACTGCTCGGCCTCTTCCATGTAGGCCGTGGCCACCAGCAGCGTCAGTTGCGGGCGTTCGCTGCGTACGCTGTCGACCAGTTCCCAGAAGCGCCGACGTGACAGCGGATCGACGCCGGTGGTGGGTTCGTCGAGGATCAGCAGGTCCGGGTCGTGGATCAGCGCGCAGCACAAACCGAGCTTCTGCTTCATGCCACCGGAGAGCTTGCCCGCCGGGCGTTCGGCGAAACGCGCGAGGTCGGTGGCCAGCAGCAGGTTGTGCATGCGCTGGTCGCAATCGGCTTGGGACAGGCCGAACAGCGTGGCAAAAAAGCGGATGTTTTCGCTGATGGACAGCTCGGGGTACAGGTTGCCGCCCAAACCCTGGGGCATAAAGGCAATGCGCGGGTACAGGCTGTTGCGGTGGCGGCGATCTTCGATGGCGCCGCCGAGCACCTGCAACTGGCCGTCCTGGAGCTTTTTAACCCCGGCGATCAAGCCCAGGAGGCTCGACTTGCCTGCGCCATCCGGGCCGATCAACCCGCAGCGCGTACCAGCCGGCAGGCTGAAAGCGATATCAACCAGGGCCTGTTGCTTGCCGTAGCGATGATGGATCCCCGTGGCCTGCAGCGCCAGGGCGGTCATTGCAAGTTGGCCGGCCAGTCAATGTCAGCCGTGCGCACATAACCGGCGCCGGGCATGCCCGGTTTGGCCTGGGGCACGGCGCTGGGTTGGGTCAGGCGCAGTTTGACGCGGAACACCAGTTTCTGGCGTTCGTCGCGGGTTTCCACTTCCTTGGGGGTGAACTGGGATTTGGCGGCGACGAAGCTGATCCTGGCCGGCAGCGGCTGGTCGGGCAGGGCGTCGAGCAGGATGCGTGCGTCGCTGCCGACGGTGAGGCGGCCGGTCACGGAAGCGGGCAGGTAGAGGTTCATGTACTGATCATTAGGATCGATCAGTAGCAGCACGCGGCCACCCGCGCCGAGCACTTCGCCGGGCTCGGCCAGGCGCAGCTGGATGATTCCGTCGATGGGCGCGCGCAGGCTGCTGTCGTCGATCTCGCTGGTGAGCTGGGCGACCTGGGCCTGGGCGGCGCCAATCGCGGCTTTCACCGAATTGACCTGGGCCTGGGCGGCAGTCACCGCGGCGTTGCCGGTGTTCTGCCGGGCTTGCTGCTGGTCGATCAACTGGCTGCTGGCGAAGCCGCGCTTGTACAGCTCCTGGGTGCGCTTGAGTTCCTGGTTGGCCAGCAATTGTTCGCTCTGGCGCAGTTGTACGTTGGCCTCGGCAGCGGCGAAGTTTTCCTTGGCGCGCAGCACTTCGGCCTCGGCCTGGGCGCGTTGGGCTTCGAGGGTGCGGGTGTCCATGCGCGCGAGCAGTTGGCCTTTGAGCACCTTATCGCCTTCGTCTACCCGCACTTCGGCCAGGCGCCCGGGGATCTTGGCAGCGATCTGCACTTCGGTGGATTCCAGGCGCCCATTGCCCATGCTCAGGCCTTCGGGCAGGCGGTCCTGGGTGGAGCGCCAATAACCGAAGCCGCCGGCACCCAGCAACAGGGCGATGAGGGCAACGGCGAATAGGCGGGAGGTGTGGTGGTTCGTCGACATGGCTGCTTCCTGCGGCGTTAGCGTCCTAGTGTGAGCGGTTTGCCCCGGTGCGGCGTTGACGCCGGTCAGTCAAATCAACTTGATGACGGCGGCCCATTGCTCGGGCGTGACGGGCATCACCGAAAGCCGGCTGCCTTTTTGCACCAGAGGCAATTCGGCAAGGGCCGTTTGCTGTTTGAGATAGCCCAGGCCGAGCACCTTGGGAAAGGTCTGGACATGGGCGACGTTGATCGCGCTCCACGGATTTTTTTCCGGGCTGGCCTTGGCGTCGAAGTAGTGGCTTTCGGGCTCCAGCGCGGTGGGGTCCGGATAGGCCGCCTCGATGATTTTGCCGATGCCGGCAATACCCGGCTCCGGGCAACTGGAGTGATAGAAGAAAAACTCGTCACCCACCGCCATGGCCCGCAGGAAGTTACGCGCCTGGTAATTGCGCACCCCGTCCCAGCGGGCTTCGCCGAGTTTTTCCAGGCCTTTGATGGAGAGTTCGTCGGGCTCGGATTTCATCAGCCAATAGGCCATTTTCGGGCTCCTGAAATAAGCAGTGGGCAAGTTGTCCTGCAATTTAATGACAAACCGACAGTCGGTTGGCGCCAAGGTTTGCGTGTTGGTTCACGTTACCGCAGAATGCCGGCTTTTAAAGCTTGACGCAGCTGCAACGGACTACTTTGGAACGTTGTTGTCATCGTGTACGAGATGCCTGAAGGGGGGCAATCGATGCAACGTAAACCGGATTTACTATGGATTTTGGTGATTTTGTTTGGTCTGGGCGTCGTGACCACCGGGTATGCCCAAAGCTTGTGGTCGAACAAGACCGATGCGCCCGTTGAACTGGCTCAGCAGCAGCCGCAACCGTTCAAGCGCTGACCCTTCTTCAAGGCGCCGCTGACTCCAGTGGCGTCTTCGCAATATACCAATGCTTATCGGTGACGGTGCCCGCCAACGGCACATCCCAGCTTGCCTGTGCCAATCGACCGACCTTCTGACATTCATGGGCCAGGCCCAGCAGCGTTGGCTTGCGCCAGCTCCGGCGGCGCGCCAGATAAGCCAGGCTGCGGTCGTAGAACCCGCCACCCATGCCCAGGCGTCCGCCGACATCATCGAACCCCACCAACGGCAGCAGCACCAGGTCCAGCGCCCAGACGTTGCGTTGGCGGCTGATATTCACCCGTGGTTCCAGGATGCGAAAGCGATTGGGCAGCAGCTTTTCCCCAGGTCTCACCTGTTGAAACACCATCTTGGTGCGGGGCCAGGCGCTGAGTACCGGCAGGTAGGTGGCTTTGCCCCGGCGCTGTGCTGCACGCAGCAGCAAGCGCGGATCGATTTCACCGTCCGTCGGTAGATACAAAGAAATATGCTTGGCCCGGCGAAACAGCGGATGCTGTGCCAGTTGCCGATACAGGCCCTGGGCGGCCTTGCGCTGCTCGCTCGGCGTGAGGGCGCGGCGGGCTTTGCGCAACATGCGTCGAAGTTGCGGACGGGAAAGCGGCGCAGGTTCGGTCATGGTTTCGGCTCATAAAACAATGCCAGTCCGGAGACTGGCATTGAGTTTGGGAATTCAGGCTCCCCGACAGAGCCGCTGTCGACTTAGCCCTTGAACCCGAAAGTTCAAGGTGGAAGATGCAGTAGGCTTTAAGGCTTTCCGTCTAGCGGACATGCACACCAGCCCAACGTGCAACTTCCAGGGTAGTGCGAATCGGCTCAGGGACATCGCCGACTGGCAAACACGCCAGGGAGTGGGGCGAGTATACCTTAAACCGTCGCGGCAATCAGCCCTTGGGTGCTTCCGGGTCGCTGGAAAGCACCAGATCGACACGTTCCAGCAAGTCACGCACCTGCTCACGCGTCGAGCCGCTGGCCTGCACGTCAGGGCGTTCCTGCTTATGCAGCAGATCGTGGGTAATGTTCAGGGCGGCCATCACGGCGATGCGGTCAGCGCCGATGACTTTGCCGCTGCTGCGGATTTCACGCATCTTGCCATCCAGGTAGCGGGCGGCGCTCACCAGGTTGTTGCGCTCTTCCTGGGGGCAGATGATCGAATATTCTTTGTCGAGGATCTGCACGGTGACGCTATTGCTTGAACTCATGAGTCTTGCTCCAGGGCCTTCAGGCGCGAAATCATCGATTCGACCTTACGCCGGGCGATTTCGTTTTTTTCAATGAGGTGAGCGCGTTCCTCGCGCCAGGTCTTTTCCTGAGCTAATAGGAGTCCGTTTTGACTCTTAAGTTGCTCGACCCGAGTAATTAGCAATTCGAGTCTGGCCATCAGCGCTTGCAGGTCGGTGTCTTCCATTGGGTTCCACTGGATTTGTCTGATGAATGGCAACTGCAGGATAAACGATCTGACGCCCTTGATAGTCTTGGTACGTCTGCCGGTGCTAGGATACAGCGCTCCATTCTAGACATTGCGCCGTCTGGCGCCTAGCTCACCATGCCTATTCAGAACTCCCCGTACGATGCTTTCTCCAAACTGCTGAGCGCCAGCGGCCACCCCTGCTCACCAGCCGAACTGCACGGCGTGTTGCTGGGCCGTAGCTGTACCGGCGTCGGCTTTGATGCCGACAACTGGCTGGCCGACGTGGCCGAGCTGCTGGAAACCGAACCGACCGACAACGTGCGCAACGCGCTGATCGGCCTGCAAGAGATGGTCAAGGGCGAGCTGACCGGTGATGACGTCACCGTGGTCCTGCTGCTGCCGACCGACGACGCGCCGCTTACCGAGCGTGCCGCCGCACTGGGCCAATGGTGCCAGGGCTTCCTCCACGGCTTCGGCGTGAACGCCGGCGGCCTGGAACTGAGCACCGACGCCAAGGAAGTGCTGCAGGACCTGGCAGCCATCTCCCAGGTGCAAGACGCCCTGGAAGAGTCCGAAGACGGTGAGGGCGACTACATGGAAGTGATGGAATACCTGCGCGTCGCGCCGCTGCTGCTGTTCACCGAGACCAAAAAATCGGCTGAGCCGGCTGCACCCAAGCCGTCGCTGCACTAAGAAAGGAAATCCATCTGCCCATGATCCATATCCCGAAAGCGGAATACACCCGGCGCCGCAAGGCGCTCATGGCGCAGATGGAACCCAACAGCATCGCGATCCTGCCGGCCGCCGCCGTGGCGATCCGCAACCGTGATGTCGAGCACGTCTACCGCCAGGACAGCGACTTCCAGTACCTGAGCGGCTTCCCCGAGCCGGAAGCGGTGATCGTGCTGATGCCCGGTCGCCAGCACGGCGAGTACGTGCTGTTCTGCCGCGAACGCAACGCCGAACGCGAACTGTGGGACGGCCTGCGCGCCGGCACCGAAGGCGCAATCCGTGACTTTGGCGCCGACGATGCCTTCCCCATCACCGATATCGACGACATCCTGCCCGGCCTCATCGAAGGCCGCGACCGGGTGTACTCGGCCATGGGCAGCAATGCGGAGTTCGACCGGCACCTGATGGAATGGATCAACGTGATCCGCTCCAAAGCCCACCTGGGCGCCCAGCCACCGAACGAATTCGTTGCGCTGGATCATCTGTTGCACGACATGCGCCTGTATAAATCGGCGGCGGAAGTGAAAGTGATGCGCGAGGCGGCGCGAATCTCCTGCGCGGCCCACGTGAAGGCGATGCAGGCCAGCCGGGCCGGGCTGTATGAGTTCAGCCTGGAAGCCGAGCTTGATTACGAGTTTCGCAAGGGCGGCGCAAAAATGCCGGCCTATGGCTCCATCGTCGCTGCCGGGCGCAACAGCTGCATCCTGCATTACCAGCAGAATGATGCGGTGCTCAAGGACGGCGACCTGGTGCTGATCGACGCCGGTTGCGAGATCGACTGCTATGCCAGCGACATCACCCGCACCTGGCCGGTCAATGGCAAGTTCTCGCCGGAACAAAAGGCGATCTACGAGATTGTGCTGGCCTCCCAGGAAGCGGCCTTCGCCGAGATCGCCCCGGACAAGCATTGGAACCAGGCCCATGAGGCGACCGTGCACGTCATCACCGCCGGGTTGGTCAAGCTGGGATTGTTGCAGGGTGACGTCGACGAACTGATCGCCAGCGAAGCCTATAAGGCGTTTTACATGCACCGCGCCGGCCATTGGCTGGGCATGGATGTACATGATGTGGGCGAATACAAAGTGGGCGGTGAATGGCGTGTGCTGGAAGTCGGCATGGCGTTGACCGTGGAGCCGGGGATCTACATTTCGCCGGACAACCAGAACGTGGCAAAGAAATGGCGTGGCATTGGCGTACGCATCGAGGACGACGTGGTAGTGACCAAGCAAGGCTGTGAAATCCTGACCGGCGGTGTGCCCAAGACCGTCGCCGACATCGAAGCGCTGATGGCGGCTGCCCGATGAGCCGGGTTAACCTGGCGATCATCGGCGGCGGCCTGGTGGGTGCCAGCCTGGCACTGGCGTTGCAGGCCGGGGCCAGGGCCCGTGGCTGGAAGATCGTGCTGATCGAACCCTTCGCGCCGGGCGACAGCTACCAGCCGAGCTACGATGCACGTTCGTCGGCGCTGTCCTTCGGCGCCCGGCAGATCTATCAGCGCCTGGGCCTGTGGCAGGACATTTCCCGCCGCGCCGAGCCGATCAAGCAGATCCATGTGTCCGACCGTGGGCGTTTCTCCACTGCACGTCTGTCCGCGATGGAGGAGGGCGTGCCGGCCCTCGGCTACGTGGTGGAAAACGCCTGGCTGGGCCAATGCCTGTGGCAAGGCCTGGACAAAGACGTGGTCAGCTGGCGTTGCCCGGCCGAGGTCACACGCATGGAGCCGCTGCCCGATGGCTACCGCCTGACCCTCAATGATGAAACCGTGCTGGAGTGTGATCTTGCCGTACTGGCCGACGGCGGCCGCTCCGGCCTGCGCGAGCAATTGGGCATTGGCGTGAAAACCCGCCCGTACAATCAGAGCGCGCTGATCGCCAACATCACCCCCAGCGAAGCCCACAACGGCGAGGCGTTCGAGCGCTTCACCGATGAAGGCCCGATGGCCTTGCTGCCGCTGCCAGACAACCGCTGCGCGCTGGTCTGGACCCGCATCGGCATGGATGCGCAGCGCCTGGCCAGTCTCGATGAGCGCAGTTTCCTGAGTGAATTGCAGGGTGTGTTCGGCTATCGCCTGGGCACCCTCAAGCAGGTCGGTGCCCGCCACCTGTATCCGCTGACGCTGGTGGAAGCCGAGGAGCAGGTGCGTTCGCACCTGGCGATCCTTGGCAATGCCGCCCACAGCCTGCACCCGATTGCCGGGCAAGGCTTCAACCTGTCCCTGCGTGACGCGAATGCCCTGGCCGAGGCCTTGCTGGCCGGGCCGCAAGTGCCGGGTGATTTAGCCACCTTGCAGGGCTATCGCGAGCGCCAGCGCCTGGACCAGAGCCTGACCGTGGGCTTCTCCGACCAGGTCACCCGCCTGTTTGCCAGCGCCCAACCGTTGGTCGCGGTGGGGCGCAACCTGGGTTTGCTGGGCCTGGACCTGTTGCCGCCGGCCAAGCGCTGGTTCGCCCGGCAGGCCATGGGCCTGGGCACGCGCCCCGATGCGTAAGTGGTTGATCGCGCGTCTGGGCAAGGCGCGGTTGTTGCGTTGGATCATGACCCTGTACCCGCCGTATCTGGGCGCGGGGGTCAGCGTGCAGCACATGAGCGCCGATTTCCGTCACGTCAAAGTGCGCATGGGCCTGGGCTGGTACAACCGCAACTATGTCGGCACGCAATTCGGCGGCAGCCTGTACTCGATGGTTGACCCGTTCTACATGTTGATGCTGATGGAGAACCTGGGCCGCGACTACATCGTGTGGGACAAGGCTGCGAGTATCGATTTCATTTCGCCCGGCAAAGGTCCGGTGTATGCCGAATTCTCCATCGACGAGACCTTGCTGGACGAGATCCGTCGACACACCGAAGGTGGCGAGAAGTACCTGCCCCACCTCGAGGTGCAGATTCATGACGGCTCCGGCACCCTGGTGGCGCGGGTCGAAAAAACCCTTTACGTGCGGCGCAAGCCGCCAGTGAGACAGGCTTAAAGCATGGATATGCGCGCAGATGTGCTGATTGTCGGGGCCGGAATGGTCGGAAGCGCCCTGGCGCTGGCGTTGCAGGGCAGCGGCCTGCAGGTGCTGCTGCTCGACGGCAGCCCGCTGAGCGTCAAGCCGTTCGACCGTGACGCGGCGTTTGAACCCCGCGTGAGCGCCTTGTCGGCTGCCAGCCAACGCATCCTCGAACGTCTGGGCGTGTGGGACGGCATCCTGTCGCGCCGCGCCAGCCCTTATGGCGAGATGCAGGTGTGGGACGGCAGCGGCACCGGGCAGATCCACTTCTCGGCGGCCAGCGTACATGCCGAGGTGCTCGGGCATATCGTCGAGAACCGCGTGGTGCAGGATGCCTTGCTCGACCGTCTGCACGACTGCGACCTGGGCCTGCTGGCCAATGCGCGCCTGGAACAGATGCGCCGCTCCGGCGATGACTGGCTGCTGACCCTGGCCGACGGGCGCAAATTGCGCGCGCCGCTGGTGGTGGCCGCCGATGGTGCCAACTCCGCCGTACGCCGCCTGACCGGCACTGCCACCCGCGAATGGGATTATCTGCATAACGCCATCGTTACCAGCGTGCGCAGCAGCCAGCCGCATCAGCGTACGGCGTGGCAACGCTTTACCGATACCGGCCCGCTGGCATTTTTGCCGCTGGTGCGGGATGGGCATGAGGATTGGTGTTCGATCGTCTGGTCGACCACGCCGGCCGAGTCCGAGCGCTTGATGGCGCTGGATGATGAACGTTTCTGCCGTGAACTGGAACGCGCCTTTGAAGGGCGCCTTGGTGCGGTGCTGAGCGCCGACCCGCGCGTGTGCGTCCCGTTGCGTCAGCGCCACGCCAAACGCTACGTGGCCGAAGGCCTGGCATTGATCGGCGACGCGGCCCACGTCATCCACCCATTGGCGGGGCAGGGCGTGAACCTGGGCTTCCTTGATGCGGCGACATTGGCTGAAGTCTTGTTGGCGGCGACCGAGCGCGGCGAGCGCCTGGCGGACGTGAAGGTGCTGAGCCGATACGAGCGTCGACGCATGCCGCATAACCTGGCGCTGATGGCGGCGATGGAGGGCTTTGAGCGGTTGTTCCAGGCCGATCAACTACCGCTGCGCTGTCTGCGCAACGCCGGGCTGAAGATGGTCGACCAGATGCCCGAGGCCAAGGCCGTGTTCGTACGCCAGGCTCTCGGCCTGACTGGCGATCTCCCGGACCTTGCCAAACCCTGATATTGAAATGCGACCCCTTGTGGGAGGGGGCTTGCCCCCGATGAGGCCATCAGCCTACAAGCAATATCCGTCATGCAACATCTGGTAACGCCTCCACCGAGCGCTACCAAATGTGAGTCCTTATCATTTGCCCTCTTTTTGCAAATGAGAGACCGCACCCATGTTGGCACCCAAGCGCCTCCTGACTGCCCTGGCACTCACCCTGATCGGCAGCACCACCGTGCAGGCCGCCGACGAAGTGGTGGTCTACTCCTCGCGTATCGATGAGCTGATCAAGCCGGTCTTCGACGCCTACACCCAAAAAACCGGCGTGCAGGTCAAGTTCATCACCGACAAGGAAGCGCCGCTGATGCAGCGCATCAAGGCCGAGGGCGCAAACGCAACCGCCGACCTGTTGCTCACCGTCGATGCCGGCAACCTCTGGCAGGCCGAGCAGATGGGTATCCTGCAACCGTTCACCTCCCCGGTGATCGACAAGAACATTCCCCTGCAATATCGCTCGTCAAAACACACCTGGACCGGCTTGAGCCTGCGCGCACGCACCATCGCCTATTCCACCGACCGGGTAAAACCGGGTGACCTCACCACCTACGAAGCCCTGGCCGACAAACAATGGGAAGGCCGCCTGTGCCTGCGTACGGCGAAAAAGGTCTACAACCAGTCGCTGACCGCCACCCTGATCGAAACCCACGGCGCGGCCAAGACCGAAGAGATCGTCAAGGGTTGGGTCAACAACCTGTCCACCGACGTGTTCTCCGATGACATCGCCGTGCTCGAAGCCATCAACGCCGGGCAGTGCGACGTGGGTATCGTCAACACCTACTACTATGGCCGCCTGCACAAGCAGAAGCCGGACCTGGCCGTGAAGCTGTTCTGGCCGAACCAGGGTGACCGTGGCGTGCACGTGAACCTGTCGGGTATCGGCCTGACCCAGCACGCGCCGCATCCGGAAGCCGCCAAGGCGCTGGTGGAGTGGATGACCACGCCTGAGGCGCAGAAGATCTTTGCCGACGTGAACCAGGAGTTCCCGGCCAACCCGGCGGTGCCGCCGTCAGCCGAAGTGGCGACGTGGGGCAAGTTCGTCGCGGATACCTTGCCGGTGGAAGTCGCGGGCAAGCGCCAGGCTGAGGCTATTCGGTTGATGGATCGCGCCGGCTGGAACTGACACACTACGGGTCAAAATGTGGGAGGGGGCTTGTCCCCGATAGCGGGATATATCAGTTCACTCATCATGGACAGATCCACCGCCATCGGGCGCAAGCCCCCTCCCACATTGGATTGAGTTGAATTTAAGACATTCATTGAGAGCTGACTTTGGCCCACCCCGCCCAACGCCGCTGGTACCTGCCGGTCTTTACCGTCGCCGCCCTGGTGCTGTTGCCGCTGAGCGTGCTGTTGCTGTCCTGGCAAAGTATCGATGCACAGGTCTGGTCGCACCTGTGGGAAACCCAGATGCCGCGCCTGCTGGGCAACACGCTCATCCTGGTGCTGGGCGTCGGCATTGGCGTGACCCTATTGGGCGTCAGCCTGGCCTGGCTGACCAGCCTCTGCGAATTCCCCGGACGACGCTGGCTCGATTGGGCACTGATGTTGCCGTTCGCCATTCCTGCCTATGTGCTGGCCTTTGTATTTGTCGGCCTGCTGGACTTCTCCGGCCCCGTGCAAACCCTGTTGCGTGAATGGTTCGGCACCGGGCTGCGCCTGCCACGGGTGCGCTCCACCGGCGGTGTGATCATCGTTCTGGTCCTGGTGTTCTATCCCTATGTTTATCTATTGGCGCGCACCGCATTCCTGGCCCAGGGCAAAGGCCTGATGGAGGCCGCGCGGGTGCTCGGGCAATCGCCATGGCGAGCGTTCTGGCACGTGGCTCTGCCCATGGCGCGCCCGGCGATTGGGGCTGGAGTCGCCTTGGCGTTGATGGAAACCCTGGCGGATTTCGGCGCGGTCTCGGTGTTCAACTTCGATACGTTCACCACCGCCATCTACAAGACGTGGTACGGCTTCTTCAGTCTTTCCAGCGCCGCCCAACTGGCCAGCCTGTTGCTGCTGGTGGTGATGCTGGTGCTGTACGGCGAGCGGCGCGCCCGCGGCGCCAGCCGGCCGGGCAATGAGCGGCCACGGGGCAAGGCGTTGTACCACCTGCGCGGGGTCAAGGCGGCCGCAGCCAGCAGTTGGTGCGGGTTGGTGTTCGCCTGCGCGTTTGTCATCCCGATGCTGCAACTGGTGGCCTGGTTCTGGCAGCGCGGCCGCTTCGATCTGGATGAGCGCTATTCGGGCCTGATCCTCCATACGCTTTACCTGGGCGGCATCGCGGCCTTGATCACGGTCAGCGTGGCGCTGGTACTGGCGTTCGCCAACCGCCTGGCGCCGACACGGGCGATCCGTTCCGGTATCAGCCTGGCCAACGTTGGCTATGCCTTGCCGGGCTCGGTGCTGGCGGTATCGATCATGTTGGCGTTCAGCTATCTGGACCGTGAACTGGTGGTGCCGCTGTCCGGCTGGCTCGGCGGGGCGGGCAAGCCGTTGTTGCTGGGCAGCCTGTCGGCGTTGGTGCTGGCGTATCTGGTGCGTTTCCTGGCGGTGGCCTATGGGCCGTTGGAAAACAGCCTGGCGCGTATCCGTCCGTCCCTGCCGGAAGCTGCACGCAGCCTTGGCGTCAGTGGTCCACGACTGTTTTGCAAAGTGTATCTCCCGTTGCTGTTGCCGGGGACGTTGAGCGCAGCACTCCTGGTGTTTGTCGATGTGCTCAAGGAAATGCCTGCCACCTTGCTGATGCGCCCGTTCGGCTGGGACACGCTGGCGGTGCGGATCTTTGAAATGACCAGCGAAGGCGAGTGGGCACGGGCCTCTTTGCCGGCGTTGACCCTGGTGCTGGTGGGCCTGTTGCCCGTGATCGGGCTCATCCGACGCTCTGCACGGCAAATCGGTTAGGTGCCAGTCCTACGGCTTGCGGCTACAATGCGCGGCATTCGGTGCGCTTCGTCTTTTGGAGCGGGTCGCTGGACGTGGCTGCAGGCCTTGTGAATCAAGGTGTTCAGCGCGGACAGTCGCTCCGCGCACCTTCGCCAAGCCCGGAAGGAGAAACCCATGGGACAGCGTACGCCTCTGTATGACCTGCATCTCGCCCTCGGCGCGAAAATGGTCGATTTTGGCGGTTGGGATATGCCTCTGCACTACGGCTCGCAAGTTGAGGAGCACCATCAGGTGCGACGCGACTGCGGGGTGTTCGATGTATCTCATATGACCGTGATCGATGTCAGCGGCCCCCAGGCCAAGGAGTGGCTGCAGCACCTGCTGGCCAATGATGTCGAACGCCTGCACGACTGCGGCCGTGCGTTGTACAGCGCCATGCTCAACGAGCAGGGCGGCGTGGTGGACGACATGATTGTCTACCGAACCGAGGCCGCCTATCGGCTGGTGGTCAACGCCGCCACCCGCGACCAGGATATGGCCTGGATGCACGCGCAACTGGGCGACTATCAGGTGCAACTGCATGAGCGCGCCGAGTTGGCGATGCTGGCCATCCAAGGCCCCCACGCCCGGCAGAAGATCGCTGAGCTGGTCACTCAATCGCGCAGCAACCTGATTCACCAGCTCAAGCCCTTCGAAGGCCGCGCCGATGGTGACTGGTTTATCGCACGTACCGGGTACACCGGCGAAGACGGCCTGGAAATTGTCCTGCCTGCCGATCAGGCACCGGGCTTTTTCAATGACCTGGTGGGCGCTGGTATTTCACCCATCGGCCTCGGCGCCCGCGATACCTTGCGCCTGGAAGCGGGCATGAACCTGTACGGCCAGGACATCCACCAGGAGGTTTCGCCCCTGGCGTCGAATATGGCCTGGAGCATCGCCTGGGAACCGGCCGAGCGTAATTTCATTGGCCGCACCGCACTGGAAGCGGAAAAAGCAGCTGGTGTGCAGTTCAAACTGGTCGGGCTGGTGCTGGAAGAACGCGGGGTTTTGCGTGCTCACCAGGTGGTTCGTATCGCCAATATTGGCGAAGGGGAGATCACCAGTGGTAGTTTCTCTCCTACGCTGAGCAAATCCATTGCGCTGGCGCGTGTACCGACGGCAACCGCTGATCGGGCCGAAGTGGAAATCCGCGGCAAGTGGTACCCGGTTCGAGTGGTCAAACCGACCTTCGTGCGCCATGGCAAAACCTTGATCTAACCTATTTCCGGCAGGCCGAAGGCCGCTGACATTACTTCTTGAGGACACAGACTATGAGCGATATCCCTGCCGACCTGCGTTTTGCCGAAAGCCACGAATGGGCACGCCTGGAAGCTGACGGCACCGTGACCGTCGGTATTTCCGACCATGCCCAGGAAGCGTTGGGTGATGTGGTGTTTGTTGAGTTGGCCGAAGTGGGCGCCCAGTTTGACGCGACTGGCCAGGCGGGTGTGGTTGAGTCGGTCAAGGCCGCCTCGGATATCTACGCCCCGGTTGCAGGCGAAGTGATTGCCGTCAACGAAGAACTGAGTGGTAGCCCGGAGCTGCTGAACTCTGATCCCTACGGCGCTTGGATCTTCAAGCTCAAGCCAAGCAACCCGGCTGATCTGGATAAATTGCTGGATGCTGCCGGCTACAAAGCCGCCATCGGCGAGTGATCCTGTTGCGGGAGCCGGTCAAACGGCTCCCGCAATGTGTTTTCAGGGCTGTAGAACCGCCTTCACGGCTGCCACCGACCGCTCCACATCCGCCTCTGTCATCGCTGTAAACATCGGCAACGACACGATCAAACGCCCCACTCTCTCCGCTACCGGGAACATGCCTTCCTTGAACCCTTGTGCCCGATAAAGGCTCAGCAGGTGGATCGGCGGGTAGTGATAGCCAATGCCGACGCCATGAGCCTGCATCTGCTCCATGAAGGTGGCGCGGGCTGGCAGACCGTCTTGACGTTCCGGCAGCACCAGTTGAAACAGGTGCCAGTTGCTGTTCTCGAAGTCTGCCGGCGGCAGTTGTGCGCCGTACTGCTCTTCAAAGTCACTGCCAAAGCATTTGAAGTAGTGCCGCGCCAGGTTCTGGCGGTGAGCAGTGATCTGCTCGATATGGGCAAATTGCCCCAGGCCAATGGCGGCGGCGATGTCGGTCATGTTGAACTTGCCGCCCAATACATCCACGTCGAGGCCGTCGAAGCCGGTGCGGGTAACGCCCTGCAGGCGGTATTTTTCCGCCAGCCGTGCCTCTTCGGCGTTGTTCAACACCAGGCAGCCGCCCTCGGAAGAGGTGATGTTCTTGTTGGCCTGGAAACTGAACGACACAAAATCCCCGGTGGCGCCAATACGCTCGCCATCCCAGCTGGAACCCAGCGCCTGCGCCGCATCTTCGATAATGCGCAGGTTGTACTTGTTCGCCAGTGCATACAGCATCGGCATATCCAGGGGCAGGCCGGCCAGGTAGACCGGGATGATCGCCTTGGTGCGCGGGGTAATCGCCGCTTCCACCTGGGACAGGTCGATATTGCGGGTCACCGGGTCAATATCGGCAAACACCGGCGTAGCGCCCACTTCCAGGATCACGTTGGCCGTGGCCACCCAAGAGATTGGCGTGGTGATGACTTCATCGCCCGGACCGATGCCGGCAATGCGCAAGGCAATCTCCATGGTGCAGGTGCCCGAGTTGAAGGTGCGCACCGGCCTACCGCCAAAGTACTCCGACAACTGCGCCTCGAATGCCTGGACCTTCGGCCCGCTGGTTATCCAGCCCGAGCGCAGTACATCGCCGACCGCTGCAATGGTGGCTTCATCAATGGTGGGTTTGGAAAACGGCAGGAAGGGCAGTTGGCTCATGACGACGAAGGCATCCGTTTCAGGTTGGCGATGAGTAAGCGAGGTATCAGTACCGGCATGGTTGCACGGGTTGACTGAATATAGCCTGTCGCCCGTGAATGAATTGTCATGCGCGGGGAAAAACGTGGACAAAAAAATGCCGCTTCAACAGCGGCATTTTTCAGAGCGATGGAATCACTCGGTGACAGCATTTTTCGCAAGGATGGCGTTGGCCAACTCCATGTCCGTGGCCTGCAGACCAGGGTTATCAGCGCGAACTTTCTGCATTGCTGCTTCCAGGTATGGACCACGGATGCCGCCGTCGCTGGCAACGAAGCTGCCTGCGTCGTCTTGTGCAGCGACCACCAGCTTGTGGTCCTTGAAGGTCAGGTACGTCGAGCCGGTAGTGGCGCCGGACGAGATGACATTGCGCCAGAAACTGTCGGCCATGGCTGATCCGACAGGGAGGGAAAGCACAGCAAGGGTTGCGACAGCATATTTGAGACGCATGATGGGTGACTCCGGGTGGGTTATCTGTACTTTATGATTGTAGTTAGCCCAATCGAGTTCCATCACTGACTAAACAGTTTCAACCCTTAACACCACGCCTTCCTGGCCAACCACCCGTACTTGAGCGCCTACGGGGCTGTCCGGGCCGGTCACCATCCACACGCCATCACCGACTTTCACCTTGCCCCGGCCATCCACAATCGCCTGGTGCACCACGAAGGTGCGGCCGATCAGCTCGGAGCCGCGTTCGTTGAGCCCCGGCTGGTCGCTGGCCTTGGCGCTGCTGCGCTGACGTTTCCACCAGTACACCGCCGTCATTATCGACAACACGGCAAACAGCAGGAGTTGCCATTCCAGCCCCAGGGGTGGCACCAGGAACTTGATCACGCCCACGGCCGCCGCGGCGATACCCATCCACAACAGGTAACCGCCAGCGCCGAATACCTCAAGAATCAGCAGTACCGTGCCCAGTGCCAGCCAATCCCAGAACGACAGATGCTGCAGGAAATCCCACATGGCGCTGGCCTCAGCCTTTCTTGTTGTCGAACGTTGCCTTGACGATCTCGCCGATACCGCCAACTGCGCCGATCACCTGGCTGGCTTCCAGCGGCATCAGGATGACCTTGCTGTTGTTGGCCGAAGCCAGCTTGCCCAGGGCGTCGATGTATTTCTGTGCGACGAAGTAATTGACCGCCTGCACGTTGCCCGACGCGATTGCTTCCGATACCACCTGTGTGGCGCGGGCTTCGGCTTCGGCCTGACGCTCACGGGCTTCGGATTCAAGGAACGCCGCCTGGCGGCTACCTTCGGCCTCGAGAATCTGTGCCTGCTTCTTGCCTTCGGCCGTCAGGATCGCCGAGGCGCGCAGGCCCTCGGCTTCGAGGATCTGCGCACGCTTGATCCGTTCGGCTTTCATCTGGCCCGACATCGCGGCCATCAGGTCGGCGGGCGGGCTGATGTCCTTGATCTCGATACGGGTGATCTTGATCCCCCATGGCGCGGTGGCTTCGTCCACGGTCTTCAGCAGTTTTTCGTTGATGCCGTCACGCTGGCTGAGCATGGCATCCAGTTCCATGGAGCCGAGCACGGTACGGATGTTGGTTTGCAGCAGGTTGCGGATGGCGTGTTCGAGGTTGTTCACCTCGTAGGCGGCCTGGGCGGTGTTGACCACCTGGAAAAAGCACACGGCGTCGATCTGCACGGTGGCGTTGTCGGCGGTGATGACTTCCTGGGGCGGGATATCCAGTACGCTTTCCATCACGTTGATCTTGCGACCGATGCGGTCCATGACCGGGATGATGATGTTCAAGCCAGGCTTGAGGGTATTGGTGTAACGGCCGAAACGCTCGACCGTCCATTGGTAGCCCTGGGGGACCACCTTGAAGCCCATGAACAGGATGGCGATGGCCAGCCCCACGAAAAGAAGCAGTACGGTTCCGATCTGCATAGCGATTCCCTATCTGATGGTGTCAGTGAAACGACGTTGGGCCGATTGTAACGGTGTTGTCACCGATAAGAACGGTTTCACTGCTTAACAAACAAAGGATTTGTTACCGAATCCCCGGGAGTCACCCGCAAGACTTCCGCCACCGTGGTGAGCCCCGCCGCGACCTTCTGCATGCCGGCCATACGCAAGCTGCGCATGCCGTGAGTCACTGCTGCCTGGCGCAGGGCCTGCACATCGGCCCCAGGCGTGATCAAAGTCCTGAGCGCTTCGTTCAAAACCATGATTTCGTAAACGCCGGCCCGCCCCTGATAACCGCTGTGTCGACATTCGACGCACCCGACCGCTTCATGGGCGTCACCCAACGCACGCTTGCAGTGGGGGCACAGAACCCGCACCAAACGCTGCGCCATTACGCCGAGCAAGGTGGCTTTGATCAAATAATGCGCAATGCCCAGCTCCTGCAGGCGGCTGATGGCGCTGGGCGCATCGTTGGTATGCAGGGTCGACAGCACCAGGTGCCCGGTCAATGCAGCCTGGATCGCCATTTCGGCGGTCTCCTGGTCGCGGATCTCGCCGATCATGATGATGTCCGGGTCCTGGCGGAGCAGGGCGCGGATGCCGCTGGCGAAGGTCAGGTCGATATTGTGCTGAACCTGCATCTGGTTGAACGCCGGCTCGACCATCTCGATCGGGTCTTCCACCGTGCACAGGTTGACTTCCCGCGTGGCCAATTGCTTGAGCGTGGTGTAGAGGGTGCTGGTCTTGCCTGAACCGGTAGGGCCGGTGACCAGGATGATGCCGTTGGTCTGGCTCGTCATGGCTTGCCAGCGTTGCTGGTCCTCAACCGATAAACCAAGCTGGTCAAAGCCCTTGAGCAGCACCTGTGGGTCGAAGATCCGCATCACCAGCTTTTCACCAAATGCCGTGGGCAAGGTGGACAGGCGCAGTTCCACTTCCGCTCCGGTCGGGCTTTTGGTCTTGACCCTGCCGTCCTGGGGCCTGCGCTTTTCCGCCACGTTCATGCGGCCCAGGCTTTTGAGGCGGCTGACGACTGCCATCGTGACCTGGGGCGGGAACTGATAGACGTCGTGCAACAACCCGTCGATGCGAAAGCGCACACGGCCCTGTTCACGGCACGGTTCAATGTGGATATCGCTGGCACGCTGGCCGAAAGCGTACTGCAACAGCCAGTCGACGATGTTGACGATATGCGCGTCGTTGGCATCCGGCTCCTGGTCGCTGGCGCCGAGGTTGAGCAGTTCGTTGTTGCCCGGTGCCGCAACTTTTTGATCGGCGCCGCTGACGGACTTCGCCAGCCGGTAGAACTCGCCAATACAGCGCGTTATGTCATGGGGGTTGGCAACCACACGCTTGATCGAGCGCTTGAGCACCTGCGCCAGCCCGGCTTCCCAACTGGTGACGTGGGGCTGGGCGCTGGCGACGGTGACCGTCTGCGCGTCCACCGCCACTGCAAGGATGGCGTGGCGTTGGGCGAACGCATGGGACATCAGCGGCACGACCGTCGCCACATCGATCTTCAACGGATCGATGCGCAGGTACGGTTGCCCGGCATGCTGGGCCAGCCATTCGGTCAGGGTTTCCAGACTGGGGCCAAGGGCTGCGATGCTTTCCAGGGGATGCAAGGTGTTGCTGGCCGGCAGCGCCGACAACTGCTGTGCAACTTCCGGGGTGATCACTCGCCCTTCGAGCAGAGCCGGCAGCAGCTGACGCAGTTCCAATCGTTGATCAACCGGCATGGAGATTTTCCTGAGGGCAGTGGGCGTAAATCCCAGGCTAGCCAGCCCCTGAATATCTTCCTCCCGGCGTGTATTGCAGGGTCTTACTGAGCAACCGCCATCACTGCCTGAGGCGCCACGGAATCAGCCGACCACACGTCCAGTGTGCACACGCTGATCAGGTTTCGAATCTTTTCACCGATCACCTGGGCACGGTGCCAGCTCAGGCCGTCCATCACGATGGCGATGTTCAACAGGTCTTCTTCGCGGTTGACCGTAACCTGCTGTGGCGTGAGGAATTGCAGAGCGAAATAGTTGAGTACCCGGCACACAACGTCGGGCTCCGCCTCGGCGACGATGTGGTAATGGGCCTGGCAATGGGTGCTGTTGACGGCCCACGCATCGATGCGGGTGGCGGGGTGGTTGGTTTCGACGGCATGCATGGGAAAGCTCCGGATTCGACTGGAGAAATTTTTACATTCGCCACGGGAGATTTCTTATCTAAGATGGGCCTTATTTGTCGAAAATCGAATCAATCAATTCAGAATAAGTGCGATGGAGGGTATTTATATGCACAGCGAGTTGGACGCCTACGACCGCCGTATCCTGGCCCTGTTGCAAGAAGACGCTTCGCTCTCCAGCGCGCAGATCGCCGAACAGGTCGGCCTGTCCCAGTCGCCTTGCTGGCGACGTATCCAACGGCTCAAGGAAGAGGGCGTGATTCGTGGCCAGGTGACCTTGCTGGATCGCAAGAAGATCGGCCTCAACACGCAGATATTCGCCGAGGTGAAACTCAACGCCCACGGCCGCTCCAACTTCACCGAGTTCACCGATGCGATTCGCGGGTTCCCGGAAGTGCTGGAGTGTTATGTGCTGATGGGGGCGGTGGACTTTCTGCTGCGTATCGTCACCTCGGACATCGAGGCGTATGAGCGGTTTTTCTTCGAGAAACTGTCGATGGTGCCGGGGATTCAGGAGGTTAATTCGATTGTGGCTTTATCCGAGATCAAGTCCACCACCAGCCTGCCAGTACTGCGCTGACAGGGATGGCCTCATCGCGGGCAAGCCCGGCTCCCACATTGGATTGGGTTCACAGATTTCTATGTGTGAACCCAGTCAGTGTGGGAGCGGGCTTGCCCGCGAAAGCGTCCTTACAGGCGCAGCAAGGTCTTCCACGCCCGGTTCTGATACACCGCAATCGCCTGATGCATCCGCGCATCCAGCGACTCATCGGTAATCGGCTGGTTGGCCAGTTGCACCAGCTTGTTCAGCTCGCCGTACAGACGGTCCAGTTCCGGAATGTCGACCACCTGGCGCGCATGGTGCAGCCAGGCCTGGATGCGTTCGATACGCGGCAGTTGCTCGGCCAGGTCTTCCGGCTGTTGCTGGTAGCGCGGCAGTTGCAGGGCGACAGCGTCGTCGGCCAGCAGGCGCGGCAGCCAGTTGGTGATTTGCGCGGCGCCCTGGCGGTTGCCACGCACGGTGCGGTCGGCGGTCCAGCTGCGGGCGAGCAGCCAGCGTGAAGCGTTCAGTGAGAACAGGCCCCAGCGCACGTCGTCCAGTTCTTCGGCGAACTGTTCCGGTGCGGCTTTGCGGATGTCCTCGTCGTCATCACCGGCCTGTACCAGTGGACGCCAGTCTTCCAGCAGGGCATCGAGCGCGCTGCGCAGTTCGCTGGTGGACTGACGCGGTGCCGCCTGGCCAAGGCTGCCGACCAGGGCACGCAGTTCGCCGAGGTTGTCGACCCAGTCTTGCAGCAGGCGCCAGTGGCCATTGAAACGGTATTGCTCGGCCAGGCGTTGGCTGCTGCCCAGCAGGTGCCACATGATCGCAGCGAAGGCATCGTCCAGCGGCATTTCAACGTGGATCTGCGGCGCCGGCAGGCTCAGGGAGTAGCTGCTGGCGTCGTACAAGCGGTAGCCGCGCTCGGCCTTGCTGATATCGCACGGCATCAACGCCAGGGTCGCGGCCAGCTCGGCGGCCAACTCCAGCAGGGCGGCCGGTTCGCCTTCGCGCAGTTCCAGTTCCAGCTCGCAGATTTCTTCTTTCTGCTTGCCGACCACCACGTGGCCCAGATCCAGGGCGGCTTCGATCACCACCTTGGCCTTGCCGCGACCCCAGGCGATTTCGGCGCGCTCACGCACGAAGTCGGTGGTGAAGATCGGCTTGAGGGTCTTTTTGTCCAGCTCGGCCAGTTGCTCGGGCCAGCATTCGCCGTCGAGCTTCTTCACGTCGAGCTTGGCTTTAGGCAGTTCCCAGTTGTATTCGTTACGTTCCGACAAGCCGGCGACGCTCTGGCCGCGGGTCTTGAGGGTCTGGATGATGTCGTCACCGTCCTTGCGCAGGCGCAGGGCGACTTTGGCCTGGGCCAGGTCGCGCTCGGGGGTGTCGAAGTACTGGTTCATCAACTCACGGCGTTCCCAGCCACTTTTGTTGCGTTTTTTCAGGAGCGGGTGCTCACGCAGCGCGGCGAGGGTCTCGCGGCTGACGCGGAGCTTGATTTCAGTTTCTTTTTGCATGGCCGGAACATCCAGGATCGGGAGCGCAGCCGGGGAAATGAGTGGCTGCCAAGGTCGTGCAGTGTACAGGACTGAGCCCGGCAACGCGCCGCAACGGTTTATTGTGTCGTGCAGATGGCTCTATAGTGAGGCTCATCCGGGAAGTCGAGAGGCCGAGCATGCCGTTACCGTCCATGAAAGAGCAGTTTGCCGCGTTGATTGCCGCGCCATCCGTGAGCTGCACCCAGGCGTCTCTCGACCAGACCAACCGCCCGGTGATCGACTTGCTCGCCGCTTGGCTGGGGGATCTGGGTTTCGCCATCGACATCCAGCCAGTCAGCCCCGGCAAGTTCAACCTGTTGGCCAGTTACGGCAGTGGGCCCGGAGGCCTGGTGCTGGCGGGTCATAGCGATACCGTCCCTTATGACGCAGCGCTGTGGAAGACCGACCCGCTCAAGCTGACGGAAGTTGACGGCCGTTGGGTAGGATTGGGCAGCTGCGACATGAAGGGCTTTTTCGCGCTGGCCATCGAAGCGGTGTTGCCGCTGCTGGATCAGCCGTTCAAACAGCCGCTGCTGATTCTCGCCACCTGTGATGAAGAAAGCTCCATGTCCGGTGCTCGCGCACTGGCCGAAGCGGGCCGCCCGCTGGGTCGCGCAGCGGTGATCGGCGAGCCGACCGGCCTCAAGCCGATCCGCCTGCACAAAGGCGTGATGATGGAACGCATCGATATTCTTGGCCAAAGCGGCCACTCGTCGGACCCGAGCCTGGGCCACAGCGCGCTTGAAGCCATGCACGACGCCATCGGCGAACTGCGCGGCCTGCGCCTGGCCTGGCAGCGCGAGTATCGCAACCCTCAGTTCAGCGTGCCGCAACCGACCATGAACTTCGGTTGCATCCACGGCGGCGACAACCCCAACCGCATCTGCGGCCAGTGTTCCCTGGAGTTCGACCTGCGCCCACTGCCGGGCATGGACCCCCAGGTGCTGCGCGATGCGATCCGCCAGAAGCTCCAGCCGGTGGCCGAGCGCCATCAGGTCAAGATTGACTATGCGCCCCTGTTCCCCGAAGTACCGCCGTTCGAGCAACCGGAAGATGCCGAACTGGTACGGGTGGCGGAACGATTGACCGGCCATCGTGCCGAAGCAGTAGCGTTCGGCACCGAAGCGCCTTATCTTCAGCGCCTTGGTTGTGAAACCCTGGTGCTCGGCCCCGGCGACATCGCCTGCGCACACCAGCCGGGCGAATACCTCGAAATGTCACGCTTGACGCCTACAGTGCGTCTATTGCGGGAACTGATCGAACATTACTGCCTGAAACCTGCATAAATTAACCCCTGCCTGTTCGTACATAGAAGGAGAGTGAGCGTGTCGCCAAGCCTGTTCCGACGATAACCATCAGCCCGCCGTGCGCTTTCACGATTCATCCTTTTTCGGCTGCTTTTTATTACAGGCCCAGGTTCTATGCCCGACTACGTTAACTGGCTTCGCCATGCGTCCCCCTACATCAATGCCCACCGCGACTGTACCTTTGTGGTCATGCTGCCTGGCGATGGTGTGGAACATCCCAACTTCGGCAATATCGTCCACGACCTGGTGCTGCTGCACAGCCTGGGTGTGCGATTGGTGCTGGTCCACGGTTCGCGCCCACAGATCGAAGCGCGCCTTGAAGCGCGGGGCCTGACCCCGGCTTACCACGAAGGCTTGCGCATCACCGATGCCGCAACCCTGGAGTGCGTGATCGACGCGGTCGGCCATCTGCGTATCGCCATCGAAGCGCGCCTGTCGATGGACATGGCCTCGTCGCCGATGCAGGGCTCGCGCCTGCGCGTTGCCAGCGGCAACCTGGTGACGGCACGTCCGATCGGTGTACTCGAAGGCGTGGACTACCATCACACTGGCGAAGTGCGCCGCGTCGACCGCAAGGGTATCAATCGCTTGCTGGATGAGCGCTCCATCGTGTTGCTGTCGCCGCTGGGGTATTCGCCCACCGGTGAGATCTTCAACCTGGCCTGCGAAGACGTCGCGACCCGCGCCGCCATCGACCTGGGCGCCGACAAACTGCTGCTGTTTGGCGCCGATATGGGCTTGATCGATGAGAACGGCCGCCTGGTACGCGAGCTGCGCCCGCAACAGGTGCCGGCTCACCTGCAGCGCCTGGGTAAAACCAACTATCAGGCCGAATTGCTCGATGCCGCCGCCGAAGCGTGCCGGGGTGGAGTAGGGCGCAGCCATATTGTCAGCTATGCCGAAGACGGCGCCTTGCTCACCGAGCTGTTTACCCGGGACGGCGGCGGTACGCTGGTGGCCCAGGAGCAATTCGAGCAGGTGCGCGAAGCGGCGATTGAGGATGTCGGCGGTTTGCTCGACCTGATCAGCCCGCTGGAAGAGCAGGGCATCCTGGTACGCCGTTCGCGGGAAGTGCTGGAACGTGAGATCGAGCAGTTCAGCGTGGTGGAGCGCGAAGGCATGATCATCGCCTGTGCAGCGCTGTATCAGATCGCCGATTCGGACGCGGGAGAGCTGGCTTGCCTGGCAGTGAACCCGGAATATCGCCATGGCGCTCGTGGCGATGTGTTGCTGGAGCGCATCCAGGCCCGTGCCCGGGCGCAGGGGTTGAAGACCTTGTTTGTCCTCACCACCCGCACCGCGCACTGGTTCCGTGAGCGGGGGTTTGTGCCGAGCAGTGTCGACCGCCTGCCGTCGGCGCGGGCGTCGCTGTACAACTATCAGCGTAATTCGAAGATCTTCGAGAAGGCCCTGTAACCCACACCCTGTAGGAGCCGGTTAACCGGCTCCTACAGGGTGCAGGGCTTGACGAATTTGTCGGTCACGAAGGCCGAGTCATCCGGCAGCACTACCTCAACCTTCCCCTGCTACTCCAAGAGCTTCGCCGTCTCCCCGATCGCCTTCGCCATGCCGCCTTTTGGCAGCGCATCGGTTTGTTGTGCCTGGGCATCCGGGAATGTCGTGCCGGCTAGCAGCTCATGAATGTCTGCGGCGTCGGTGCCTGTCATTTTCGCGATTTTCTGCAGCGGTTTCGAATCTACTAATGAGAGGTTGAGACAAACGGCGTCGCGATGGTTTTACCGAACAAATCCTTGGGTGCGTCAATGTGGCTGTCCTTACGCACCACCGATGCTTCAGAAGTATTGATCTGGGCCGATACGATGAACGCGACGATGGATAGATTCCGTGATGCCGCTGCGGCAGCGGCGCTGGAACCGAGGTTGCCGATTTGCACGTCGCCCGAGGCGATGGCGGTTACGACTTCCGGCCCACTGTTGAATGGCGCCAGGCAATTTTCTAGCCGATGGGCAAATCGGCCGCTTTGACACCAAAAGAAACTATTAGTGACACAAAAACTGTAACAAATTGACGGGAGGATATGCGTTTGGCCATGATGGCGTCGCCTTTTTGATCGTGGGTGACGTATGCAACCTTACGGCCACACTAATCGATCTAAAAAAGTGCTAACAAATACCCTTTAGGAATTAGCTTGTGAAGCGGTTCGTCTACGCTGACGGGTTCGCGTCATGCAAAGGCTTATTCCCGAATCGTATGAAAAAGAATGAAATAATTCTTTTTGGGTGTATGAAAAACTCATTACCCTGCAGGGACCAAATCAACTGCGATTAGACGAAGGTAGTAGACACACAAGGTTACGATTGACTTGGTGGTCACTATCTGGCGCTAATCGCGCATCTGTGGATCGAGGGCGTCAGACCCGAGACCAAAGAAATACAAAAATTAGAAATGAGAGGAGCGGTACATGAAGAAGTCAACATTGGCGTTGGCCGTAGCTTTGGCTGCGATTGCCCAGCAGGCAAACTCCGCCGGTTTCATCGAAGACAGTAAGGCAACACTGGGGCTGCGTAACTTCTACATCAACACCGATAACCGTGACGGTCACCCTAACGCCACGTCCAACACGCGTAGCAAAAACGCTGAATGGGGCCAAGGCTTCGATCTACGTTTCATCTCGGGTTACACCCAAGGTACTGTGCAGTTCGGTGTTGACGCGATCGGTCTGTACGGCGTGCGTCTGGATTCGAGCCGTGCTGATCACGGTAACTACACTGGCACTGCTTCGGGCGGTACCATCTTCCCAAGCGACGGCAACAAAGCTGTCCACGATTACGCCAGCCTGGGCGTGACCGGTAAGGTGAAGATCTCCCAGACCGAACTGAAGTTGGGCACCCTGCAGCCAAAACTGCCGGTTATCGTGACCAACGATGGTCGTCTGCTGCCGCAAACCTTCCAAGGTGGCCAGATCACCACCAACGACATCAAGGATTTGACCTTGGTGGCCGGTCAGGTGGAAAAGGCCAAGGGCCGTAACTCCAGCAATAACGAAAACCTGTCGATTGGCGGCGCCAACGGTAGCTCCAACTACAACGCCGGCAAGTTCAGCAACAAGTTCTACTACGCCGGTGGTGACTACAAGCTGACCAAAGACCTGACTGCCCAGTACTACTACGGCAATCTGGAAGATTTCTACAAGCAGCACTTCCTTGGTCTGACCCACAACTGGGCAATCGGTCCAGGCGTTCTGAAGTCTGACCTGCGTTATTTCAACAGCTCGGACGATGGCAAGAACGGCAACACTGCCGCTTACTACTCCAGCGGTAACTACAACAACTTCAACGCGGGTAAAGGCAAGGTCGACAACAACCTGTACAGCGGCCTGTTCCTGTACACCGTTGCCGGTCACACCTTCGGTGGTGGTTACCAGGTCAGCAATGGTAGCAGCGACTTCCCTTGGTTGAACCAGGGCGACGGCTCGTCGGCTTACATCACTACCGACATGCAGATCCAGAAGTTCGCCCGCGCTGGCGAGCGTACCTGGCAAGCTCGCTACGCTTATGACTTCGCAAAAGTCGGTGTACCTGGCCTGACCGCTGGTGTTGTTTACCTGAAAGGTAGCGACATCGACACCATCGCCAACAACAACGGTCGTGCCGAAACCACTGGTCAATCCGAGTGGGAGCGCGACATCACTGTTGCCTATGTGATTCCGGAAGGCCCGCTGAAAAACCTTGGTGTTGCCTGGAAAAACGCTATGTGGCGTACCGACCTGGCGAACACCCGTTCCCAGGACGAAAACCGCCTGATCGTCAGCTACTCGCTGCCACTGTTCTAGTAGCGTGACGCTTTTGTAAGCCTGTAAAACCCTGCCCGGTGCAACACCGGGCAGGGTGTCTTGCTTTCAAGTCGGGCCAAACCCCCGCAGGCCCTTCCTGACCCCTCTTTGTACAGCGTCTCAAGGCCTTCTCGAACCTTGGAAACGATGTTGCTCCTCGTCTGCCCCCGCGTCCAATGAACAGATTTTTAATATTCCTTTATCGTCTAGATAAATTGATATTTATTCTTTTTAAATAATCCACAATCCATGCACAGTGGGCTCCATAAGCACTCACCAGGAGCCACACCATGAGCCTAAGACTGGGCGATATCGCCCCCGACTTCGAACAGGATTCCAGCGCCGGCACGATTCGTTTCCACGAATGGCTGGGCGATAGCTGGGGTGTGCTGTTTTCCCACCCGGCGGATTTCACCCCGGTGTGCACCACCGAGCTGGGTTTCACCGCCAAGCTCAAGGACGAATTCGCCAAGCGCGGCGTCAAGGCCATCGCCCTGTCGGTCGACCCGGTGGATTCGCACCACAAGTGGATCGAAGACATCAACGAAACCCAGAACACTGTTGTCAACTTCCCGATCCTGGCCGACGCCGATCGCAAAGTGTCCGACCTCTACGACCTGATCCACCCCAACGCCAGTGACACACTCACCGTGCGTTCCTTGTTCGTGATCGACCCGAACAAGAAGATCCGCCTGACCATTACCTACCCGGCCAGCACCGGGCGCAACTTCCACGAGATCCTGCGGGTCATCGACTCGTTGCAGCTCACCGACAGCCACAAGGTCGCCACGCCCGCCAACTGGCAGGACGGTGATGAGGTGGTGATCGTGCCTTCGCTCAAGGATGAGGAAGAGATCAAGAAGCGCTTTCCGAAGGGCTATCGCGCGGTGAAGCCGTACCTGCGCCTGACACCACAACCGAATCGCTGATCACATAGCAGGGGTTTTGAGGCCGTTTCGACGGCCTTTTTTTTCGGCTGCGATTTCATATCTGGCATATGCATTTAAAGAATAAACAAATGAAAAAATAAGATTTATAGATATATGAATCTGCTGATAAGGTCTGTTCCATCTTGGCGCCATCGTCACACAGCGAACCGCCGACACCTGCTCAAGGAATTCCTGCATGTTGGTCGTAACACTTGGAGGCAGCCCCAGCCAGCGCTCCCGCTCCGGGGTATTGCTGGATAAAACCCGTCAGTGGTTGCAAGACAAAGGCGTAGAAGTGGTGAGTTACCAGATACGGGACTTCCCGGCTGAGGACCTGCTGCATGCGCGCTTCGACAGCCCCAAGGTCATCGACCTGTTGCAACAAGTGGCTAACGCTGACGGCCTGGTGATCGCTACGCCGGTGTACAAGGCCTCGTTCTCCGGCGCGCTGAAGACCGTGCTGGACCTGCTGCCCGAACGCGCCCTGGCCCACAAGATCGTGTTGCCGATGGCCACCGGCGGCAGCATCGCCCACATGCTGGCGGTGGACTATGCCTTGAAGCCGGTGCTGTCGGCGCTGAAGGCCCAGGAATTGCTCCACGGCATCTTTGCCGAAGACAGCCAGATCGCGTATGGCGAAGGCAGTGCCCAGGCGCAGTTGGTGCCAGTGCTCGAACAGCGTTTGCACGAAGCCCTGGAAACACTGTACGGCGCAATGGCCCGTCGCCCGAAACCGCTGGACCCCCACGTGTTGAACGAACGTTTGTTGAGTGCTCGCTGGAGCATCTGAGCCTCACTGATATACCGAAACACTCACCTTACTCAGCCGCCAACGGCCAAGCAGGTGCAGCCAAAACCCCTAATCGCATTTTTGGAGAGAGCGCCATGCGCACTGTCATCTTGCGTCGTGGTCTGGTCGCACTGTTTGCTGCGGCTGTGTCCTTCGGCGCCATTGTTCAAGCTCAAGCCGCCGAGACCCTGCGGATCGGCTATCAGAAATACGGCACGTTGGTGCTGCTTAAGGCCAAGGGCACCCTGGAAAAACGCCTGGCGGCCCAGGGCGTTAATGTCCAGTGGACCGAGTTCCCTGGCGGCCCCCAGCTGCTTGAAGGCCTGAATGTCGGCTCCATCGACTTTGGCGTGACCGGCGAAACCCCGCCGGTGTTCGCCCAGGCTGCCGGTGCCGACCTGCTCTACGTGGCCTACGAACCACCGGCGCCGACCAGCGAAGCGATCCTGGTGCCGAAAGACTCACCGATCAAATCCGTGGCCGAGCTCAAGGGCAAGAAAATCGTGCTCAACAAAGGCTCCAACGTGCACTACCTGCTGGTGCGGGCCCTGGAAGATGCCGGCCTGAAATACACCGATGTGCAAACCGTATTCCTGCCGCCCGCCGATGCCCGTGCCGCTTTCGAGCGTGGCAGTGTGGACGCCTGGGTGATCTGGGACCCGTACCAGGCCGCCGCCGAGAAACAACTGCAGGCCCGCACCCTGCGTGACGGCACCGGCATCGCCGACAACCATCAGTTCTACCTGGCGACCAAACCGTATGCCGAACAACACCCGCAAGTGATCAAGGCGCTGGTGGAAGAAGTGCGCGCCGTGGGCGAATGGTCCAAGGCCAACCCCCAGGAAGTCACCGAACAAGTCGCACCGCTGCTCGGTCTGCCGGCTGACATCACCCTGACCTCGGTAAAACGCCAGGGCTACGGCGCGCTGTTCCTGACCCCGGAAGTGGTCGCCGCCCAGCAGAAAATCGCCGACAGCTTCTACCAACTCAAATTGATCCCCAAACCCTTGAGCATCAAGGACGTGATCTGGACGCCACCCGCCGCCGTTGCCAACGCGCCGTAATCCGACTTCTTCAGGAGACAACTCCATGAGCCTCAATATTTTCTGGTTCCTGCCTACCCACGGCGACGGCCATTACCTTGGCACCGCCGAAGGCGCTCGCGCCGTTGACCACGGTTATCTGCAGCAAGTGGCCCAGGCCGCCGATCGCCTGGGATTCGGTGGGGTGCTGATCCCGACCGGGCGCTCCTGCGAAGACTCGTGGCTGGTGGCCGCTTCGCTGATCCCGGTGACCCAGCGCTTGAAATTCCTTGTCGCGCTGCGCCCCGGGATCATTTCCCCGACGGTGGCTGCGCGTCAGGCCGCGACCCTGGATCGTCTGTCCGGTGGCCGTGCGTTGTTCAACCTGGTGACCGGCGGCGATCCGGAAGAATTGGCCGGCGACGGCTTGTTCCTCAGCCATGAGGAGCGCTACCAGGCCTCGGTGGAGTTCACCCGCATCTGGCGCCGTGTGCTGGAAGGCGAGACCGTTGATTACGACGGCGAGCACATCAGCGTCAAAGGCGCCAAGCTGCTTTACCCGCCGATCCAGCAACCGCGTCCGCCACTGTACTTCGGCGGCTCCTCCGAAGCGGCCCAGGACCTGGCAGCCGAGCAGGTGGAAATGGTGTTGACCTGGGGTGAGCCACCGGCCGCTGTCGCGGAAAAAATCGAACAGGTACGCGCCAAGGCCGCCAAGCTCGGGCGTACCGTGCGCTTTGGTATCCGCCTGCATGTGATCGTGCGTGAAACCAACGAAGAAGCATGGAAGGCCGCCGACAAACTGATCTCCCACCTGGATGACGACACCATCGCCCGTGCCCAGGCCTCTTTGGCACGCTTTGATTCTGTCGGCCAGCAACGCATGGCGGCGTTGCATGGCGGCAACCGCGACAACCTCGAAGTCAGCCCCAATCTGTGGGCCGGCGTCGGCCTGGTGCGTGGGGGTGCGGGGACGGCGCTGGTGGGCGATGGCCCGACCGTGGCGGCACGCGTCAAGGAGTACGCCGCGCTGGGTATCGACACGTTTATTTTCTCCGGTTATCCACACCTGGAAGAGTCGTATCGCGTTGCCGAATTGCTGTTCCCTCACTTGGATATCGAGCGACCCGAGCTGCCGAAAAGCGCCGGCTACGTCAGCCCGTTCGGCGAGATGGTCGCCAACGATATCCTTCCCAAAGCTGCGTCACAGAGCTGAGGCCGCCCCATGAGCTATGAAAAACTAAGCCACCGCGTGGCGCCCTGGGTACTGCCGGTGCTATTGCTCGCGGTGTGGCAGTTGTCGGTATCGGCGGGGTGGTTGTCGACCCGTATCCTGCCGGCGCCCAGTGCCGTGATTGCTGCCGGCGTGCATCTGGTCGCCAGCGGTGAGATCTGGACGCACCTGGCGATCAGTGGCTGGCGTGCCGGCCTGGGGTTTGTGATCGGCGGCAGCATCGGCCTGGTCCTGGGCTTTATCACTGGCTTGTCGAAGTGGGGCGAACGCCTGCTGGACAGTTCGGTGCAGATGATCCGCAACGTGCCGCACCTGGCGCTGATTCCGCTGGTGATCCTGTGGTTCGGCATTGATGAGACGGCGAAGATTTTCCTGGTTGCCCTCGGCACGCTGTTCCCGATCTACCTGAATACCTACCACGGCATCCGCAATGTCGACCCGGCGTTGGTGGAGATGTCGCGCAGCTACGGCTTGTCCGGGTTCAGCCTGTTCCGCCAGGTGATCCTGCCGGGTGCGCTGCCGTCGATCCTGGTGGGCGTGCGCTTTGCCCTGGGCTTCATGTGGCTGACGCTGATCGTGGCGGAAACCATATCGGCCAGCTCCGGCATCGGCTACCTGGCGATGAACGCCCGTGAATTCCTGCAAACCGACGTGGTGGTGTTGGCTATCGTGATGTACGCCATCCTCGGCAAACTCGCCGATCTGGCTGCTCGTGGCCTGGAGCGTGTGTGGCTGCGCTGGCACCCGGCCTATCAAGTGAATAAAGGGGGTGCGGCATGACAGCTCAACAACCTCCGCGCCTGCTCAAGGGCATCCCCCTGGCGGTACGCAAGTTGCGCAAGGCCTTTGGCGCACGGGAAGTGCTCAAGGAGATTGACCTGCACATACCTGCCGGCCAATTCGTGGCGGTGGTCGGCCGCAGTGGCTGCGGCAAAAGTACCTTGCTGCGCCTGCTGGCCGGGCTGGACAAAGCCAGCGGCGGCGAGCTGCTGGCCGGTTCCGCACCGCTGAGCGAAGCGCTTGAAGACACGCGGTTGATGTTCCAGGAAGCGCGCCTGTTGCCATGGAAAAAGATCATCGACAACGTCGGCCTTGGCCTTAAAGGCGATTGGCGCCCCAAAGCGTTGGAAGCCCTGGAGGCGGTCGGCCTGGCTGAACGTGCCAACGAGTGGCCGGCGGCGCTGTCCGGTGGGCAGAAGCAACGCGTGGCCCTGGCTCGTGCGCTGATCCACCAACCGCGCCTGCTGTTGCTGGATGAGCCGCTGGGGGCGCTGGATGCCCTGACCCGCATCGAGATGCAGCAACTGATCGAAAACCTGTGGCAGAAGCATGGCTTCACCGTGTTGCTGGTAACCCACGATGTCAGCGAAGCCGTGGCAATTGCCGACCGCGTCATCCTGATCGAAGACGGCGAAATCGGCCTCGACCTGATCGTCGACCTGCCACGCCCGCGTGCACGGGGCTCACATCGCCTGGCCGCGTTGGAAGCTGAAGTGCTCAACCGTGTGCTGTCGTTGCCCGGCTCGCCACCGGAACCCGAACCTGTTTCACCGCTGCCTACGCAATTGCGTTGGGCTCAATAACTCACTCGTCCCCTGAAGGAAGAACACCATGACTATTAAAGCCATCAACGTGCGTAACCAGTTCAAAGGCACCATCAAGGAAATCGTCGAAGGCGACGTGCTGTCGGAAATCGACGTGCAGACCGCGTCCGGCATCGTCACTTCCGTGATCACCACCCGCTCGGTCAAAGAGCTGGAGCTGGTGATTGGCAGCGAAGTGATTGCCTTCGTGAAATCCACCGAGGTGTCGATCGCCAAGTTGTGATCGCGCTTGAGACCGCCATCGGGGGCAAGCCCCCTCCCACATTTTGAATGTATTCACAAGTCAAAGTGTGGGAGGGGGCTTGCCCCCGATGAGGCCGGCCCAGCCCCCACAAAATTAACGCTTGGGCAGATAGGGCGGCAGGTACAGCCCTACATAGGCATCAAACACCCGCATCCCTTCCTCCGCCATGCGCGGCGTGATCAACCCATGCTGATGCACCGAGCGTGCATACACGCGGTCGCTCAACTCCAGCGCCAGCGCGAACACATCCACGTCTTTCGGCAAGGTCGGCACTTCGAAGTGCCGGTTGAACACCGCGAGCATCAAATCTCCCAGCTCCAGATCATGCTGACGATCCGCCTGGGTCACTTCGGTCAGCCCATGCTGGGCCAGGATCAACTGGCGTGCGGCGGCGTCGTGCTCGTAGATGCTGAGCATGCGCTGTTCGACGATGCAGGACAGGTCGCGCCAAAGCTTGAGTGAGTCGTGGTCGATGGGCGCCTGAATCGCCGCCCGGAAAGCGGCATGCACATCGGTGGTCAGAGCTTCCAACAGCGCCGGCACACTGGCGAAGAAGTGATACACCGACGACGGCGGAATCTGCGCCCGCTCGGCCACGCCGTAGATCGACAAACCCGCCACGCCTTCGGCAGCCAGCAAGGTGCGGGCGGCGTCGAGGATCGCGTCGATCCGGGCCTGACTGCGGGCGCGGGGTTTGCGAAGGGCGGCGGGGCGGGTGGTCATGGAAGTCTCCTACAAGGCAGCGGGTATTGTACGCAGAGCCTGAAGATGATCCATACCTGGGGCGAGGGCTTTTGTGGTGAGCGAGTTTGTTGTGGCGAGCAGGCTTGCCACAACAAGCCTGCTCACCACATTTACAGTCGCAACCGCTTACACGGTATGCAGGTACCAGTTGTACTCAAGGTCGGAGATGGAGTGTTCGAACTCTTCCAGCTCACTTTCCTTACAGGCTACGAAGATATCGATGTATTTAGGATCGATGTACTTGGCCATCACCTCGCTGTCGTCCAACTCGCGTAATGCATCGCGCAGGTTGTTCGGCAGGCTTTGCTCGTTTTGCTCGTAGCTGTTGCCTTCCACTGGTGCGCCAGGCTCGATCTTGTTGGTCAGGCCGTGGTGCACGCCTGCCAGGACCGAAGCCATCAGCAGGTAAGGGTTGGCGTCGGCGCCGGCCACGCGGTGTTCGATACGTACGGCATCGGACGAGCCGGTCGGTACGCGAATCGCCACGGTACGGTTGTCCAGGCCCCAGCACGGCGAGTTCGGCACGTAGAACTGTGCGCCGAAACGACGGTAGGAGTTGACGTTGGGGCACAGGAACGCCATCTGGGCGGGCAGGGTCTCGAGCACACCGCCGATCGCGTGACGCAATGCGGCGTTCTGCTCGGGATCCTCGCTGGCAAAAATGTTCTTGCCGTCTTTGTCCAGGATCGAGATGTGTACGTGCAAACCGTTGCCTGCCTGGCCCGGATACGGCTTGGCCATGAAGGTGGTGTCCATCTCATGGTCGTAGGCGATGTTCTTGATCAGGCGCTTGAGCAGTACCGCGTAGTCGCAGGCCTTGATCGGGTCGGCCACGTGGTGCAGGTTCACTTCGAACTGCGCCGGGGCACTTTCCTTGACGATGGCGTCGGCCGGGATGCCTTGTTCTTTCGCACCTTCCAGGATGTCCTGGAGGCAGTCGACATATTCGTCGAGGTCGTCGATCAGGTAGACCTGTGTCGAGTGCGGGCGTTTGCCGGAAATCGGCGAGCGGGGCGGTTGTGGGCGACCGTTCACGTTCTCCTGGTCGATCAGGTAGAACTCAAGCTCGAAGGCGGCGCAGATGGTCAGACCGAGGTCGTCGAATTTGCTTACAACTTGGCGGAGCACTTCGCGCGGATCGGCGAAGAAAGGTTCACCTTCCAGTTCGTGCATGGTCATCAGCAGTTGCGCGGTGGGGCGCTTTTGCCAGGGTTCATTGCACAGGGTGTCGGGGATCGGATAACAGATTCGGTCAGCATCACCGATGTCCAGGCCCAGGCCGGTGCTTTCCACCGTAGAGCCGTTGATATCCAGGGCAAATAAAGAGGCAGGCAGGTTAATGCCCTTCTCGTAAACCTTGTGGAGGCTGGTGCGTTCGATGCGCTTGCCGCGCACCACACCATTCATATCCGCAATTAGAAGGTCTACGTACAGAACCTCAGGATGATCCTTAAGGAACGCGTTCGCTTCGTTAAGCTGAACGGCACGCGGGGGTACCGACATGATGCAACACCTTTGTTGTTAAAAATATCAATCATTGATCTTTTCTGGTTTCAGTCAACCCGAACGGCATGCCGAAGTCAAGCGAGGCCTTTTTTGCCCTAAAAAAGCGCCGTGAAGGCTTTTTTGGGGCTTTTTGGGGCGGTTTTTTGGGTTTGAGAGGCTTGGGACTCGCAGGCTTGAGCGGGCCGTGTTGTATTTTTTACGGGGGTGTTGTGTAAAAAAATGAACAAGGCTAAGCTCGATTCAAACCCATAACAGCAATAATACCGGGGTGCTTCATGTTTCACCTGCCGCCCAACGGCGTCTTGGCCTGCTTCAGCCAGGCTGTGTCATCCGTATTTTCCTCCCGCATGATAGCGCGCCCCCCGGCCAATATTCTTGACGCCCGGTCTACCCTCTTTTTTGCTTCCTCATTTGTCAGAGAGCGGCGTGCGCCCTGCGTGCTGCTCAAGATTGCGCACAACTTTGGCGTGAGGAATGCAACGCAGCAGCAAATGGCAGGTAAGCTCCTACCCTGAACGAAAAAACGACGCGGATGCTGCGTCAAACAACGCCTGGCCTTTAATGGATGCCAGGAAACCCAGCCCAGAGGCATTTATGAGTAACAACCTCGACCAGCTCACCGATTGGTTGAAAGACCACAAGATCACAGAAGTCGAATGCATGATTGGCGACCTCACCGGTATCACCCGGGGCAAGATCTCGCCGACCAACAAGTTCATTGCCGAAAAGGGCATGCGCCTGCCCGAAAGCGTTCTGCTGCAGACCGTGACCGGCGACTATGTCGAAGACGACATCTATTACGAATTGCTCGACCCGGCCGATATCGACATGATCTGCCGCCCCGACCAGAACGCCGTGTTCCTGGTGCCTTGGGCCATCGAGCCGACCGCCCAGGTGATCCACGACACCTACGACAAGCAAGGCAACCCGATCGAGCTGTCGCCGCGCAACGTGCTCAAGAAGGTCCTCAAGCTCTACGCCGACAAAGGCTGGCAGCCCATCGTGGCGCCGGAGATGGAGTTCTACCTGACCAAGCGCTGCGAAGACCCTGACTTCCCGCTGCAACCGCCGATTGGCCGTTCCGGGCGCCCGGAAACCGGTCGCCAGTCCTTCTCTATAGAAGCCGCCAACGAATTCGACCCGTTGTTCGAAGACGTCTACGACTGGTGCGAACTGCAGGAACTGGACCTCGACACCCTGATCCACGAAGACGGCACGGCGCAGATGGAAATCAACTTCCGTCACGGCGATGCCCTGTCCCTGGCCGACCAGATCCTGGTGTTCAAGCGCACCATGCGCGAAGCCGCGCTCAAGCACGACGTGGCCGCCACCTTCATGGCCAAGCCGATGACCGGCGAGCCTGGCAGCGCGATGCACCTGCACCAGAGCATCATCGACATCGCCACCGGCAAGAACGTCTTCTCCAATGAAGACGGGACCATGAGCCAGCTGTTCCTCAATCACATTGGCGGCCTGCAGAAATTCATCCCTGAACTGCTGCCGCTGTTTGCCCCCAACGTGAACTCGTTCCGCCGCTTCCTGCCCGACACCTCGGCGCCGGTCAACGTCGAGTGGGGCGAAGAAAACCGCACCGTCGGCCTGCGCGTACCGGATGCCGGCCCGCAGAACCGCCGTGTGGAAAACCGCCTGCCGGGCGCCGACGCCAACCCGTACCTGGCGATTGCCGCCAGCCTGTTGTGCGGCTACATCGGCATGGTCGAAGGCCATAACCCGAGCGCGCCGGTGGTGGGCCGTGGTTACGAGCGGCGCAACCTGCGCCTGCCGTTGACCATCGAAGACGCCCTGGAGCGCATGGAAAACAGCAAGACCATCGAGAAATACCTGGGTCAGAAATTCATCACAGGCTACGTCGCGGTCAAGCGGGCCGAGCATGAAAACTTCAAGCGCGTGATCAGTTCGTGGGAGCGGGAATTCCTGCTCTTTGCCGTCTGATACGCCGGGCGCGCCCTTTGAACGGCGCGCCCTTTACTGAAAAGTCTAGGAGATTGGTATGTCCAGCAACAACCCGCAAACCCGTGAATGGCAAGCCTTGAGCAGCGATCACCACTTGGCGCCGTTCAGCGACTTCAAGCAATTGAAAGAGAAAGGCCCACGGATCATCACCAAAGCCCACGGCGTTTACCTGTGGGACAGCGAAGGCAACAAGATCCTCGACGGCATGGCCGGCCTGTGGTGCGTGGCGATCGGTTATGGCCGCGATGAACTGGCTGACGCCGCCGCCAGGCAAATGAAAGAACTGCCGTACTACAACCTGTTCTTCCAGACCGCTCACCCGCCAGTGCTGGAACTGGCCAAGGCCATTTCTGACATCGCACCAGCCGGCATGAACCACGTGTTCTTCACCGGTTCCGGCTCCGAAGGCAACGACACCATGTTGCGCATGGTCCGCCACTACTGGGCGATCAAGGGCCAGCCGAACAAGAAAACCATCATCAGCCGCAAGAATGGCTACCACGGTTCCACCGTGGCCGGCGCCAGCCTGGGCGGCATGACCTATATGCACGAGCAGGGCGACTTGCCGATCCCGGGCATCACTCACATCGCCCAGCCGTACTGGTTTGGCGAAGGCGGCGACATGAGCCCCGAAGAATTCGGCGTGTGGGCTGCCAACCAGTTGGAAGAAAAGATCCTGGAGCTGGGCGTGGACAACGTCGGCGCCTTTATTGCAGAGCCGATCCAGGGTGCCGGTGGCGTGATCGTGCCGCCGGCAACCTACTGGCCGCGCATCAAGGAAATCCTCGCCAAGTACGACATTCTGTTTATCGCCGACGAAGTGATCTGCGGTTTCGGCCGCACCGGTGAGTGGTTCGGTAGCGACTTCTACGACCTCAAGCCCCACATGATGACCATCGCCAAGGGCCTGACCTCGGGCTACATCCCCATGGGCGGCCTGATCGTGCGCGATGACGTGGTGGCGGTGCTCAACGAAGGTGGTGATTTCAACCACGGCTTCACCTACTCCGGTCACCCGGTGGCCGCTGCAGTGGCGCTGGAAAACATCCGCATCATGCGCGATGAAAAAATCGTTAACCGTGTGCATGATGAAACGGCACCGTATTTGCAGAAACGTCTGAGGGAGTTGGCGGATCATCCGCTGGTGGGCGAAGTGCGCGGCGTGGGCATGCTCGGTGCCATTGAACTGGTGCAGGACAAGGCCACCCGCAAGCGCTACGAAGGCAAGGGTGTCGGCATGATCTGCCGCACGTTCTGCTTCGAAAATGGCCTGATCATGCGCGCCGTGGGTGACACCATGATCATTTCGCCGCCGCTGGTGATCAGCAAGGCAGAAATCGACGAGCTGGTGACCAAGGCTCGGCAGTGCCTGGACCTGACTTTGGCGGCATTGCAGGGCTAAGTGCTAGGCTCAGAACGCAGCGGCTTTCGGGTGCTGCGTTCAGGGCAGTTATAAATGAGGCTTTGGTTGAAAGCCGGCCTCGGAACTTGCCAGACTGTCGCCCTGTTTTGTTGCCCTTTGGCTGGGCTACTCAACATTGAAAGCTTGTGGCCCAAAAAAGAAAAAATCGGAGCATCACCAAATGAAGGCATTAGGTTTGAAGAACGCTGGCAAGACCCTCCTCGCCTTGTCCCTGATGGGCGCAATGGCGGGCGCGGCCCAGGCAGACGATAAAGTGCTGCACGTCTACAACTGGTCCGACTACATTGCACCGGACACCATCGCCAACTTTGAAAAAGAGTCGGGCATCAAGGTGGTGTACGACGTTTTTGACAGCAACGAAACCCTGGAAGCCAAGTTGCTGGCAGGCAAGTCCGGTTACGACATCGTCGTGCCGTCGAACAATTTCCTCGCCAAGCAGATCAAGGCCGGTGTCTACCAGGAGCTGGACAAGTCCAAGCTGTCCAACTATGACAACCTGAACAAATCCCTGCTCAAGGCCGTGTCGGTCAGCGACCCGGACAACAAGCACGCCTTCCCGTACATGTGGGGCTCGATCGGCATCGGCTACAACCCGGAGAAGGTCAAGGCCGCGCTGGGCGTGGACAAGATCGACTCGTGGGACGTGCTGCTCAAGCCTGAAAACATCGCCAAGCTCAAAAGCTGCGGCGTGAGCTTCCTCGATTCGCCAACCGAAATGCTGCCGATCGCGCTGCACTACCTGGGCCTGCCGACCGACAGCCAGAAGAAAGACGACCTCAAGCAAGCCGAAGCGCTGTTCCTGAAGATCCGTCCTTCGATCGGCTACTTCCACTCGTCCAAGTACATTTCCGACCTGGCCAACGGCAACATCTGCGTGGCCGTGGGTTACTCGGGTGACATCCAGCAGGCCAAATCCCGCGCGGCCGAAGCCGGTGGCAAGGTCAAGGTGGCCTATGACATTCCGAAAGAAGGCGCTGGCAGCTTCTTCGACATGGTCGCCATCCCTAAAGATGCCGAGAACGTCGACGCGGCCTACAAGTTCATGAACTACCTGCTCAAGCCGGAAGTCATGGCGTCGATCACCAACAGCGTGCGTTTCCCGAACGGTAACGAGAAGGCCACCGCACTGGTCGACAAAGATATCACCAGCGACCCGGGCATCTACCCGCCAGCGGAAGTGCAGGCCAAGCTCTACGCCATTGCCGACCTGCCGGCTGCGACCCAGCGTGAAATGACACGCAGCTGGACCAAGATCAAGTCCGGTAAGTAAGCCCTGAAACCGGTGGAGGGGCAGTTTGACTGCCCCTCTCACAAATTAAATAACAGAAAGTTTTGCCGGATCGGTTTATCGAGGGTAAGTTGCGCGCCGGTTTTGTTGCCGGGCAACAACTTTGGGCCCAACTATTTAAGAGGACCTCCACTTGCCAATTTCTTTATTTCGCAAAGCCATGCTGGTGGGTGCAGGTATCACGCTGACGTTGAGCGTACAGGCCGCACCGACCGTGCATATTTATAACTGGTCGGATTACATCGGCGACGACACCCTGGCCAACTTCGAAAAGGCCAGCGGCATCAAGCCCGTGTATGACGTGTTTGACTCCAACGAAACCCTGGAAGGCAAGCTGCTGGCCGGGCGTACCGGCTACGACGTGGTGGTGCCGTCCAACCACTTCCTGGGCAAGCAGATCAAGGCCGGGGCATTCCAGAAGCTCGACAAGTCGTTGCTGACAAATTACGCCAACCTTGACCCGGCGCTGCTCAAGCGCCTGGAAAAAAACGACCCGGGCAACCAGTACGCCGTACCGTACCTGTGGGGCACCAATGGCATCGGCTACAACGTCGATAAAGTGAAGGAAGTGCTGGGCGTCGACCATATCGATTCCTGGGCCGTGCTGTTCGAGCCGGAAAACATGAAGAAACTGGCGACGTGCGGCGTGTCGTTCATGGACTCGGCGGACGAAATGCTGCCGGCAGTGCTCAACTACATGGGCCTGAACCCCAACAGCGAGAACCCTGAAGACTACAAGAAGGCCGAAGCCAAGCTGCTCAAAGTGCGGCCCTACGTGACCTACTTCCATTCTTCCAAATACATCTCGGACCTGGCCAACGGCAACATCTGCGTGGCGGCCGGGTTCTCCGGCGATGTGTTCCAGGCCAAGGCTCGCGCAAGCGAAGCGGGCAAGGGCGTGAACATCGCCTACGCGATTCCGAAGGAAGGCGGCAACCTGTGGTTCGACGTGCTGGCCATCCCCAAGGATGCCACCAACGTCAAAGAAGCCCACGCCTTCATCAACTATTTGCTGCAACCTGAGGTGATCGCCCAGGTCAGTGATTACGTCGGTTACGCCAACCCTAACCCAGGGGCGGACAAACTGATGAAGCAATCGATACGCACGGACGAAGCGGTTTACCCACCGCAGGCGGTACTCGACAGGACCTTCGTCAACTTCGAGCTACCCCCGAAAGTGCAACGTTTGATGACCCGTAGCTGGACCAAGGTCAAGACGGGCAAGTAAGGCTCAAACTATCCAAGGTTCGCCCGCCTCGGGCGCACAGAAATTTTTGTTGGGAGTTTCGTAAATGGCAGTTGCCTCCGGCGCCTATAAGAAAGCCCTCGAAGGGGACCAGACACCGAAGAAGGTGCTGGTCAAAATCGACCGGGTCACGAAGAAGTTCGACGAGACGATTGCCGTGGACGACGTGTCCCTGGAAATCAAGAAGGGCGAGATCTTCGCCCTGCTCGGCGGTTCGGGTTCGGGCAAGTCCACCTTGCTGCGCATGCTCGCAGGTTTCGAGCGCCCGACCGAGGGCCGCATCTACCTCGACGGCGAGGACATCACCGACATGCCGCCCTACGAGCGGCCGATCAACATGATGTTCCAGTCCTACGCCCTGTTCCCGCACATGACCGTGGCGCAGAACATCGCCTTCGGCCTGCAACAGGACAAGATCCCCAAGGCCGAGATCGACGCCCGCGTGGCCGAGATGCTCAAACTGGTGCAGATGAGCCAGTACGCCAAGCGCAAGCCGCACCAGTTGTCCGGTGGCCAGCGCCAGCGTGTGGCCCTGGCCCGTTCCCTGGCCAAGCGTCCGAAACTGCTGTTGCTCGATGAGCCCATGGGCGCTCTCGACAAGAAGCTGCGTTCGCAGATGCAACTGGAGTTGGTGGAGATCATCGAGCGCGTGGGCGTGACCTGCGTGATGGTGACCCACGACCAGGAAGAGGCCATGACCATGGCCGAGCGCATCGCGATCATGCACCTGGGCTGGATCGCCCAGATCGGCAGCCCGATCGACATTTACGAAACGCCTACCAGCCGCCTGGTGTGCGAGTTCATCGGCAACGTCAACATCTTCGACACCCAAGTGGTCGATGACGCCGAAGGCCACGCGGTGCTCAAGTGCCCGGACCTGGACCGCGACATCTATGTGGGCTACGGCATCGCCACCTCGGTGGAAGACAAGTCGGTAACCTACGCCATCCGCCCGGAAAAACTGTTGGTCACCACCGAAATGCCGACCTGCGAGCACAACTGGTCCAGCGGCAAGGTGCACGATATTGCCTACCTGGGCGGCCATTCGGTGTTCTACGTGGAGTTGCCGAGCGGCAAGCTGGTGCAGTCCTTTGTGGCCAACGCCGAGCGCCGTGGCCAGCGGCCAACCTGGGGTGACCAGGTCTACGTATGGTGGGAAGACGACAGCGGCGTGGTACTGCGCTCATGAACATGAAGAAGCTCAAGCGCCGCCTGCAACGAATAACGCCCAGTGGTCGTCATGCGGTCATTGGCATTCCCTTCCTGTGGCTGTTCCTGTTCTTCATGCTGCCGTTCTTCATCGTCCTGAAGATCAGTTTTGCCGAAGCCGACGTGGCGATCCCGCCGTATACCGAGATCTACACCTTCGTTGAGCAGAAACTGCAGTTGGTGCTCAACCTGGGCAACTACGCGATGCTCGGCGACGACGAGTTGTACATCGCTGCGTACCTGGGCTCGCTGAAAATGGCGTTCTTCAGCACGCTGCTGTGCCTGTTGATCGGCTACCCGATGGCCTATGCCATCGCCAGTGCGCGCAAAGAGATGCAGACCGTGCTGGTGCTGCTGATCATGATGCCGACCTGGACCGCGATCCTGATCCGCGTGTATGCGTGGATGGGCATCCTCAGCAACAACGGTTTGCTCAATGGCTTCCTGCTGTCCATCGGGTTGATCAACGAGCCGCTGCAGATCCTCAACACCAACATCGCGGTGTATATCGGCGTGGTCTATTCGTACCTGCCATTCATGATCCTGCCGCTGTACGCCAACCTGGTGAAACACGACCAGAGCCTGCTGGAAGCCGCTTCGGACCTGGGTTCGAGCACCTTCAACAGCTTCTGGAAGATCACCGTGCCGCTGTCCAAGAACGGCATCATCGCCGGTTGCATGCTGGTGTTCATCCCCGTCGTGGGCGAGTTCGTGATCCCGGAACTGCTGGGCGGCCCGGAAACCCTGATGATCGGTAAAGTGTTGTGGCAAGAGTTCTTCAACAACCGTGACTGGCCGGTGGCCTCTGCCCTGGCGGTGGTGATGCTGGCGATCCTGATCGTGCCGATCATCCTGTTCAACCGCAGCCAAGCCAAAGAGATGGAGGGCAAGGTATGAAGCGCTTCAGTTTCTCGAGTTTCATGCTGGTGGCGGGGTTGCTGTTCATCTACCTGCCGATGCTGATCCTGGTGATCTACTCGTTCAACGAATCCAAGCTGGTGACAGTGTGGGGCGGTTGGTCGATCAAGTGGTACGTGGGCCTTCTGGACAACACCCAGTTGATGGGCTCTGTGGCGCGTTCCCTGGAAATCGCCTGCTACACGGCAGTGGCCGCGGTAGCGCTGGGCACCCTGGCGGCCTTCGTGCTGACGCGCATCAGCCAGTTCAAGGGCCGCACGCTGTTTGGCGGCCTGGTGACCGCGCCATTGGTGATGCCCGAGGTGATCACCGGTCTGTCGCTGTTGCTGCTGTTCGTGGCCATGGCGCAGATGATCGGCTGGCCCCAGGAGCGTGGCATCGTCACCATCTGGATCGCCCACACCACGTTCTGCGCGGCGTATGTGGCGGTGGTGGTGTCGGCGCGCTTGCGTGAGCTGGACCTGTCGATCGAAGAAGCGGCGATGGACCTGGGTGCGCGGCCGTGGAAGGTGTTCTTCCTGATCACCATCCCGATGATTGCGCCGTCGCTGGCGGCGGGCGGCATGATGTCGTTCGCGTTGTCCCTGGATGACCTTGTGCTTGCCAGTTTCGTATCGGGCCCGGGCTCGACGACCCTGCCGATGGAAGTGTTCTCGGCGGTGCGCCTTGGGGTCAAACCCGAAATCAACGCCGTGGCCAGCCTGATCCTGCTGGCGGTGTCGCTGGTGACCTTCCTGGTGTGGTTCTTCAGCCGGCGTGCCGAAGAGATGCGCAAGAAGGCCATTCAGCAAGCGATTGAAGAAGCCGCTGCCGATGGCTGGCAGCAGCCGGACAAGCGCCGGGCAGCTGCACCGGTCTAAATGTGGGAGGGGGCTTGCCCCCGATGACAGTGTGTCAGCCAATGGATATGTGGCTGATGCTCCGCTATCGGGGGCAAGCCCCCTCCCACGTTTGACTGCATTTCAAGTCCAGGGCGACTTGCGGATCACCTCCACAAAATTCATCGGTTTGAACCCTGGCTCCTGATCCACCAGCACATCCGTCTTCACGTTGCCGAACGTGGTCTGAGGACGATGGCGCAAGCCGTCGGCAAACGCGCAGATGATGCACTCCTTGAACCCCTCGCCGCGTGGGTGCGCATGCACCACGGCTTCGCGCTGCAAGCTGGAAAACGCGGCGTAGTCCATGCCCAGCACGTCCATTTCGACGCCGGCCGTCACCAGTGCCACAGTCGGGCGCAAATGCTGCGGCACGCCCGGCGTGGTGTGCAGGGCGATGGACAGCCACACCTGTTCGATATCGTCATCGCTCAGCCCGTACGGCTTGAGGAACGCGGCTGCGGCGTTGGCGCCATCCACTTCGAAGCGCTCGTTGTCACTGCGATGCCCCTCCACCAGGCCCAAGTCATGGAACATCGCGCCGACGTAAAGCAGCTCCGGGTTGTAGGCCAGTTGCTTGCGTTCACCGCTCAAGGCGCCGAACAGGAATACCCGGCGCGAGTGGTGGTAGAGCAGGTCGGATTCGACGTCGCGGATGTATTCGGTGGTGGCCTTGGCCAGGGCGCTGTCCGGAATCGGGATGCCGGCGATGGTGGTGGTCATGGTGGTTCTCCTCAACAAAGCGCCGGGGGTGGCGCCGATGAGTCCAGTCTGTTCGCGTGCCCGCCAAGGGGCCATCGCGGCGGGGGAGCGATCCCGGCCAATGTGCTGGCATATCACGCCAAGGGTGTACTCGGGCAAATGTGGGCGCTGGCTTGTCGGATCGCCGCACCGCTGCGATATCATCACCTCGGTATACCTGATGGACCGAGTCGCTTGCATCGCAGGCAAGCCAGCTCCCGCAGGGTTTTGCGTTCGCCCGGACATAAAGGTCTACCCATGCAAAAAACCGTCGCCATCCTGATCTTCCCCGGCGTCCAGTCACTGGACGTGAGCGGTCCCATGGACGTGTTCTGCGAAGCCAACCGTTTTCTGCCGTCGCAGGATCATTACCGGTTGGACGTCATCGGCTTCGGTCACGGCAACATGGTTGCTTCCAACGGCCTGTCATTGCAGGCCCACCGGCACTACAGCGAAGCGTTGCAAGCATATGACCTGCTGCTGGTGGCGGGTGGTCCGCAGTTGCCCTTCGAAGACTTCGGCGCCGAGTTCGATGCTTGGTTGCGTGGCGCCACGGCGCGTGCGCAGCGCTTCGGCTCGATCTGCAACGGCGCTTTCCTGCTGGCCCGCGCCGGGCTGCTGGACGGGAAAACCGTCACCACCCACTGGAACGATGCGGCGGATCTGGCGCGCTTGTGCCCCACGGCTCAGGTCGAAGCCGACCGTCTCTACGTGCAGGACGGCAGTCTCTACACCTCGGCCGGGGTCACGGCGGGCATCGATCTGTCGTTGTATCTGTTGGCCCAGGATCATGGCCCGGAAGTCGCGCTGAGCGTGGCCAAGCGCCTGGTGGTGTTCACCCAGCGGTCGGGCGGGCAGTCGCAGTTCAGCCCGTTTCTGACGCCCCACGCCGAAACCACCTCGGCGGTAGCGCTGGTGCAGTTGTATGTGTTGGCGAACCTGACCGGGGACCTGACCATTGCCGATCTGGCCAAGGCCGCGAACATGAGCGCACGCAACTTCTCCCGGGTGTTTGCCCGTGAGGCGCGGATCACGCCGGCGGAGTTTGTCGAGCGGGCGCGGGTGGATGCGGCGCGGGTCATGCTGGAAAGCAGCCCCGCACCGCTCAAGACCGTGGCCTACCAATGCGGCTTTCGCGACGCCCAGCACATGCGCAGTGTGTTCAACCGCCGCCTGGGCGTGACGCCGCAACAGTTCCGGCTTAACTTTGCGGCGCCGGTATAGGCGCCGGTTACTGCGGCGCGCGCGCGGGCAACAGCTTCAGTGTCCCGCGCGTATTGGCCGTCACTTCCTCATCGGTGAAATGCGCCTGTTCGTAGCCACCTTCAATGTAGGTTTCGGCCTGGTCGCTGTAGTGTCGGTCAAACGGCACGCCACTTTGCCCGACCGGGTTGATGGTCAGTGCGTGAGCCGCATCGGCGAAGTCGATCAAGCGGCGGGTCGAGGGGCCGTAGGTGACCGGCCACGGCGCCGGGCCGATCATGGCCGACTGGTTGTTCGGCACTTCATGGGTGCCCGGCGCAGGGAACGGGCCGACGTTGAACACCTTGTCCAAAGGCTTCTGCATGCCCAATGGATGGCCGTGGGTCAGGGTATGCGCGGTGCCCCACTGCCATTGGCCCGGGTCATCGCCGAGGGTGGCCTTGAGGTGCGCGAGGCTGTTGTCCCAGGCGAGCTTGACGGTGTCGGCGCGCTTGCCATCCCACCACGGTGAGTCCGGCGTGGCGGCCAGGCGTGGCAGGGCGGCATCGATCACGCGGGTGGTGAGCAGGGTCTTGAACATGCCGTCGCCGAGTTTCGGGTGGAAGGCCGCGTCGGCCAGGTTGAACAGGAACTGGTTGAACAGCGTGGCGCTGGTGGAGTCCAGCGGGTAGTCACCTTTCCAACGTGCAAGCTGCTCCATCAGTTTCAACTCTGCCGGGTCCTTGACCACCTCACGCAGTACCGGCAACAGCGGCGCCAGCAGGCGCGGGCCGAAAGCGGTGGTGGTGCCCAGTTGCAAGGCCTGGCTGTTGTTCACGTCCCATTTCACGCTCTTGTCGCTCAACTGCGTATTCAACTGCTGGCCACGGTCGGCCAGGTTGTAATAGCCGGGGATCTCCATACCGGTGGGCGACGCGGGCTGCGCATTGGCCGACACCACATAGCCGCGTGCCGGGTTTTCTTCCTGCGGGTTGGCGCTGAAGGGGTAGAAACCCGGTTTATCGGCCTGTTCGGTACTGCCATCGAGGATGAAACCGGGGTTGATTCCGGCCGGGCGAATCGGCAGTTGCGCCGCCGCCCACCAGCCGATATCGCCCTTGGCGTTGGCCCACACGATATTCAGGCCCGGCGCGGACACCTTGGCTGCAGCGGCTCGCGCCTTGGCCAGCGTGTCGGCGCGGTTGAGCTGGTAGAAGCCTTCGAGGATAGGGTTCTGGGTATCGAGGAACGCCCACCACATGGCAATCGGGGTCTTGCCGGCGTTCTCGCCGAGCACGTCATTGATGATCGGGCCGTGGGGCGATTGGCGCAGGGTCAACGTCACCGGCGCCTGGCCCTTCACCGCGATCTGTTGCTCGGTGCGGGTCATGTCGACCCACTGGCCGTGGTACCAGACCTGGTTGGCATTGTCCGGGTTGACCTTCTCGGCGATCAGGTCGAGGTCGTCGTTCTGGAACATGGTCAGGCTCCAGCCGAAATCCAGGTTGTGTCCCAGGAATGCCATCGGCACCAGTGCGTTGTGATAGCCATACAGCTCGAAACCCGGCGCCGACAGCTGCGCTTCGTACCACACCGATGGCACCGAGAAACGAATATGCGGGTCACCCGCCAGCAACGGCTTGCCGCTCTTGGTACGGTTGCCGCTGATGGCCCAGGCGTTACTGCCTTCGAACTGCGGCAGGCCGTTGTCGGCCAGGGCCTGTTCGCTCAGTGACGCGAGGGCGCCGAGGGTCTGCCAGTCGCTGGCGGCGAGGTTGAGGGCGCCCTTGGGCTGCCAGTCGAGGTCAAAGATTTTCAGGTAGTCGCTGCCCAACTGGTCGCGTACGTAAGTCAGCAAAGGCTCGGTGCGAAACGCGGCGGCAAAGCTGTAGGCCATATACCCGGCGACGCTGATGGTGTCTTCGGCGGTGAACGGCCGCTTGGGGATGCCCAGCACGTCGAACTCCATCGGGCGGGCGTGGCTGTCCTGATACTGGTTGATCCCGTCCAGATAGGCTTGCAGGGCCTTCCAGTGCGCCGACTCATGATCCAGTTGCGCCACATAGGTCGCGGCGCGGTCGCGAATGCGCAGGCTGCGCAACAGTTTGTCGGTCTCCAGCACCTTCGGTCCGAGCACTTCGGCCAGTTCGCCACGCGCCAGGCGCCGCATGATTTCCATCTGGAACAGACGGTCCTGGGCATGCACATAGCCCAGGGCGCGATACAGGTCGGTTTCGTTCTCGGCGCGGATATGCGGCACGCCACGGTCGTCGTAGCGCACCGTGACCGAGCCTTGCAGGTTGGCCAGCGTCACCGTGCCCTGGCGGGTGGGCTGCTTGCTATAGACGTATGCGCCTGCGCCAAGGGCAGCCAGCACGACCAGAACCGCGAACACCTGCAAGACGCGCTTCATGAACATTCCTTACCAAGAGAGAGGCGGGTTACGAGCCTTTTGGCCACGAACAATAGCAGCCCACCGCCAGGGTGTGAGTAGCATTTATCTCGCGCCCCGCTTCAAGGGCCTTCAGGATCGGCTCAATAAAGCTGTTGCTGGAATTGCACGTAAGGCCCTCGCTGTAGGGCCCGAAATACGCGAGCTTGCCTGTGCGATCCCAGATCCCCACGGCCGGGCTGGCCGGCACCTGGTCGGCGCCGGGCAGGGCGGTGAGGGTTTTCATCGTGCGCAGGTTGTCGGGCAGTTGGCCGTGGCTGCCGGGCTTTTGCAGGGCGTAGAACTCGACGCCTTGGGGCGCGTACTGCTCGATCAACTCGCCCAGGTGCTGCTGGTTGCCGACGTTGCACGGGCAGGCTGGGTCCCAGAAGTGCACCAGGCGGATCGGGCCGGGGCCGGCGAGGTCGGCGGGCAGCTTCAATGGATCACCGGAAAACACCGCCGTGTGTTCGCTGAAGGCGCGCAGGTAGCGGCCCTGGAACCAGTCATACGCCGCCCACAGCACGCCGGCGCAGATAACCAGGATCAGGCTGGCGAATAGAGCGGTGCGGTAGGGCTGTCGCATTCAGATGTATCCTCGGAGGTCGCGTAGCTTGCCATGCTTGTCCTGACAGATGAATATCGCAGCTCGATATTCATCTTCGCCGCCAGTCTGGAAGCCTTTATGCCTGTCACCTTTGACCCCGATCATCTGCGCGAAAGCTTGCAGCCCCTGGTGGATGCGCAACCGCTTTCAGCCGAGGCACGGGTCTACCAGCGTTTCTATGGGCTGGACCAGGCGGTGAGTCGCCTGGGGCGCTTCGAGGTGGATGGATTCGAGGTGGTCGCGCAAGTGTGGTGGCCGCCCACACCGGTGGCCACGATGTTCATGTTCCACGGCTTCTACGACCACATGGGGCTGTACCGTCATGTGGTGAAGTGGGCGCTGGACCAGGGCTTCGTGTTGATCGCCTGCGATCTGCCCGGGCATGGGCTGTCCAGCGGCGCGCGTGCCAGCATCGACGATTTTGCGGTGTACCAGCACGTGGTGCAGGCCCTGTTTAGCCAGGCCGAAGCCCTGCAATTACCACAACCCTGGCACCTGTTCGGGCAAAGCACCGGCGGCGCGGTGGTGGTGGACCACCTGCTCAACCACGGCGCCGACAGCCCCGCCCAGGGCAAGACCTTCCTGCTGTCCCCCCTGGTGCGGCCGCGTGCGTGGGGCTGGTCGCAGGTCAGCTATTACCTGCTGCGCCCCTTCGTCAAAGGCATTGCGCGGCGGTTCAGCGAAAACACCAACGACCCCGCGTTCAAACCGTTCCTTGAAGCCGACCCGCTGCAGCCGCGCCAGTTGCCGACCGCCTGGGTGGGCGCCTTGGCGCGCTGGATCAAACACATCGAAGCCGCACCGCGCAGCCCTCGGCGGCCGGTGATCGTGCAGGGTGAAGAAGACATGACGGTGGACTGGCAGCACAACCTGCAGGTGTTGCGGAGCAAGTTCGACCAGCCGGAGGTGTTGATGCTGCCGCGTGGCAGGCATCACTTGGCCAATGAGATTCCGGAGATTCGCGAGCAGTACTTCAGGTATCTCACCCAGCACCTGAACTAAGACGATCCAAATGTGGGAGGGTGCTTGCCCCTCCCACATTTTTTACTGCGCAAGGCTTGAGGTGCTTTGGCCGACCGCCAGGCCCGCGCGAATAGCGGCAAGGGCTGCCTGGTAATACGCCTTACCTTCCGGCGACTCCGCAAACGTCGCGAATTCTTCCAACTCCGGGTCGGACAGATCCCGATAGACGTACAGCAGCGTGTTGTTCAGATCCTTGTCGATCTGCTGCATCAACCGTTCACGTTGACCGTTCAACATGCCTTGGGCCTGGCCGCCGCCCAGCAGGCCGGGGATCATCTGGCTCAGGCTGTCGGCCGCCACGCCGGCAATCGCCAGGCTGACTTCCGCGCCGGCTTCACGGGCCGGCAGGGCCTGGGCCAGATGGCCGATGATCAGGCTGCGTGTGGCGCCGGCTTCGATTTTCGGCAAACCCTGGGCGTTTTTCGCCAGTTGGTCACGGCGGGTGGCGAGCAATTCGGCGGCGACAATCTTGCGGCCCAGGGGCGATTGGAAAAACGCCAAGGCAGGCGCAGGGTCCGCCAGGTGCTTGCGCAATTGCGCTTCGGCACGCTGGTCCATGGCCTGGGCGGCAAAGCGTTTATTGCTGTTATCCACCAGCGCCTGGTACACCGCCGGCGGCAGGCTATTGCGATAGCGTTGCTGGGCGGCACTGAGGGCGTCATTGAAATGCGCACGTTGTTCGGCCCAGCCGGCGACCTTGTACAACTGGTCATGGCCGTCTGCCCAGGCGGGCAAAACGCAGAACATCAGCAAGGAAAAAAACAAACGACGCATAGGGACTCCTGTCAGTCGGCCACTATTGTCCGTGTCGGGCGTAGGATTTGTCGAGAAGTCCTATCAGTCACCTGACTAAAGTGTATTCAGACGCTCGGCGGCTCTGTCGGATTCAGAGGCGTATGGATACTATGCGCGCCATGCAAATGCCCTTCGATCACCCCTTGCTGCAACGTATTGTCGACGACCTGGCCGAAAAGGGCTGGTCCCGACAGGACGGCTTCCTGCCCCAGGCTCTGACCCTGGAACTGGCGGCTGAGTGCCGTAAACGCAAGGCCGAAGGTGAGCTGGCCCCGGCAGCGGTAGGGCGCGGCCCGAGCCAGGAGATCCGTGAAGGCATTCGCGGTGACCACATCCAGTGGCTTGAAGAGGGCGATGCGGCGGTTTGCGACACCTATATGGCGGTGATGGACAGCCTGCGCCTGGCCATGAACCGTGGCCTGTTCCTGGGCCTGGAAGACTTCGAAAGCCATTTCGCGATGTACCCGCCGGGGGCGTTTTACCTCAAGCACCTGGACCGTTTCCGCGACGATGACCGGCGCATGGTCTCGGCGGTGATCTACTTGAACGATGCTTGGCTGCCCGAACATGGCGGCCAGTTGCGCATGTACCTCAAAAACGGCGTCGAATACGACGTGGTGCCCACCGGCGGTAGCCTGGTGGTGTTCCTGTCGGGCGAGGTGCCCCACGAAGTGATGCCCGCCACACGCGAACGCCTGTCCCTCACCGGCTGGTTTCGCCGGCGGGGCAACGAGCCGTTCTGAGCATGCAAAAGATTCTGATCAGCCGCTGCCTGCTCGGGCACAAGGTGCGTTACGACGGTGGCGCCAGCGGGCCGTTCGACCAGTTGGCCGCGTGGCAGGCCGAGGGGCGTTTGGTTGCGATCTGCCCGGAAGTGTCGGGTGGTTTGCCGACACCGCGTCCGCCCGCCGAGATTCCCGGCGGGCAGGGTGTGGATGTGTGGGAGGGGCGTGCCCAGGTGCTGACGGCCGAGGGCGAAGATTTCAGCGCAGCGTTCCTTGATGGTGCCCGCCAGGCACTGGCTCTGGTTCAACGCCACGCTATCCGCATCGCCGTGCTCAAGGCCAATAGCCCGTCCTGTGGCAACCTGCTCACCTATGACGGTACTTTTACCGGCGTGAAAGTGAGTGGCGAGGGCGTAACCGCGGCACTGCTCAAGCGCCACGGCGTGCAGGTGTTCAGTGAGCTGGAGCTGCCTGAGGCTGCGCGGGCACTGGCGCGGCTGTAGTTGGGGTTTCTCCTTCAAACCACTTCTGCGACAGCGCCTTTAACCGGCCATCCTCCTTCACCCGCTTCAGCGCGCCATCCAGGCTCGTCTTGAACGCCGGGTTACCCTTCTGGAACGGGATCACCAAATCAGGCTTCTCGCGATAAACCTCGCTGAAATCGAACTGATCCTCAAGGTCGGCAGTCTTAGCGATATGGTTGATGGCCACGTCGTACTTGCCGGTTGCCACGCCGGGCAGCAAGTCGACGTCATCGGTGGTGATGAACGAGGAGCGCACATCCATTTCCTTTGCCAGCAGTTCACCCAGTTCCACTTCGAAACCGGTGAGTTTGTCGCCTTCCTTGAAGTTGAACGGAGGTGTATTGGCTTCAAGGGCGATGCGCAGTTCGCCACGATCGAACACATCATCGACCAGCTCGGCGTGAGCCAGGGGGCTCACAAGGGGAAGCAGCAGTAACAGGCCAGGCGAAAAGCGCATGGTCACTCCTAGAGAATTTTTATGTGCGAGGCGCCGGTCAGCATCGCTTTGCTATGGTGTTGAGTGCCTTGGACAGCAATTTGTCGCGAAGTTGTCTTAACCCTACAGATTTCACAGAAAAACTGGAGAAGCGAATGAAAGCCCTTTTGTCCCGTGCCACCCTGGCCTCCCTGATGCTGGGTGCTTCGATGTTGGCAAACGCTGCTGATGTTCCCCGCACCCCCGCACCCAAGGGCGCCGAGGTGTTTATCGTCTCGCCCAAAGATGGCGCCACCGTCGACAAGACCTTCACCGTCAAGTTTGGCGTGAAGGGGCTGGACCTGGAACCGATCGACAAGCAGGTGCCCGGTGCCGGTCACCATCACCTGCTGGTCGACCAGGACGTGACGTCGCTCAAAGCAGACGAGGCGATCCCGGCCACCGCCACCTCTATCCATTTCGGCAAGGCGCAAACCGAAACCGAACTGACACTGGCCCCAGGCAAGCACACCTTGCAACTGGTGGCGGGCGATAACGTGCACCGCCAGTTCGAGCCCACTGTAGCCTCGAAAGTGATCACGGTTAACGTCAAGTAAGATTTGTTCAGATGCAAAAAAGGGAGCCCCGAGGGGCTCCCTTTTTCGTGGTGCGGTCGAAACCTTAGAACAACACGCGGCTACGGATAGTGCCGTTGATGTGCTGCAGCTTCTCTTGCGCCAGGTCCGAGTACTCGGCGTCGACGTCGATCACCACGTAGCCGACCTTCTCATTGGTCTGCAGGAACTGACCGGAGATGTTGATGCCGTTTTCCGCGAAGACCTTGTTGATCTCCATCATCACGCCAGGGATGTTCTGGTGGATGTGCAGCAGACGGTGTTTGCCAGGGTGAGCCGGCAGGGCCACTTCCGGGAAGTTCACGGACGATACCGAGGTACCGTTGTCGCTGTACTTGACCAGCTTCTCGGCCACTTCCAGGCCAATGTTGGCTTGGGCTTCAGCGGTGGAACCGCCGATGTGCGGGGTCAGGATCACGTTGTCCAGGCCACGCAGCGGGCTTTCGAAGATGTCGTCGTTGGAGCGAGGCTCAACCGGGAACACGTCGATGGCGGCGCCGATCAGGTGCTTGTCCTTGATCGCATCGGCCAGGGCGTCCAGCTCGACCACGGTGCCGCGTGCGGCGTTGATCAGGATGCCGCCCTTCTTGATGGCGCGGATTTCTTTGTCGCCGATCATCCACTGGGTCTCGGCGGTTTCCGGAACGTGCAGGGTCACGATGTCGGACATGCCCAGCAGCTCGGTCAGGCTGGCCACTTGGGTGGCGTTGCCCAATGGCAGCTTGGTCAGGGTGTCGTAGAAGAACACCTGCATACCGAGGCCTTCAGCCAGGACCGACAACTGAGTGCCGATCGAGCCGTAACCGACGATGCCCAGCTTCTTGCCGCGGATCTCGAAGGAGTTGGCCGCGCTCTTGATCCAGCCGCCACGGTGGCAGGAAGCGTTCTTCTCGGGAATGCCGCGCAACAACAGGATGGCCTCGGCCAGCACCAGCTCCGCCACGGAACGGGTGTTGGAGTACGGTGCGTTGAACACCGCGATGCCGCGCTCGCGCGCAGCAGAGAGGTCGACCTGGTTGGTGCCGATGCAGAAACAGCCGACCGCCACGAGTTTCTTGGCGTGATCGAAGATTTCTTCGGTCAGCTGAGTGCGGGAGCGAATGCCGATAAAGTGCGCGTCGGCGATCTTTTCCTTGAGCTGGGCTTCCGGCAGAGAACTGGTGATGTACTCAATGCTGGAGTACCCGGCGGCCTTCAGTACTTCGACGGCCGATGGGTGGACGCCTTCCAGAAGAAGGAACTTGATCTTGCTCTTATCGAGAGAAGTCTTGCTCATCTGCGTAAACCTGTATCCCGGAGAAAAATGGCAGGGAATCGGATCGCTTAAGCTGACCCGGACGGCAGGAAAGCCGTCACCGCAGAAACGCCCTTGGGCTCTGTCCTGCGGGGGCGGTATGCTAGCATACGCGCCCCGCTAAACACTCATTCCTGCGACGTGAAGCGTTCTCAGGATGACCATGAATTGTTCGAGAGTTCTGTCGATGACCCATCCTGCCCTGATTGATGAGCTAAAGACCCTGGTTGAGCCCGGCAAAGTGCTGACCGATGCAGACTCCCTGGAGGCTTACGGCAAGGATTGGACCAAGCACTTCGCACCCGCCCCGACCGCCATCGTCTTCCCCAAGACCACTGAGCAGGTCCAGGCCATCGTGCGTTGGGCCAATACCCACAAGGTGGCGCTGGTGCCATCCGGTGGGCGTACTGGCCTGTCGGCCGCTGCCGTGGCGGCCAATGGCGAAGTGGTGGTGTCGTTCGACTACATGAACCAGATCCTCGACGTGAACCTCACCGACCGCACCGCCGTGTGCCAGCCGGGCGTGGTCACCAAGCAATTGCAGAACGTTGCCGAAGAAAAAGGCCTGTACTACCCGGTGGACTTCGCGTCGTCGGGTTCCAGCCAGATTGGCGGCAACATCGGCACCAATGCCGGCGGAATCAAGGTCATTCGCTACGGCATGACCCGCAACTGGGTGGCCGGCATGAAGGTCGTCACCGGCAAGGGCGATGTACTGGAGCTGAACCGCGACCTGATCAAGAACGCTACCGGCTACGACATGCGCCAACTGTTCATCGGCGCCGAAGGCACCCTGGGCTTTGTGGTCGAAGCCACCATGCGCCTGGATCGTGCGCCGAAAAACCTCACCGCCATGGTGCTCGGCACTACTGACTTTGATTCGATCATGCCGGTATTGCACGCGTTCCAGAGCAAGCTGGACCTGACCGCCTTCGAGTTCTTCTCCGACAAGGCCCTGGCCAAGGTCATGGGCCGTGGCGACGTGCCGGCGCCGTTCGAAACCGAGTGCCCGTTCTATGCGCTGCTGGAATTCGAAGCCACCACCGAAGAAGTCGCCAACCACGCACTGGAAACCTTCGAGCACTGCGTGGAACAAGGCTGGGTGCTGGACGGTGTGATGAGCCAGAGTGAAACCCAGCTGCACAACCTGTGGAAACTGCGCGAGTACATCTCCGAGACCATTTCCCACTGGACCCCATACAAGAACGATATTTCGGTGACTGTCTCCAAAGTACCGGCGTTCTTGAAGGAAATTGACGCGATCGTCGGCGAGCACTATCCGGACTTCGAAATCGTCTGGTTCGGCCACATCGGCGACGGCAACCTGCACCTGAACATCCTCAAGCCGGAAAACCTGAGCAAGGACGAGTTCTTTGCCAAGTGCGCCACCGTAAACAAGTGGGTGTTCGAAACCGTCGAGAAATACAACGGCTCGATCTCCGCCGAACACGGCGTTGGCATGACCAAGCGCGATTACCTGACCTACAGTCGCTCGCCGGTTGAAATCGAATACATGAAGGCTGTCAAAGCGGTGTTCGACCCGAACGGGATCATGAACCCTGGCAAGATCTTCGCTGTTTAATCGCCCTGAAGGAGTCGTTCCATGAGCTACCAGCACAAGTATGTCGACGGCACCAACATCCACTTTCCGGTGGGGAAAGTGGTGTGTATCGGGCGTAACTACGCCGAACATGCCAAGGAACTGGACAACCCGGTACCGACCGAACCGTTGCTGTTCATCAAGCCGGGCAGCTGTGTGGTGCCGTTGGGCGACAGTTTCACTATCCCCACCGAGCGCGGTTCGGTGCATTACGAAGCGGAGATCGCGGTGTTGATCGGCAAGCCATTGTCGAACAAGCCCAGCCGTGAAGAAGTGCTGGATGCCATCTCCGGCTTCGCCCCGGCCCTGGACCTGACCCTGCGCGACAAGCAGGCCGAGTTGAAAGCCAAGGGCCTGCCGTGGGAAATCGCCAAGTCCTTCGACGGCGCGGCGGTGATTGCGCCGTTCGTGGTGGGCAGTACCTTTGCGGACGTGACCGACATCGGCATCCGCCTGACCATCAATGGCGAGGTGCGCCAGGACGGCAACAGCGCGCAGATGCTCAACCCGATCATCCCGATGATCCAGCACATGGCCGGCTGCTTCTCGCTGCAGGCGGGCGACGTGATCCTCACCGGCACCCCGGCCGGTGTAGGCCCGCTGAATGTGGGGGATGAGTTGGTGCTGGAACTGGCGGGCCAGCATCGTTTTGAAAGCGTTGTTCGTTAAGCACTGACAAAACGTGGTCAAAATTGTGGGAGGGGGCTTGCCCCCGATGGCGGTGTATCAGTCAAACATCTGTTGCCTGACACTCAGCAATCGGGGGCAAGCCCCCTCCCACATCCCAGGCTTTTGCATTTTTTTCACACGCCATCCGGATAATCCTCAGCCTCGTTCGCGCAGGCCCGTTGTTCCTGTGCTATCACCTAACGCTGACTTTCCGGAAAAAGCGCCCAATGGCCGTGTCCCTGCCCTCCGCTTCACCCAAGCCGCGTTCCCGCTTTGCCATGCGCTGGTATTCCTGGCTGTTGCTGACAGGGGTGATCCTGTATGGCGTGGCCTGGGCCCTGCACTGGGATGATCGCGGTGTGTTGTGGGTGCTGGAGCGCTTTGAGACGCCGGCTGAACGCCAGCAGAGCGTATGGCTGCCGGACTACCATGCGGTCATCGATGGCAAGCTCTTGCCGGGGATGGAGAAGGACGAAGCGTCAGACGTTGCCTACAACCCACAGACCAAAACCCTGTTTTCCGTGATGGGCAAAAACCCGTTCCTGGCCGAGTTGAGCCTGCAAGGCGATGTATTGCGCAAGATGCCGCTCAACGGCTGGGACAACCCGGAAGGCGTGACCGTGATGGAGAATGGCCTGTTGGCAGTGGTCGACGAGCGCCAGCACACCCTGACCATCGTCAAGGTCGATGCGAGCACCACCCAACTGAACAAGGCCGACTTCACCAGCTATGACCTCGGCCCGTCCAAGGACCAGAACAAGGCCTTCGAAGCCATCACCTGGGACAAGCGTAACCAGCAGTTGATCCTTGGCGAAGAGCGCCCGCCCGCGCTGTTTACCTGGAAAAGCGACGGCGGCCCGACCCTGGCGGGCGATAAACAAACGCTGGCGAGCAAAGAACTGGACATGCGCAACCTCTCGGCCCTGTCCGTCGACCCGCGTACCGGGCATTTGCTGGTGCTGTCGGCCGACTCCCATCTGTTGCTGGAGCTGGACGAGAAGGGCCAGCAAGTCAGCTTCATGACCCTGCTCGGCGGTTTCAATGGCCTCAAGCACACCATTCCCCGTGCCGAAGGGGTGACCATGGACGAGGAGGGCACGCTGTACATCGTCAGTGAGCCAAACCTGTTCTATCGGTTCGAAAAGCAGAAATAGCACACCGATTACGTCAGATATGTCTCTGTGAGCGGCATCTGCCAGACATCCGGGCGTGTTTAAGTTTAAATTCAGATGGGCGTGATATTCATTCGCCACTTTTGAATTTGAGCCCGCCCGATGCAACGACTAGCCCGCCCCAAACCCCTGTTCATCATGCTTGCGCTGATCGCCCTGGTCAGCGCCGGGGCCGTTGCGCAGCATTTTCGCCTGTTCGAACGTGCCTGGTTCAATTGGCAGGTATGGCGCCAGCCAGCGGACGAACGCTCCATCGGGCTGGCGGACTACCGCGTCACGCTGGAGGCCCAGGCCATTGAGGGGCTCGACGACGATGTCTCGGCCCTGACCTACGACCCGGTGCGCAAAAGCCTGTTCACCGTCACCAATAAAAACGCCGAGCTGATCGAATTGTCCCTGGAGGGCAAGATCCTGCGGCGCATCCCCTTGATCGGGTTCGGCGATGCCGAAGCCGTGGAGTTCATCAGCGACAACATCTATGTCATCAGCGATGAGCGCCAGCAGCGGCTGATCAAGGTGCATGTGGACGATGACACCCAATTCCTCGACGCCGCCGATGCAGAGCAGATGACCCTGGGTTTGCATGTCGGTGGCAACAAGGGCTTTGAAGGCCTGGCCTACGACTCGGTGGGCAAGCGCCTGTTCGTGGCCAAGGAGCGCGACCCGATGCTGATCTATGAGGTGCATGGCTTCCCGCATTTCAAACCGGAAAAAACCTACTCGGTACACGTGATCAATAACCCCAAGCGCGATGCCGGGTTGTTTGTGCGTGACCTGTCGAGCCTGCAATACGATGAGCGCAGCGGCCATCTGCTGGCGCTGTCGGATGAGTCGTTTCTGGTGCTGGAACTGGATATCGACGGTCGCCCGTTGAGCAGTCTGTCACTGCTCAACGGACGCCATGGCCTGACGAAGCGAGTGCCGCAGGCCGAAGGCATCGCCATGGATGACGAGGGCGCGCTGTACCTCGTCAGCGAGCCGAACCTGTTCTACGTCTTCAAGAAGCCTTGAGGGTTTTGACGCCTTCGGCGGTGCCCAGCAGCAGCACATCGGCCGGACGCGCCGCGAACAGGCCGTTGGTGACCACGCCGACAATCGCGTTGATCTGCGTTTCAAGCTCCACCGGATTGGTGATCTGCATGTTGAACACATCGAGGATAATGTTGCCGTTGTCGGTCAGCACACCTTCACGGTACACCGGGTCGCCGCCCAGCTTCACCAGCTCGCGGGCCACGTGACTGCGGGCCATCGGGATCACTTCCACTGGTAACGGGAAGGCACCGAGCACCGGCACCAGCTTGCTGGCGTCGGCGATGCAGATGAAGGTCTTGGCCACAGCCGCGACGATCTTCTCGCGGGTCAGGGCTGCGCCGCCGCCCTTGATCAGGTTCAGGTGTTCGTCGCTTTCATCGGCTCCGTCGATGTAGAACTCCAGGTCGCTCACGGTGTTGAGCTCGTACACCGGAATGCCGTGGCCCTTGAGGCGTGCGGCGGTGGCTTCGGAGCTGGCCACGGCGCCATCGAATGCGCCCTTGTGCTGGGCCAGTGCATCGATAAAGCAGTTGGCGGTGGAGCCGGTGCCGACACCGACGATGCTCTTGTCGTCGAGTTTAGGAAGGATTAAATCGACGGCGGCCTGGGCCACTGCCTGTTTGAGTTGATCCTGGGTCATGCGGGCTCCGGAACGGGCGGGGAGTTATCGAGGGGCGCGAGTATAACCCAACAAAACCTCTGGATTCGTGTGGTCGCCCGCCCAAACGCTGGGTTAGACTCCTTGGCCCTGCCCAACCCGCCCAGTGATATCCGCCGATGCTTGAACAGTACGTCAAAAAGATCCTCACCTCGCGCGTTTACGACGTTGCCGTAGAAACCCCGTTGCAGACCGCCCGTCAGCTCTCCGAGCGGCTGGGCAACCAGGTCTGGCTCAAGCGTGAAGACTTGCAGCCGGTGTTCTCGTTCAAGATTCGCGGCGCCTATAACAAGCTGACTCAACTGAGCGCCGAAGAACGAGCGCGCGGCGTGGTCACCGCGTCGGCCGGCAACCATGCCCAGGGCCTGGCCCTGGCGGCGAAGGTGCTGGGGGTCAAGGCCACCATCGTGATGCCCAAGACCACGCCTGAAATCAAGGTCGAAGGCGTGCGCTCCCGTGGCGGCAAAGTGGTGCTGCATGGCGATTCGTTCCCGGAAGCCCTTGCCTACTCGCTCAAACTGGTCGACGAAAAAGGCTACGTGTATATCCACCCCTACGATGATCCGCACACCATTGCCGGGCAGGGCACCGTGGCGATGGAGATCCTGCGCCAGCATCCAGGGCCGCTGGACGCGATTTTCGTACCGGTGGGCGGCGGCGGGCTGATCGCCGGTATTGCGGCGTACGTGAAATACCTGCGCCCCGAGATCAAGATCATCGGCGTCGAGCCGGACGACTCCAACTGCCTGCAAGCCGCCATGGCTGCTGGCGAGCGCGTTGTGCTGCCGACCGTGGGCATCTTTGCCGATGGCGTGGCGGTGGCGCAGATCGGCCAGCACACCTTCGACATCTGCAAGGACTATGTGGATGAAGTGATCACTGTGAACACCGACGAGATCTGTGCGGCGATCAAGGACATCTACGACGATACCCGTTCCATCACCGAGCCGGCAGGGGCTTTGGGCGTGGCCGGGATCAAGAAGTACGTCGAGACCCGTGGTGTCACCGGACAGACCCTGGTCGCCATCGACTCCGGCGCCAACGTCAACTTCGACCGCCTGCGCCACGTGGCCGAACGCGCCGAGCTGGGTGAAGGCCGCGAAGCCATCATCGCCGTGACCATCCCCGAGAAGCCCGGCAGCTTCAAGGCGTTCTGCGAGGCCGTGGGTAAACGCCAGATCACCGAATTCAACTACCGCTACCACTCCGGCAGCGAGGCGCACATCTTTGTCGGCGTACAGACCCATCCGGAAAACGATCCGCGCAGTGCCCTGATCGCCAGTCTGACCCGCCAGGGGTTCCCGGTGCTGGACCTGACCGAGAACGAACTGGCCAAGTTGCACATTCGTCACATGGTGGGCGGGCACGCGGCCAAGGTCAGCGATGAAGTGGTGTTGCGCTTCGAGTTTCCGGAGCGTCCGGGGGCGTTGTTCAACTTTCTTAACAAATTGGGCGGGCGCTGGAACATCTCGATGTTCCACTATCGCAACCACGGCGCAGCAGACGGCCGTGTAGTCGCCGGCCTGCAAGTGCCGGCGGATGAACGTCACCTGGTACCGGCCGCCCTGGAAGCCATCGGCTACCCGTACTGGGATGAAAGCGATAACCCGGCCTACAAACTGTTCCTCGGTTGAGCGACTACGCTGAAGGGGCGGCCTTCAAGGAAAACGACACATGGAAACCCTGACCACCCTGAAAGTTATCCACATGGCAGCCACCGTGGTGTTGCTGCTCAGTGGCCTTGGCCTGGCGCTGCTGGCCTGGCGCAAACGCAGCGCCGGCCCGGCGGTGACCGTGCAGCGCCCGTGGGCGTTCGTCTGGTTGCTGATGGGCGTGTGCGTGGTCAGCATGCCGTTTACCGGCTGGTGGCTGGTGCACCTGGTTGGCTGGCCGCTGGGCCAGACCTGGATCCTGGGTTCCAGCATCCTCTATACCGTGGCGGCGCTGGCCTGGTTCTGGCTGGTGGCGCGGCTCAATCGCCTGCGCAAAGGCGAGGGTGGTAGCCTGAACTTCACGCTGGTGCTGGCGGTGGTCAGTCTGGCGGGGTTTGTGGCGATTGCCGGTCTGATGGGCGCCAAGCCGGTTTAAGGCTTTGGACCGAGTCGTCTGCATCGGGGGCAAGCCCCCTCCCACATTTTGACCGTGTGAACCCGATCAAGTGTGGGAGGGGGCTTGCCCCCGATAGCTTCATCAGCTGCGCAGCGTGATCACCGGCCAGCCGCGTTTCTCGGCCTCGGCCCGCAGATTCGGGTCCGGATCCACCGCCACCGGGTGAGTCACTTGCTCCAGCAGCGGCAAGTCGTTCATCGAGTCGCTATAGAAATAGCTGTCTTGCAGGCTGTACCCGGTTTCTTCCAGCCAGCGGTTCAAGCGGGTCACCTTTCCTTCACGGAAGCACGGCACATCGGTGCTGCGCCCGGTGTAGCGGCCGTTTTCCATCTCGCACTCGGTGGCGATCAAGGTTTCAACGCCCAGGCGTGCGGCAATCGGCGCGGTGACGAAACGGTTGGTGGCGGTGATGATGACCAACTTGTCACCGGCGGCGCGGTGTTTGGCCAGCAGCTCAATGGCCAGCGGCAGCATGATCGGCTCGATGCAGTCGCGCATATAGTCGTTGTGCCACTCGTTCAACTGGGTGATCTCGGTGCGGCCGAGGATCTCCAGGCAGAAGTTCAGGTAGGCGGCGTTGTCCAGCTTGCCGGCCAGGTAATCCTGGTAGAACTCGTCGTTGCGGGCCTTGTAGGCCACCGGGTCGAGAATCCCGCGTTCACAGAGGTAATCGCCCCAGGCGTGATCGCTGTCACCGCCGAGAAGGGTGTTGTCCAAGTCGAATAAAGCCAGGCGCATTGCAGTTACTCGCTGAAAAGTCTGTAAAAAGGCGTCCAGAATACGGTCTTTTCACAAGAGTGCACATAAGGTACGAAGCCTCGTTGCCGCTTCATCAACCTTTGTGGAACAATGCGGCGACATGCGTTTGCGAGGTTGTTGCCGTGATCGACCCCGATGGTTTCCGTCCTAATGTCGGGATTATTCTTACGAATGATGCCGGACAGGTGCTATGGGCTCGCCGAATCAACCAAGATGCCTGGCAGTTTCCTCAAGGTGGAATCAACCCCGACGAGACCCCTGAAGACGCCTTGTACCGCGAGTTGAACGAAGAAGTCGGCCTTGAGCGCGAAGATGTACAGATTCTGGCCTGTACCCGTGGCTGGTTGCGCTATCGTTTGCCGCAACGCCTGGTGCGTACCCACAGCCAACCGCTGTGTATCGGCCAGAAGCAGAAATGGTTTCTCCTGCGCCTGATCTCCAATGAGCAGCGGGTGCGGATGGATTTGACCGGTAAACCGGAGTTCGATGGCTGGCGCTGGGTCAGCTATTGGTATCCGTTGGGCCAGGTGGTGACATTCAAGCGCGAGGTTTATCGTCGCGCGCTCAAAGAGCTTGCCCCGCGCCTTTTAGCGCGCGACTGACGACGGAGTTCGACCCCGAGCCATGCTCAATACGCTGCGCAAGATCGTCCAGGAAGTTAACTCCGCCAAGGATCTCAAGGCGGCGTTGGGGATTATTGTGTTGCGCGTCAAGGAAGCCATGGGCAGCCAGGTCTGCTCGGTTTACCTGCTGGACCCCGAGACCAACCGTTTTGTGCTGATGGCCACGGAGGGCTTGAACAAGCGCTCCATCGGCAAGGTCAGCATGGCGCCCAATGAAGGTCTGGTGGGCCTGGTGGGGACGCGTGAAGAACCCCTGAACCTTGAAAACGCGGCCGATCACCCGCGTTATCGCTACTTTGCCGAAACCGGTGAAGAGCGTTACGCCTCGTTCCTTGGGGCACCGATCATTCACCACCGCCGCGTCGTCGGCGTGTTGGTCATCCAGCAGAAAGAGCGCCGTCAGTTCGACGAAGGTGAAGAAGCCTTCCTCGTGACCATGAGCGCGCAGCTCGCCGGGGTTATCGCCCACGCCGAGGCCACTGGCTCGATTCGCGGCCTGGGGCGCGAAGGCAAGGGTATCCAGGAAGCCAAGTTCGTTGGTGTACCCGGTTCGCCAGGCGCTGCGGTCGGTACGGCGGTGGTCATGCTGCCGCCGGCGGATCTGGACGTGGTGCCGGACAAGACCGTCACCGACATCGACGCTGAAATCAAACTGTTCAAGACCGCCCTGGAAGGCGTGCGCGCCGACATGCGCAACCTGTCGACCAAGCTGGCCACCCAACTGCGCCCCGAAGAGCGCGCGCTGTTCGACGTGTACCAGATGATGCTCGACGACGCGTCGCTGGGTAATGAAGTCAAGACCGTGATCAAGACCGGCCAGTGGGCCCAGGGCGCGCTGCGCCAGGTGGTCACCGATCACGTCAACCGTTTCGAACTGATGGACGACGCCTACCTGCGCGAACGGGCCTCGGATGTGCGTGACCTCGGTCGCCGTCTGCTGGCGTACCTGCAGGAAGATCGCACCACCAACCTGGTCTACCCCGACAACACCATCCTGATCAGCGAAGAGCTGACCGCGACGATGCTTGGCGAAGTGCCGGAAGGCAAACTGGTCGGCCTGGTGTCGGTACTCGGCTCGGGTAACTCCCACGTCGCGATCCTGGCCCGGGCCATGGGCATCCCGACGGTGATGGGCCTGGTGGACCTGCCGTATTCCAAGGTGGATGGTATCGACATGATTGTCGATGGCCATCGCGGCGAAGTCTTCACCAACCCCAGCGAAGTGCTGCGCAAGCAATACGCCGAAGTGGTCGAGGAAGAGAAGCAACTGGCGCTGGGCCTCGATTCATTGCGCGAGTTGCCATGCGTGACCACCGATGGTCACCGTGTGCCGCTGCTGGTGAATACCGGCCTGCTCGCCGACGTGGCCCGTGCGCAACAGCGTGGCGCCGAAGGGGTGGGGCTGTACCGCACCAAAGTGCCGTTCATGATCAACCAGCGTTTCCCGAGCGAGAAGGAGCAACTGGCGATTTATCGCGAGCAACTGCAGGCCTTCCACCCGTTGCCGGTGACCATGCGCAGCCTGGACATCGGCGGCGACAAGTCACTGTCGTATTTCCCGATCAAAGAGGACAACCCGTTCCTCGGCTGGCGCGGCATTCGCGTCACCCTCGACCACCCGGAAATCTTCCTGGTTCAGACCCGCGCCATGCTCAAGGCCAGCGAAGGCCTGAACAACCTGCGCATCCTGCTGCCGATGATCTCCGGCACCCATGAGCTGGAAGAGGCGCTGCACCTGATCCACCGCGCCTGGGGCGAAGTACGCGATGAAGGCGCCGACGTACCGATGCCGCCGATTGGCGTGATGATCGAGATCCCGGCGGCGGTGTACCAGGCCAAGGAACTGGCGCGGCAGGTGGACTTCCTGTCAGTGGGGTCCAACGACCTGACTCAATACCTGCTGGCTGTGGACCGTAACAACCCACGGGTGGCCGACCTCTACGACTACCTGCACCCGGCGGTGCTGCAAGCCCTGCAACATGTGGTGCGCGACGCCCATGCCGAAGGCAAGCCGGTGAGCATCTGCGGCGAAATGGCTGGTGACCCGGCGGCGGCGGTGCTGTTGATGGCGATGGGCTTTGACAGCCTGTCGATGAACGCCACCAACTTGCCTAAGGTGAAGTGGATGCTGCGCCAGGTGGAGCTGAGCATGGCCAAGGAGCTGCTGGCGAAGTTGATGACTATCGACAACCCGCAGGTTATCCACAGCTCGTTGCAGTTAGCCTTGAAAAACCTGGGACTGACGCGGATGATCAACCCGGCCTCGGCCAAAACCTTGTAAGGCCTGACACAAATCAAAATGTGGGAGGGGGCTTGCCCCCGATGAGGGAGTGTCAGCAGCAAATGTGTTGCTGACACACCGCTATCGGGGGCAAGCCCTCTCCCACATTTGGTTTTGTGGTGTGGCTAGATATTGAGTTCAACCTCGCCAAGCCGCCCACCATGCGGCCCAAAACTGCGCTCCACCATCCGCCGCGACCCATCCGCATTCACGATCAACGCCGTACTCGCCCTGGTCCCATAACTTGGGCTGGCGATAAACACGCTCGACAATAAACTTTCCGTCGCCAACCCCACCCCTGTATCTGGCAGATCGGCAAACGGCGCTGTCTGCGGATCACTCAAAATCCCCAACAGTGCCTCCGGCTGCGGATCATCCAACAGCGCGCTCAACGCCGCCCTGGCCTTGAGCAACTTGGGCCACGGCGTATCCAGCCCCGCGTTGGATAGCCCATACACCCCGGCCTTCAGGCGCGTGGGCTCGGTATGGTTGGCGTTGTAATGCCACAGCTCATCCCGCGTTCCCACCAGCAGATTGAATCCGGCATATTCAATCGAACGGCCGTTAACATCGGCTAAATATTCGTCAATCGGCAGCGAACCGTTGAGAAACCGCGCCACTAATTCCCCCCGTGACTTACGGGCCGGCGGTTGATGAGGATCACGGATATTGGTCAGGGCAGCGAAGCGCCCGTCGGCGTTCACTCCCAGCCAAGTGCCACCGGCTTCCTGGTCACGGCCGGCGTACACCTGTGGCGCATCCGGCCACTGGGCCAGCGGCAGGCTGGGGCGGGCGTAGAACTCATCGCGGTTGGCCGCGACGATCAGCGGCTGGGCGTGGCCCGGCCGCCAGGCAAAAACAATCAGGCACATCAGGCGATCCCTTTTGTGTTTTCAACCACTCTACCCACTCAAGCAGAGGCGTTCCATCGTATCCAGTTGGGTCGCACGCCTTCCATCCGTTAACATGCCGGACTTGGTTCGGGGGCTCCCATGGAATTTCTGCTGTATTTGCTGCTCGGCGCCTGTGCGGGCGTGCTCGCCGGGCTGTTCGGCGTGGGCGGCGGGATCATCATCGTGCCGGTGCTGGTGTTCAGCTTCACCTTGCAGGGGTTTGACCCGCAGGTGCTGACCCACCTGGCGGTGGGTACTTCCCTGGCGACGATCATCTTTACCTCGGTGAATGCCGTGCGTGAACACCACCGGCGGGGCGCGGTGCGTTGGCCGATCTTTGTGTGGATGACCGTGGGCATCCTGATTGGCGCCGGCTTTGGCGCGCTGACTGCCGAGGCGATTTCCGGCCCGCACCTGCAAAAGATCATTGGCGTGTTTGCCTTGCTGGTGGCCGTGCAACTGGCCCTGGAGGTCAAGCCCAAGGCCAGCCGTACGGTGCCGGGCAAGGTTGGCCTGACCGTGGCGGGGACGTTTATCGGCTGGGCCTCGGCGATTTTCGGAATTGGCGGCGGTTCGCTGACCGTGCCATTCCTGACCTGGCGCAGCGTGCCGATGCAGCAGGCGGTGGCCACTTCATCGGCCTGTGGCTTGCCGATTGCGGTGGCCAGTGCATTAAGTTTCATGATTCTGGGCTGGCATGACCCGCTGTTGCCCGCTCATAGTCTAGGGTTCGTGTATTTGCCAGCGCTGTTGGGCATTGCCCTGACCAGCATGGTGTTCGCCCGTTTCGGCGCACGCCTGGCGCATCGCTTGTCGCCGCGGTTGCTCAAGCGGTTGTTCGCCGGGTTGCTGTTCTGTGTCGGTTTGAACTTTTTGCTTTGAAAAAACTTGAGTAATGCAGGCTTAATCGCGGCCCGGCATGGTCCGCACGCTTAACGAATGATTTAACGAGGAGTCGCAATGCTGCCTTACCCGCAGATCGACCCGGTGGCCCTGGCCATCGGTCCGCTGAAAATCCACTGGTACGGGTTGATGTACCTGATCGGCATCGGCGGTGCCTGGTTTCTGGCCTCCCGACGCCTGAACCGGTTCGACCCGACCTGGACCAAGGAGAAACTCTCCGACATGGTCTTCTGGCTGTCGATGGGGGTGATTGTCGGCGGGCGACTCGGCTACGTGCTGTTCTATGATCTGTCCGCGTACATCGCCAACCCGACATTGATCTTCGAAGTATGGAAAGGCGGCATGGCGTTCCACGGCGGCTTTATCGGTGTGATGATCGCTGCCTGGTGGTTCGGTCGCCGCAACGGCAAGTCGTTCTTCCAACTGATGGACTTCGTCGCGCCGATGGTGCCGATCGGCCTGGGCGCCGGGCGTATCGGCAACTTCATCAACGCCGAGTTGTGGGGCAAGCCGACCGACGTGCCGTGGGCCATGGTGTTCCCGCCGTTCAGCGATCCGGCGCAACTGCCGCGCCACCCGTCGCAGCTCTACCAGTTTGCGTTGGAAGGCGTGGCGCTGTTCCTTATCCTGTACATCTTTTCGCGCAAACCGCGCCCGACCATGGCGGTTTCCGGCATGTTCGCGCTGTTCTATGGGATCTTCCGCTTTATCGTCGAGTTCGTGCGTGTGCCGGATGCGCAACTGGGCTACCTGGCGTTCGGTTGGGTGACCATGGGCCAGATCCTCAGCCTGCCGATGATCATCGGTGGCCTGGGCCTGCTGTGGTGGGCGTACAACCGCCCGCAACCTCTGAAGAACACCGCGCTTTAAATTCGAATGCCCAGATCTTTATCTGGCCTGGGCTTCAACGATACGGGTACCAACATGAAGCAATATCTCGAGCTACTGAACGACGTCGTGACCAATGGATTGACCAAGGGCGATCGCACCGGTACCGGCACCAAAGCCGTGTTTGCCCGTCAGTATCGGCATAACCTGGCCGACGGCTTCCCGCTGCTGACCACCAAGAAGCTTCACTTCAAAAGCATTGCCAATGAACTGATCTGGATGTTGAGCGGCAACACCAACATCAAGTGGCTGAACGAAAACGGCGTGCGCATCTGGGACGAATGGGCCACCGAAGACGGCGATCTGGGCCCGGTGTACGGCGAACAGTGGACCGCCTGGCCAACCAAGGACGGCGGCACGATCAACCAGATCGACTACATGGTCCACACCCTCAAGACCAACCCCAACAGCCGCCGCATCCTGTTCCACGGCTGGAACGTCGAGTACCTGCCGGACGAAACCAAGAGCCCCCAGGAAAACGCCCGCAACGGCAAACAAGCCCTGCCACCGTGCCACCTGCTGTACCAGGCGTTCGTGCATGACGGTCACCTGTCGATGCAGCTGTATATCCGCAGCTCCGACGTCTTCCTCGGCCTGCCGTACAACACCGCCGCGCTGGCCTTGCTCACCCATATGCTGGCCCAGCAGTGCGACCTGATCCCCCATGAGATCATCGTCACCACCGGCGACACCCACGCCTACAGCAACCACATGGACCAGATCCGCACCCAGCTGGCGCGCACGCCGAAGAAGCTGCCGGAACTGGTGATCAAGCGCAAACCTGCGTCGATCTACGACTATAAGTTCGAAGACTTCGAGATCGTGGGCTACGACGCCGACCCAAGCATCAAGGCTGACGTCGCCATCTAACGACTGTCCTGGTGTTAAAGTGTGGGCTTATGTGGGAGGGGGCTTGCCCCCGATAGCGGTGGATCAGCCAAGTATTGGGTGGCTGAAACTCCCCATCGGGGCAAGCCCCCTCCCACATTGGAACCGTGTTGCCTTGAGTTAATGGCCGTGGCTTCTGCCCACATGTGAGGGCTCGGCCTCGCTGGCGGCAACACCTCCGCTGACCTCCAGTTGCTGCAAAATCCCACAGTGATCCCCGCCACCACAGCGCTGGCGCAGGTCCAGCAATTGCTCCTGCAACGCCAACAGCCCATCGATCCGCGCTTTCACGTGGTGGATATGCTCGTCGATCAGCGCATTCACGCTTTCGCACTGGTCCTGGGGGCTGTCCCGTAGCCCCAGCAGGCTGCGGATTTCTTCCAGGGTCATGTCCAGGCTGCGGCAATTGCGGATAAACACCAACCGCTCGGTGTGTGCCTGGGTGTATACGCGGTAGTTGGCATCGGTGCGCGCCGGCGGCGGCAGCAGGCCTTCCTTCTCGTAGTAACGGATGGTTTCCACCGGACAGTCGGTCAGTTTGGCCAGTTCGCCGATCTTCATCGCAACAATCTCCAAATGGGTGCTTGACCCTATAGTGGCTACAGGGTCTTTACTTGGCAACAGGCACCTTTACGGACGCGACAGAATGAGCGATTCCATCCACACCCCGCATAAACACGAGCATGATCACGATCATGGCCCGAAAAAACTCACGCCCGTGCATGACCATGGCCACGGCGGCTCCTGCTGTTCCGGCACCCCAGCCCCGGCGTTGGTGCAATTGAGCGAAGCGCCCACCGCCGGCTCGCGGCTGAGCACCTTTCGCATCGAAGCCATGGACTGCCCCACCGAGCAGACGCTGATCCAGAACAAACTAGGCAAGCTTGCGGGTGTGCAGCAACTGGAATTCAACCTGATCAACCGCATCCTCGGTGTCACCCACGACCTGCCGACGACGGCGCCGATCATCGACGCCATCAAGTCCCTGGGCATGCAGGCCGATCCCATCGAAGAAGGCACACCCGCCGCCGAACCGCCCGCCAAGAAACACTGGTGGCCGCTGGCGTTGTCCGGCATCGGCGCGTTGGGCGCCGAAGTGCTGCACTTCACCAGCGCCGCGCCGACCTGGGTGATTGCCATCGTCGCGCTGGTGTCGATCCTCAGTGGCGGGCTCACCACCTATAAGAAGGGCTGGATTGCCCTGAAAAACCTCAACCTGAACATCAATGCCCTGATGAGCATCGCGGTAACCGGTGCGATCCTGATCGGCCAGTGGCCGGAAGCGGCGATGGTGATGTTCCTGTTCACCGTGGCCGAGTTGATCGAAGCCAAATCCCTGGACCGTGCGCGCAATGCCATCAGCGGCTTGATGCAGATGACGCCCGAGCAGGCCACCGTGCAACAGGCTGATGGTTCGTGGGCTGAGCAAGAGGTCAAGAGTATCGATCTTGGCGCCATCGTGCGGGTAAAGCCTGGCGAGCGCATCGGCCTGGACGGCGAAGTCACCGCTGGCCAATCCACCATCGACCAGGCGCCGATCACTGGTGAAAGCCTGCCGATTGAAAAGACCGTGGGCGACAAAGTCTTCGCCGGCACCATCAACCAGGCTGGCTCCCTGGAATATAAAGTCACTGCCGCCGCCAACAACTCCACCCTGGCGCGCATCATTCACGCGGTGGAGCAGGCCCAGGGCGCACGGGCACCGACCCAGCGCTTCGTCGACAGCTTCTCGAAAATCTACACCCCGGCGGTGTTCCTGTTTGCCCTGGGCGTGGCGGTGATTCCGCCGTTGTTCATGGCCGGCGCCTGGTTCGACTGGATCTACCGCGCCCTGGTGCTGCTGGTGGTCGCCTGCCCGTGTGCACTGGTGATTTCCACCCCGGTGACTATCGTCAGCGGCCTCGCGGCGGCAGCGCGCAAAGGCATCCTGATCAAGGGCGGCGTGTACCTGGAGGGCGGTTACAAGCTCGATTACCTGGCTCTCGACAAGACCGGCACCATTACCCACGGTAAACCGGTGCAAACCGATTACCTGGCGCTATTCCCCAACGTCGAAGACAGCGCACCGGCATTGGCCGCCAGCCTGGCTGGGCGTTCCGATCACCCGGTGTCGCTGGCGATCGCCAATGCGGCTGTGGATAAAAATCTGCCTACCCACGTTGTGGATAACTTTGCCGCCCTGGCCGGTCGCGGCGTGCGCGGCGAGATCAACGGCGAAACCTACCATTTGGGCAACCACCGCCTGGTGGAAGACCTGGGCCTGTGCTCGCCGGTGCTGGAAGAAAAACTCTTCGCCCTGGAGAAACAAGGTAAGTCCGTGGTGCTGCTGCTCGACAAGTCCGGCCCACTGGCGCTGTTCGCCGTGGCCGACACGGTCAAGGACAGCAGCCGCGAAGCCATCCAGCAGTTGCACGAACTGGGCATCAAGACTTTGATGCTTACCGGTGACAACACCCACACCGCCCAGGCGATTGCCGCGCAGGTTGGCATCGACCAGGCCCAGGGCGACCTGTTGCCGACCGACAAGCTGCAAGCCATCGAAACCCTCTACGGCCAAGGCCACCGCGTGGGCATGGTCGGCGACGGCATCAACGACGCCCCGGCCCTGGCCCGCGCCGAGATCGGCTTTGCCATGGCTGCAGCGGGTACCGACACGGCTATCGAGACTGCTGATGTGGCCTTGATGGACGATGACCTGCGCAAGATTCCGGCTTTCATTCGTCTGTCGCGGCAAACGTCGAGTATCCTCAAGCAGAACATCGCCCTGGCGCTGGTGATCAAGGCGATCTTCCTCGCGGTCACCTTCCTGGGCATGGCCACGATGTGGATGGCGGTGTTCGCCGACATGGGCGTGAGCTTGCTGGTGGTGTTCAATGGCCTGCGCCTGTTGCGCAAATAGACGATGAGAGGGTGGTGTGCTGAGTGCCGAGTTGAAGGCGTTTTATATGGTCGCCCGCCTGGGCAGCATTACCCAGGCGGCGAAAAAACTCGGCCTGAGCCAACCCACGGTCACCACCCAGATCCGCAATCTGGAAAGCCAATACGGCATTGAATTGTTCTACCGTGGCGGGCGTCGCCTCACCGTCAGCGACGAGGGCGCGCGGCTGCTGCCGATGGTCAAGGCGCTGTTGCAGCAGGAAGCGGATATCGAGTTTTTCCTGCGCAACAACGGCCAGGTCCAAGGCGCACTGAGGATTGCCGCGACGGCGCCGTACTACATCCTCGACCTGGTCAAAGCCTTTCGCGAACGCCTGCCGCAGGTGGAAGTGTCGGTGGAAATCGGCAACTCCCAACAAGTGCTAGAAGCCTTGGACGATTACCGCGTCGACGTTGCCGCCTCCTCGCAACTGCTGGAAGACCCACGCCTGATTCGCCGTGTTCTGGGCACCGACCCGTTGGTGCTGGCGGTGCACCGCAACCATCCGTTGGCCAAGCTCGACCATGTGCCGCTCAACGCGTTGGCCGGGCACACGCTGTTGATGCGTGAAGCGGGCTCTACCACGCGACGTTTGACCGAAGAACTGTTGCAGAGCGCAGGTGTGAGCTTCGGACCGCTGCTGGAAATCGGCAGCCGCGAGTCGATTCGTGAAGCGGTGCTGCGCAACATCGGCATCAGCATCATTGCCCGCCAGGAAGTGCCCCATGACCCGCAATTGCGCGTGCTGACCATCGAGAACGCGCCGCAGATTCCGGAGTATCTGTACTGCCTCAAAGAACGGAAAAGTGCTCGCCTGCCGGCGGCTTTTCTGGGGCTGGCGCAGGAAATGTCAGGATGTTGAAGATGAAAATCAGTCGGCTATATGCTCAAATTTATGGATGTCTGCTGAGGTTTGGGAGTCAATTGCGCTCTCAAGGCGGCCAGATTTTCTGTCGTTACCGAATGGCCGGGCTGTGTTATTTTGGTACGTGAATGCTGATCGTGTGTTTTTATAACTTTATTATGGTTTATATATGTTGAATGAGCAGATGATTAAAGCTGCAGTCATCGCGAAAATTCAGACCAAGGTTAATAGTGATGGCGCGGTACTTATAAATGAGATGGTTTTTTCTCATGGAGCTCGACGTGCTGATTTGGCGGTGGTTAATGGAAATCTCCATGCTTTCGAGATCAAAAGTGACTTAGATACGCTTCGTAGATTAGAGGGGCAGGTTTCGGACTACTCATCAAGGTTCGACAAGCTAATTTTGGTTGTGTCTGAAAAGTTTGTTGAGCATGCATTGCAAAGTAATGAAAAAATAGGTGTTTGGAAGGCGTCATTAGATCTCAATGGTAAGGTCCGGCTTCAAGTAATACGTCCAGGAAGACTTGACCGGGTACGAGATGTTGGTTTCTTGTGTGATTTTCTTTTGAAGTCTGAATTAATAGATTTAGTAAGAGCTCACAAGAAATATACGTATCTTTCAAGGCTTTCTCGTGAGAATTTGACTGCGTTAGCTTTAGATATACCGATTTCAATAATTAGAGATTTTATGCTTAGGGCAATAAAGCTCAGGTATGAAAAAACGAGTTCTCTGTTTTTCGCTACATGCTCTGATGGCGTCGTCTCTCCTAATGAAATGGATAACCTTAGCCGTTCAAAGGTTCGGCGAAAAGAGATGGAGGAACTATTTAAATGCCCAAGAGCGTTGGGTGCGAATGTTGAGCGGCGAGAAATAAACCTATCTAGGTTTTTCCCAAAAGGGGACATTCCTGAAAATATCCCCCGTTTTGTATTGGTTCCTTCCTAATACTAGAAGATCCAATCGTCTTCATTTTCTGGAACGCCAACCTTAAGGCGTTCCAGTTGATAGTTTATATGTAGATTTACTCGGACGGAAATTGCCGTCACCGGTGCATTTATTGTATCGCCGACTCGGCTAACTGTATTCTTTAACATCTGTGCGCCCCAGCTTTCGCTTTCGGCAATTTCAGGGTGTTCTCTTAATAGCACTGCCGCTGCATCTATGAAACCTTCACCTTTGGTCCGAGGGCGGCGCTCGAAAAACCAAAATCCGTCGCTAGGTATATCTAATCGAGGCAGAAATACTCCCCCAAGGTCATCGTAAACCACTGAATGTATGGATGCATGATCCCCATAAATTACTATATCTGAGCCAATTTCTTCGAATAATAGATTTTCTAAAATATCTATTTTCCCTGATGTTTCGCTTTTTTCATTTAAGAAAGGTGTTACTGATCTTGGGAAACTAGTGCCAGCTAGTACTCGTGGGACTTCTGGTACTTCTTCAACTATTGTGTTTATTGTTTTTAATATGCTTTCCAGTACCCCAGGTTTGATGTTTTTTGTTGATATGTCTCTAATGAATCCGGCATCTATAATTATTAGAGATTTTTCGGGTTGCTCCAGAGCATACAAGGAGTTTAGAGTGTGTTCTAAATCTGTTTTAAAGTCTTTAATTCGGAATACAGGAGGGCGTTGTAGACGCTCTAAATTAAGTGCCTGCCTGACAATTTCACGGCCCTTTGCTCCTGGTGTGAATTGTACAGTAGGAATAATGTTCTCATTTTTTTCAACAAAACTAATCCAGCTTTTAAAATTATCCTCAGGATTCATGAGGTCTCTTACGGCTTGGTTTTGATGCTGGATTTCTCTAGTAAGGTCTAGAATATAGTTTCGCTGACCTACACATTCAGTGATTTTTGCAATGGCTTTTTCACATCCGTCAGAGTTACGCCATTTCCCTAAAATTATCACCGGAGTAAGGCTGTCTTTAGATTTTTCGTCAAGATGCGAATAACCGCTGAGCTCAGCTTGCCGTGTACGAATTATCGGGTAATATTTAAAATCTTTGAAGTTGATGTTCATCGCTCGTCCCTCCGTTCCGCTTGGCTCTCTAAGTGAGCTGCAAGTTTATTTCTGATTGTGTCTTTTAGAGGCTCTGGATTTATCATTGAGGAAAGAGAGTTTGAAATATTTCTATAAGAAACGAGATCGTTTTATTGGGAGATTAGGTCGTTCTGATATTTCATGGATTCGTTTTTGAATTTTATTGCCTCGTCTTTGGCAAGAATTAAATCGTCCTCAAATTTTTCTAGAGCTCTAAATGCTGTGATGCTTAGGGCTAGGGTAATAACCGCAGACGCGATCCATCCAGAGAGTGAAACGATATTTGCGTTACTCTCTGGAGATGTCAGATATATGCTGATGGCGACGCTGGAGAGACCGACAAGTAAACTGATTATTGAGACTACCCTGTCAACGTTTTTTATCATTTTTGAGTCCACTTCAAAAGCGATTGATGCTGGATCGTAGCTGGTTTGGGTGTCAGTAAACAGCGGTAAGTCGTGTCCAGTGATTCAGCTTCTGTTTCGTGATCTTACTGGTGTGGCGTTATTTAGGTTCTCCGGAAGAAATATTGCCTACCCAAATCCACGAATACCACTATCACCGGGTTTTGCCTTTCTGCCACATCAGGGACGCATTGCCCCCCTAGCATGGCCTTCATCCGTTCGATGAGGTGCCTTGCATGAACACAGCCCTGACCCAACCCGGTGCGCCCATGAAGGTGCGGGGTATCCAGAAACGCTTCGGCGCCTTTACCGCGCTGGACAACGTGTCCCTGGACGTCGCCGCTGGCGAGCTGGTGTGCCTGCTGGGCCCGTCCGGTTGCGGCAAGACCACCTTGCTGCGCTGCATCGCCGGCCTGGAACGCCAGGACAGCGGCGAGCTTTACCTGGGCAGCCGTGACGTTTCCCTGCTGCCGCCTCAGGCGCGGGACTACGGCATTCTGTTCCAGTCCTACGCGTTGTTTCCCAACCTCACTGTCGAAGCGAACATCGGCTACGGCCTCACCGGCAGCGGTCGTGATGAAGTGCGCCAGCGTGTTGGCCAGATGCTTGAACTGGTCGGCCTGGTCGGCAGTGAAAAGAAATACCCCGGCCAGCTGTCTGGCGGCCAGCAGCAACGCGTCGCTTTGGCCCGTGCCTTGGCGCCCGCGCCTTCGTTGTTGTTGCTGGATGAACCGATGTCGGCCCTCGACGCCCGCGTGCGTGAGCATCTGTGCACCGAGCTGCGCCAACTGCAACGGTGCCTGGGCATTACCACGCTGATGGTCACCCACAATCAGGATGAAGCGATGCTGATGGCCGACCGCATCGCCGTGATGAACAACGGCAAGGTCGAGCAATACGCCACGCCCCAGGAGATCTACGACCGTCCGGCCACGCCGTTCGTGGCGGAGTTTGTCGGCCAGGGCAATTGGCTGCCGTTCAGCCGCAACAGTGCCAGTCACGCCCAGGTCGGCGGGATGAACATGCGCCTGGCCGACGATGCCGGCATGGCCAAGTCCGGCCGCCTGTTCTGCCGTCCGGAGGCGATCAGCGTCAACCCGGCGGTGCATGAAGAAAACCTGTTCCCGGCCAAGGTGCGCGAGATCACCTTCCTCGGCAATCGCTGCCGTATGAGCTTTGAACTGGAGCAATTGCCCGGCCACCCGCTGCTCGCCGAACTGGCCCCGGAAGCCATGCCGCGCCTGGGCGCACAGGACATCTGGGTGGCCTTGCCGCCGCGCAGCCTGCAGGTGTTTGCCTGAGATGGCTGCTGTGATGACACTGCCACGCCAGGTATCCCGCACCGAAACCGGCGACAGAATTTTCGTCGTCGGCGGCAAACTGCTGTGGCTGTTGCTGCTGGGCCTCGCTGTATTGATGCCGTTGCTGGCGATCTTCTGGCGCGGTTTCAGCAGCGAGGCCGGGCAGGGCGGTGGCCTGGTGGCGGCGCGGGAGCTGGTGACCAGCGCCAACTTCCATTGGCTGCTGGGCAATAGCCTGAAAGTGTCCCTGAGCGTGGCGGCCATCGTCGTACCGCTGGCCTACCTGTTTGCCTACGCCCTGCAACGCACCTTGATTCCCGGCAAGGCGATCTGGCGCGGTATGTCACTGCTGCCGCTGATGGCGCCGTCGATGCTGCCGGGCATTGCGCTGGTCTATCTGTTTGGCAACCAGGGCATGCTGCGCGGGCTGCTTTCGGAGAACATCTACGGTTTCTGGGGCATTGTGCTGGGGGAGGTGATCTACACCTTCCCACATGCCTTGATGATTCTGCTGTCGGCGCTGTCCCTGGCGGATGCACGCCTGTTCGATGCCGCCTCCAGCATGGGCGCCAGCCCGGCCCGGGCGTTTCGCAGCATCACCTGGCCGGTCACGCGCCAGGCGGTGTTCGCCGCGTTTTGCCTGGTGTTCACCCTGACCATCACCGACTTCGGTGTGCCCGTGGTGGCGGGTGGCGATTATCAGGTGCTGGCCCTGGAGGCCTACAAGGCGGTGGTCGGCCAGCAGCAGTTCGGGCGCGGTGCGCTGATCGGCATGGTGTTGCTGTTGCCGGCGTTGTTCAGCTTTGGGGTGGATGCCTGGCTGCGCCGCCGTCACGGCGACTCCATGAGCGGCCGTGCGCAAGTGTTTCAACCGGTGCCGTCGGCCTTGCGAGACGCCTGCTACCTGGCCATCGTGCTGCTGATCTGTGCGGTATTGCTGTTGGTGTTCGGCATGGCGGTGTATTCCTCGCTGGTGAAATTCTGGCCGTACAACCTGTCGCTGTCCCTCAACCATTACCAGTTCGAGGACACAGCCGGCGGCGGTTGGCTGGCTTACCGCAACAGCCTGACCCTGGCCCTGTGCACCGCGTTGATCGGCAGCGTGCTGATCTTCACCGGCGCCTACCTGATGGAAAAAACCAAGGGCCAGAAGGGCCTCAACCTGGCCCTGCGCATGCTCAGCTTCGTGCCGATGGCCGTGCCGGGCCTGGTGCTGGGCCTGGGCTACGTGTTCTTTTTCAACCTCAACGGCAATCCGCTGCATGTGTTCTACGGAACCATGACCCTGCTGGTGGTGTGCACCATTGCGCATTATTTGACCACTGCACAGATGACCGCGACCACCGCACTGCGCCAGCTCGACGCCGAGTTCGAAGCCGCCGCGCTGTCCCTCAAGGCGCCGCTGTACCGGCATTACTTGAAGGTGACGGTGCCGATCTGCCTGCCGGCGCTGCTGGACATCGTGCGCTATCTGTTTGTGTCGGCGATGACCACCGTGTCCGCCGCGATCTTCCTCTACAGCCCCGACACCATCCTCGCCGCTGTTGCCGTGCTGAACATGGACGACGCCGGCAACGTGGGCGGTGCGGCGGCCATGTCGACCCTGATCCTGTTCACTTCGGCCGGCGTTTCGCTGCTGCTGGCGTGGGCTTCACGTGGCGCGTTGCGCCGCTCCCAAGCCTGGCGCCAGACCGCGCCCGGGCAATAATCCTGAAGGAGGTGTTCCATGTTCAAGCCCCTGGCGCTGGTCGCGGCGGTACTCACGGCATTCAGCGTGAATGCCTTTGCCGCAAAAACCGAGTTGACCGTGTACACGGCCCTCGAAGCCGAGCAATTGAAGACCTACAAAAAGGCCTTCGAACAGGCTAACCCCGACGTCGAAATCAAATGGGTGCGTGACTCCACCGGCATCATCACCGCCAAGCTGCTGGCCGAGAAAGACCGCCCGCAAGCCGACGCAGTGTGGGGCCTGGCCGCCTCCAGCCTGGCGATCCTCGACCAGCAAGGCATGCTGGACAACTACGCGCCCAAAGACCTGGACAAGATCGGCAAGAACTATCGCGATGCCGCCAACCCACCGGCGTGGGTCGGCATGGACGTGTGGGCGGCGACCATCTGCTTCAACACCGTTGAAGCCGAGAAACAGGGCCTGACCAAGCCGGTGAGCTGGCAGGACCTGACCAGGCCTGAGTACAAGGGCAAGATCGTCATGCCCAACCCGGCCTCGTCCGGCACCGGTTTCCTTGACGTCAGCGCCTGGCTGCAGACCTTCGGCGAAAAGCAAGGCTGGCAGTACATGGACGACCTGCACCAGAACATCGGTCAGTACGTTCACTCCGGGTCCAAGCCGTGCAAGCTGGCGGCTTCCGGTGAATTCCCGATCGGCATTTCGTTTGAATACCCGGCCGTACAGCTGAAACGCCAGGGCGCGCCGTTGGACATCATCCTGCCGAAGGAAGGCCTGGGCTGGGACATCGAAGCCACCGCCGTGATCAAAGGCACCGCGCACAAGGACGCCGCGCAGAAGCTCGCCGACTTCTCCGCCAGCCCGGCGGCCATGGAGCTGTACAAGGACAACTTTGCCGTGCTCGCCCAGCCAGGTATCGCCAAGCCGCAGACCGAATTGCCGGCCGACTACGAGCAGCGTTTGATCAAGAACGACTTTGCCTGGGCGTCGAAGAACCGCGACAGCATCTTGACCGAGTGGCGCAAGCGCTATGACGGCAAGTCGGAGAAAGTGGCAGGGCAGTAAGGTTTTTCGTTGGGGCTACTGGCCTCATCGGGGGCAAGCCCCCTCCCACACTAATCGAACTGTGGGAGGGGGCTTGCCCCCGATGGCGGTCTGCAAAACAGGACATTACGATATGACACACCACAGCGACCTGCTGATCATCGGTGCCGGCATCCTCGGCCTGTCCCACGCCTACGCCGCCGCCAAACGCGGCCTCAAGGTCAAGGTGTTCGAACGCAGCGCCACGCCCTTGGGCGCTTCGGTGCGCAACTTCGGCCAGGCGCTGGTGACCGGCCAACCACCGGGGCCGATGCTCGACCTGGCACGCGAAAGCCGTGAGATCTGGGGCCATTGGGCGCAGGTCGCAGGGCTGCAACTCAAGCGCAACGGCGCCTACCTGTTCGCCCGCACCGAAGCCGAAGAGCATCTGTTGGAAGCGTTCTGCGCTGGCCGTGCGCAGGAACACGGCTACAACGTCGACCTGCTGCAAGGCGCAGCGATGAAGGACCTGTACGGCGGCCAGTTCCGCCATCACCGCGCTGCGTTGCATGGCAAGGACGATCAGCAACTGTATTCGCGCGAAGCGATCCCGGCGCTGATCAACTACCTGGCGCAAGAGCTGAAGGTGCAGTTCTACTTCTCTACGCTGGTGCGCGACGTCGAACCGGGCCAGTTGCACAGCACGGCAGGCAGCTTTCGCGCTGAACAGATCATCGTGTGCTCCGGCCACGACTACCAGACCCTGCTGGCCGAAGCGATGGCCGAACTCAACCCGAGCATCTGCCGCCTGCAAATGCTGCGCGCGCGGCCAGCGGTGAACCTGAACCTGCAACACGCGTTGCTCACCGGCTTGAGCTGCGTGCATTACGGTGCCTTTGCCGACCTGCCGGAAGCCGCGCCGGTGCAGGCGCAAATCCTGCGGGAGGCACCGCACCTGCATGAGCACGGTATCCATTTGCTGATCAGCCCGACGCCCCATGGCGAACTGATCATCGGTGACTCCCATGACTACGGCAGCGATGCATCGCCGTTCAATGCCGAGCAGGTCGATGACTGGATGATCGCGCTGGCCGAGCAGACCCTGGGCTGCAAGATCCAGGTCGTGGAGCGCTGGCAGGGCGTGTACGGCTCACGCGGGCCGGCGCCGTTTTCGTTCCTGCGGGCGGCGCCGGGTGTGAGCGCGGCGTTGATGCACACCGGTGTGGGCATGAGCGTGGGGCCGGCAATGGCTGAGCGAAATATCACAACCTTGTGGGGGGCGGCGTGATCAACCCGGAACAGACCATCGCCGAAGTCTTCGGCTTGTACGAACAGCACGGCACGGCGGATTACATCGGCGAGCCGGTGTCGCAGATCGAGCACATGTCCCAGGCCGCACAGTTGGCCATGGCCGAAGGCTTCGATGATGAAGTGGTGCTGGCGGCGTTTTTCCACGATATCGGGCACTTGTGCGGCGATGGCGGCGAAAACATGGGCGGCTATGGCGTGGTCAGTCATGAGCAGTTCGGCGCCGATTACTTGCGTCGTGCAGGCTTCAGCGAGCGCATGGCCAAACTGGTGGAGTATCACGTGCAAGCCAAGCGCTACCTGACCTTCAGCCAGCCGGGTTATTACGCCCGCCTGAGCGAAGCCAGCCGCCGTACGCTCGGGTACCAGGGCGGTGTAATGACTCAGGAAGAGGCGCAGGCGTTTGAACAAGATCCGCTCTGCGAGATCAGCCTGCGCATGCGTCATTGGGACGAGCAGGCCAAGGCAATGCACGTGCCGGTGCTCGACCTCGAGGTACTCAAGGCCAAGGCGCGGCAGGTGCTGGCGGCTTAGGTTTCGTCGAGGCGCCGGGCCAGTGCTTCGATCTGTTCCTGGCGCTCAGCCTGGCTGAGCTTGGGGTGAGGGTTGAGCGACGACCACTGCGGGTGGGCGCGGGCTTTGTGCAATGCATCCGGCAACTTGCCCTCGCGCCAGGTCTTGTCCTGGGGCGTGTCGACCTTGATGCTGTGCATCGCCGCATGGCCGCGCAGGTCCAGAGCCTTGAGCAACTGGCGTTGGCGCAGGGCGAGCAGGCGCAATACGCTGTCGTCCACGGTCAGCTCGCGCTGGCCTTTGATCTTGCCCAGCAGCCGGCTGCCATAGCTGCGTGCGGTTTGCAGCGCGCCACCGGCAATGGCGCCGGCCAGGGCGGCGGCGCCCAAGGTCAGGCCGCCGACCAACAGATCCACACCGGCACCCGCCGCTGCGCCTGCGGCGATTCCGCCACCGACGCGCACGCCGAGTTGCTTGAGAGTTTCCGGGTTGAACAGGTCGTCGCCCCAGCGCCCGTCCAGCAGCGGCAAGTCACTGGCGGCGGCATCCTGCGGGCGGAAGCCGAACAGCTTGAGCAGCGCTTCCACACACTTTTGTTCGCGTTGGCGCACGGCTTTGCGCAGGTCGCCGATGGCGTGTTGTTCATCTTCGGTGACCACGCTACGGCGGCAGGCGGCGCAGTCGATCAGCAGTTCGGCGATCAGCCGGGCGGCGCTTTGCTGGCGGGCCTGGCGCTGCGCCCCTTGATCCAGGATCAGCCGTTCCAATTGCGGCCGTGCGTTTTCCAGCAGCAGGGCGAGGCTTTCATACAGGCGCCGCTCGCCGTCTTCCGGCGGTGCCACGCTGTCGAAGCGCACCAGCGCGTGCAGGCCAAGCCGAGCCAGGGCTTCGCGCCAGTCCGGCTCGCGGTGGTCGCTGCTGCTGACAAAGTTGAGCACCGGCAGCAACGGCTTGCCGCAACTGGCCAGCACTTGCAGCTCGTCGCGGTATTTGGCCAGTACCGGCTCGCGGGCGTCGATCACATACAGGCCGGCGTCGGAGGCCAGGAGTTGGCGCAGCACCTTGGCTTCCTGTTCGAAACGCTGGCGCGCTTCGCTGCCTTCCAGGAACCGCGCCAGGCGGGCCGGGCCGTCGAGGCGTTCGCCGGGGCGATCCAGGCGCTCCAGGTAATCGAGCAGGGCGATGGCGTCTTCCAGGCCGGGGGTGTCGTACAGCTCCAGCAGGGCTTCGCCGTCCACCGACAAGCGTGCGCCTTCCACATGCCGTGTGGTACTGGGACGATGGGACACTTCGCCGAAGCCCACATCTCGCGTAAGGGTGCGCAGCAGCGACGTCTTGCCGACATTGGTGTGGCCAACCACGGCGAGTTTCAGGGGCTTAGTCATGACCGGTCTCCAGCCAGTTCAGCGGTGCGCAGTCGGCAAAGGGCAATTCAAGCTGTTGCAGCGCGGTGTGCCAGTCGCCCAGGCGCTCGGCATCGAGGGCCTGGCCGGGCGGCGCTTGCAGCAGCCACACGCGGGTGGCGGTGGCGCTGCGGGCGAGTTCGGCGATCAGCGCCAGGCTGCCGCGATCCGGCGAGCGGCGCGGGTCGCAGGCGATGGCCAGGCGTGCGGGCGGGAAGCGCGTGAGTTGTTCCAGCAGTTTGTTGCGCGATTCGCGGCTGTCGAGGATCCCGGCGTTCTTCACGTTGTGCGGCAGTTTGGGCGGCCAGGGGCGCTGGTCGTCCAGTTCGATGGCCACCAGCAGCGCGCCGTCGCTTTGCAGTTCGCTGACGCCGCCGCTGACGTGATGCAGTTGTTCGGGGGCGGCATCGTTGACCCCGAGGCGCTCACTGCTCGGCATCAGGCGCTCGCGCAATTGGCTGTAGCCGGGCAGGTTGAGGTCCAGGCGCAGGGCGGCGCGTCCACGTTTCCAGCGCCACAGGCAGAGCAGGGCAAGGATCAAGCGGGGCAACAGGCCATAGACCAGCAGCACGCCCACCAGCCATGCGGCCCAGGCCTGGCGGGCGCTTTCGATATTCAGCGCGGAATCGCCGCTGGCGCGGATCATCTCGACAGTCGGCACATTGAAGCCCAGCAGGGCGGGCAGGGCGCCGAGGGCCTGGGTGACGGCGACGAAGGTGTCGGCGCCGAGAATGGTGGTTTCCCACACGAAGCCGTAGCGGCGGGTGGCGAGTAGTGTCAGCAGAATCACCAGGGCGCTGAGCAACGCCAGCAACCACAGGCTATTGACCAGCACACCTACGGCCCAGCGATTGAGTTTCTGCCGTTGCAACAATAGCAGCAGTGCGGGCGCCAGCTGCGCAGCCTTCGCGTCACGGGCGAGTTTTTCGCTGAGCCATAACCACAGTCGCCCCAGGCTGGCGCTGTGTTCACCGGCAAACAGCAGGCCCAAGGCCCAACTGATCAGCAGGATCAGGTTCAAGCCGAGCAAGCTGCCCAAGGCCCAGAACACATTCACCGGGACCAGACCGTTGCCCAGCGCGGCAAAGGCCAGGCCCGCACCGCTGATCACCGCGACGACCGCCAGCAGCACCAGCGCCAGACGTGCGCCTTGCAACCAGCGGGTGAGGGCGGTCGTGAGCCCATCGCGCTCGGCCAGGTGCAGGGCGCGGTGCTGGATGCGCGTCGGCATGTCGCCACCGACGGTGCGGGCCAGGCGGCTGGCTTCCAGGTCTTCCAGAGGGCCGGCGTGTTCTTCGCGCAGGCGCACGGTTTCTGTCAGCCAGAGTGTGTGCAAAGGAGTCACGCGTTGTCCTGTCGTGTTTGTGAGCCTGGAGCATAACCCCTGGCTCGGGGCTCTGGTATTCTCGTCGCCATGAAAAAAACTCTCCCTTTAAGCCTGATCGCAGCCCTCGGTGAAAACCGTGTGATCGGCGTCGACAACAGCATGCCCTGGCATTTGCCGGGGGATTTCAAATATTTCAAGGCCACCACGCTCGGCAAGCCGATCATCATGGGGCGCAAGACCTGGGACTCCCTGGGCCGACCGTTGCCGGGGCGCTTGAACATCGTGGTCAGCCGTCAGACCGATCTGGCGCTGGAAGGTGCGGAAGTTTTTCCGTCTCTGGAGGCCGCGCTAGAGCGCGCTGAGGAATGGGCAACGGCGCAAGGCGTTGACGAGCTGATGCTGATTGGCGGTGCTCAGTTGTATGCGCAGGGGCTGGAGCAGGCGGATCGGCTGTATTTGACGCGGGTGGCGTTGAGCCCGGAGGGGGATGCCTGGTTTCCGGAGTTTGATCGGGGCCAGTGGAAGTTGGTTTCCAATCTGGAGAATCCAGCTGAAGGTGATAAGCCTGCTTACAACTTTGAAGTCTGGGAAAAAGCTTAAAAGCATCGGGGGCAAGCCCCCTCCCACATCTTGACCGTCAAGTGTGGGAGGGGGCTTGCCCCCGATTGCTATCTATCAGGCTTGCGCTAATTCCGCATGCTCATCCGCATTCAACAACGCCTTGTCCGTCTGCCCCATGACCTGGCTGGTAATCGCCCCCGCCGTCATCGAGCCATTCACGTTCAACGCCGTACGGCCCATGTCGATCAGCGGCTCCACGGAAATCAGCAGCGCCACCAGTGACACCGGCAAGCCCATGGCCGGCAGCACGATCAGCGCGGCGAAGGTCGCACCGCCGCCCACGCCGGCCACACCGGCCGAACTCAAGGTCACAATCGCCACCAGGGTCGCGATCCACAGCGGGTCCAGCGGGTTGATGCCCACGGTCGGCGCGACCATCACCGCCAACATCGCCGGGTAGAGGCCGGCGCAACCGTTCTGGCCGATGGTCGCGCCGAACGAGGCGGCAAACCCAGCGATGGATTGCGGGATGCCCAGGCGACGGGTCTGCGCTTCAATGCTCAGCGGGATCGCCGCCGCGCTGGAGCGGCTGGTGAAGGCAAAGGTCAGCACCGGCCACACCTTGCGGAAGAAGCGCAGCGGGTTGATCCCGGCCAGGGACAGCAGCAGGCCGTGCACCACGAACATCAGGCCCAGGGCCAGGTACGACACCACCACGAAACTGCCGAGCTTGATGATGTCTTGCAGGTTGGAGCCGGCGACCACTTTGGTCATCAGCGCCAATACGCCATACGGCGTCAGCTTCATCACCAGGCGCACCAGGCGCATCACCCAGGCTTGCAGGGTGTCGATGGCGTTGAGGACTTTCTGGCCCTTTTCCACGTCATCCTTGAGCAGTTGCAGTGCGGCAACCCCCAGGAATGCGGCGAAAATCACCACGCTGATGATCGAGGTCGGCTTGGCCCGGGCCAGGTCGGCGAACGGGTTGGCCGGCACGAACGACAGCAGCAGTTGCGGGATATTCAGGTCGGCGACCTTGCCCGCGTAATCGCTCTGGATCACTTGCAGGCGCGCCATTTCCTGGGTGCCGGCCACCAGGCCTTCGGCGGTGAGGCCGAACAGGTTGGTCAGGGCGATGCCGATCAGCGCCGCAATCGCGGTGGTGAACAGCAGTGTGCCGATGGTCAGGAAGCTGATCTTGCCCAGGGACGAGGCGTTGTGCAGGCGTGCCACGGCGCTGAGGATCGACGCGAATACCAGCGGGATCACGATCATTTGCAGCAGTTGCACATAACCGTTGCCGACCAGGTCGAACCAGCCGATGGAGGCCTTGAGTACCGGGTTGCCGTCACCGTAGACCGTGTGCAGCACGGTGCCGAACACCACGCCGAGTACAAGGGCAAACAGCACCTTCTTGGCGAGGCTCCAGTTTGTGCGACGGGTTTGTGCCAGGCCCAGCAACAGGGCCACGAACACCAGTAAGTTGAGAATCAGGGGCAGATTCATTGAAGCTCCGTTGAGAAGGCAGCCAATCGCGCGAGCCTGCGATTGCGAACCGGAAAGCCTAACAGCTTGAAATATATTGATTTAATACCGATATGGAATGGTGACTGTCGTTTTTGGAATAAGCCCTTGACGCTCAGGCACATGTCCTTGGCGCGTTCACGACGCAAGCGGTCGTGCTCGGGCGATAACTGTCACAGGGATTTGTTAGCGTCGATGTTTTTCACTCAGGGAGAAACGCATATGAAGCTCGCTTCGAGATTGTTTGCCGCCGCACTGTGCTTGGGCCTTGCCGGGCCAACCATGGCCGCTACCGAGTTGAAACACTGGCCGGCCCCGGCCGCCGAGCAACTGAACAAAATGATCGCCGCCAACGCCAACAAGGGCAATTTCGCGGTGTTCGACATGGACAACACCAGCTACCGCTACGACCTCGAAGAGTCCCTGCTGCCCTACATGGAAAACAAGGGCCTGATTACCCGCGACAGCCTTGATCCGTCGCTCAAGCTTATGCCGTTCAAAGACACTGCCGACCATAAGGAAAGTCTGTTCAGCTACTACTATCGCCTCTGCGAAGTGGACGACATGGTCTGTTACCCGTGGGTTGCCCAGGTGTTCTCGGGGTTCACCCTCAAGGAGCTCAAAGTGCAGGTCGATGAGCTGATGGCCTCCGGCAAGCCCGTGCCCGTCACTTATTTCGAAGGCGACGCCATTAAGAAGTCCGAGGTGCAACCGCCGAAAGTCTTCACCGGCCAGGCCGAGCTATACAACAAACTGATGGAAAACGGCATCGAGGTGTATGTGATGACCGCCGCTTCCGAAGAGCTGGTGCGCATGGTCGCCGCCGATCCGAAGTACGGCTACAACGTCAAGCCCGAGAACGTCATCGGCGTGACCACCTTGCTCAAGGACCGCAAGACCGGCGAGCTGACCACCGCGCGCAAACAGATCACCGCCGGCAAGTATGACGAAAAGGCCAACCTGGGCCTGGAACTCACGCCCTACCTGTGGACCCCGGCGACCTGGATGGCCGGCAAGCACGCGGCGATCCTCACCTACATCGACGAATGGAAAAAGCCGGTACTGGTGGGTGGCGACACCCCGACCAGCGATGGCTACATGCTGTTTCACGACGTGGACGTGGCCAAGGGTGGTATCCACCTGTGGATCAACCGCAAGGACAAATACATGACCCAGTTGAACGGCATGATCGCCAAGCACGCGGCGGCGCAGGCCAAGGAAGGGTTGCCGGTGACGGCGGACAAGAACTGGGTGATCGTCAAGCCTGATGAAATCCAGTAAGTCCGAGGTGGCTTTAATCGGGGGCAAGCCCCCTCCCACAGTTGACCGAGTTCCAACATGAGAATGCAGTCAGTGTGGGAGGGGGCTTGCCCCGATAGCTATCTGATTGACAGGCCAAAAGCCACAGCAAAAATAGATATCAATTGCGAACCAATCTCATCATCTGCTAGCGTGCGCACTTCCTGAACCCTCCGTTCTTCTCAAGGTAGTGCTGTGTCCTCCTGGAATTCGCAGATAGCGCGCCTGTTCGCGGAGCAGAAGAAAGCCCTCGAAGCCTTCGTCACCCGCCGCACCGGCAGCGCCCAGGTGGCCGCCGACCTGACCCAGGAATCGTTCCTGCGCCTGGCACGTCTGGACTCCGGCGAGAAGATCGACAACCTGCCAGCCTTCCTCTTCACCATCGCCAGCAACCTGGTGCGCGATCACCAGCGCCAGGCCATCCGCCGTGAGCGCCTGGATGCCGGCGAGCCCAGCGAAGAACTGCCGTGCGGCAACCCCGGTGCCGACGAACAACTGGCCGCCTACCAGCAGGAGCAACTGATGCAGGACGCAATCCTGGCGTTGCCCGAGGCGACTCGGCAGATCTTCCTGCTCTATCATGTCGACGAACTTTCCTACCGCGAGATTGGCGAACGCCTGTCGATCAGCCCGCGCAGCGTGGAATACCAACTGCGCCGCGCCTTGATTGAATGCCGTGCCTACATCAAGACGCGGCTCGCCTGCGACACACAAGGACGTCGGTCATGACTGCGTTACCCACTGCCGACGCGTTGTTCGAAGAAGCGTCCGCCTGGTACTTCCGCTTGCAGGCCGAGGACGTGACCCCGGCCGAGATGGACGCTTTTGCCGCCTGGCTCGGGCAGGGCCAGCCCCAGGACGACGCGTGGCAGGAAGTGCAGGCGATGCTCGGCGGTTTGCGTGAACCGGCACGGCTGATCCGCCGCGCCGAGCAGGTCGCGTGGCGCAAACCCGCGCGGCGTTGGGCTTATGCCGCTGCCGTGCTGCTGGCGGTTGGGTTGACCGTGCAGAACACGCCCTGGCTCGACCGCCTGCGCGCGGACTACGCCACCGGCACCGGCGAAACGCGCACAGTCGAGTTGGCGGACGGCTCCCAGTTGCAGCTCAATACCGACAGCGCCGTTCAGGTACGCATGAGCAGCGGTGAGCGTCAGATTCGTCTGTTGCGCGGGGAAGGTTTTTTCAGCGTGACCAAAGACCCGGCGCGGCCCTTCGTGGTGCAGTCCGGCGAGGGCTGGGTGACGGTGGTCGGCACCCAGTTCAGCGTGGCAAGGCGGGATGCGCAGACGCGGGTGCAAGTGGCGCAGGGCAAGGTGCAGGTCAGCGCGGGCGCCGGTGAGCCGGTCTACCTGGAGCCGGGACGGGCCGTGGAATATCAGGGCCAGCACCTTGCCGAGGCCCACGGTTTCGATGCGGCCAGCGGTTTCGCCTGGCGCCAGCGACAACTGGTGTTCCGCCAACAACCGCTGTCGGAAGTGGTCAGCGAGTTGAACCGCTACTGGCCTGGCAAGACCCTGGTGCTGGGCGATGCGCTGCGCAATCGCGTGGTGTCCGGCGTGTTCGAGATCGACAAACCGGAAGCCGTGATCAAGGCGCTGGAATACACCCTCAACCTGCGCGCTGAGCACTACACCCCGTATTTACTGGTGTTGCGCGAAGGCAAAGCCTCTTAGCGGCAACTTTTGCAAAATATTTTCAGGGTTTCCCCGCAAGCCATCGTCCTTGATCACTGAGGCGTAAATAGTAAGCACTCTCAAGTAGTGCGGCGCCGATCACAGACTTTTTTGCACCGGGGAGCACCATCCATGGCACACCGATTCGCCGCGCGGCCCTTGCTGGCACTGGCTATTTCCATGGCCTGCGGCACTGCGCCGTTGTATCTGCAGGCCGCCGAAACCACCCAGGCCCAGACTTATCGATTCGATATTCCGGGGCAAAGCCTGGACGGTGCGCTGGCGGCATTTTCGGCAGTGACACGGGTGCAGGTACTGGTGAATGGTGAGTTGACCCAGGGTGTGGTGTCACCGGGGGTGAAGGGCAACCTGGGGCAGCGTGAAGCCTTGGGGCAACTGCTCGGCGGCACGGGGTTGAGTGCGGCGTTTATCAATGCCGATACCGTTACCCTGGAAAAGCGTGTGGACGCCGGTGGCGCCCTCGAAGTCGGCGCCACCACCATCAGCGCCGAGCGCCTGGGCGTCACCACCGAAGGCACCGGCTCCTACACCACGGGTGCCGTGACCATCGGCAAGGGCGAGCAGAAACTCAAGGACATCCCGCAGTCGGTCAGCGTCATGACCCGCAAGCAGATGGACGACCAGAACACCACGAAGCTCTCCGACGTGGTCAAGCGCACGCCCGGCCTGACGGCGACCAAATCTCCTGGCCCTGGCATGTTCATCTTCTCCCGTGGTTTCGAAGTCGGCACGCTGCAATACGACGGCGTGGGAATCCCGCGTAACACCTATACGCTGGGCAGCTACCTCACGGAAAACATGGCGATCTATGACCGCGTCGAAACCCTGCGCGGCCCGGCGGCCTTGCTGCAAGGCGCGAACAGCCCCGGCGGCACCATGAATCTGGTGCGCAAGCGTGGCCAGCAGGCAACGACAGTGACCATCACCGCCAAGGCCGGCTCGTGGGACCACTATGGCACCCAAGTCGATGCCGGTGGCCCGCTCAACCCGGAAGGCACCTTGCGCGGCCGGTTTGTGGCGGATTACGACACCACCAACTCCTTCGTCGACTACGCGGGCGGCTGGAATCAGACCGTCTATGGCGCCGTCGACTACGACTTCACGCCAGACACCACCGTGGGCGTCGGCATCAGCAACCAGAAAGGCCACTCACGCCCCAACTTCATGTCGCTGCCCCGCTACGCCAATGGCAGTGATATCGGCCTGCCGCGCTCGACCTTTGTCGGCGCCAGCTGGAACCGTGCCGTCAACAACCAGACCCAGGTGTTCGCCGACCTGGAGCATCGTTTCAACGATGACTGGAAGGTGAAGGCCGCGCTGGTGGCGATGGACGAACACAACGACGCGACCTACCAGGCGACGTGGGATACTGTCCCCAACCCCGGCGACACGGGCAATGTGCGCTACATCGACTGGGTGACCGACTTCAATACCAAAAGTCGCGGCGCGGATGTGTATGTCAACGGCAAGTTCGACGGCCTGGGTTTCCAACAGGAAATGGTTCTGGGCGCCAACTATTCCAAACTCACCACCGACGACCAGTGGGCGCGGGCGGCAACGAATGGCGCGGATATTTTCAACATCGACCATAACCGTGTGCAGCGCGACAAATACCAGTTGTTCCAGGCGGGGAACGCCTCGAAGAGCTGGTATGACATCCGTCAGAAAGGCATCTATGGCACCTGGCGCGTCAAGGTGCTGGACCCGTTCACGCTGATCCTCGGCGCGCGCACCAGTTGGTATGAGTACTCCTATATTGGCCAGAACGGCCGCCAGGGCGTGTACGGCGTTGCCGAGGAAAGCACCACGCAAACCTCCGGCAAGGTCACGCCGTATGCAGGCCTGGTCTATGCCCTGAACGATCAATGGTCGGCCTACGCCAGCTACGCCGATGCGTTCGAGCCGCAAACCAACCTGACCACCTCCGGATCTCTGCTCAAGCCTATCGAGGGCAAGAACTACGAGCTGGGCATCAAGGGTGAACTGGCCGATGGCCGCCTCAACACTTCATTCGCGATCTTCCGCTACGACCAGGAAAATCGTGGCGTCCAGGACCTGCAAGGGCCGATGAACTGTAATGGCTGGTACTGCTCGGTGGCCTCGGGCAAGGTCCGCAGCCAGGGTTTTGAAGCCACATTGGGCGGTGAAGTGCTGCCGGGTCTGCAACTGGTCTCCAGCTACACGTACAACACCACCAAGTTCCTCAAGGACGACACCTACGAAGGCAAGGTCTTCAGCACCTGGACGCCCAAGCACCTGCTCAAGGTGTGGGGCGATTACCAGTTGCCGGGGGACTGGCAGAAGGTCAGCGTCGGCGCTGGCGTAACGGCGCAAAGCAGCACCGTCGCCTACGATCGCACCTTCAGCGTGCCGGGCAATGCACTGTGGGATTCGCGGGTGGCCTACAAGATCAACCAGGAATTCACCGTCGCGGCGAACCTGAACAATATGTTCGACAAGAAGTACTACATCCCGGCGTACAACGCGAACTGGGGCAGTAACTACTATGGCGACCCGCGCAATGTGATGTTCACCATGACCTACACCCCACAGTTCTGAGTGCAACCGGAATAAAAATGCCCCGCACGTGGCGGGGCATTTTCATGGGATCAAACAACCCACGCTATCGCGCGTCACTTCACCGATTTCAAATGCCAGTTCCATTGCGCAACCAACGCGTTCTCACCCAATTTGATGAACAGCCCATAGTCGCTCAGGTAGGCTGCCTGGTAAGTCCAACCTTTCATCTGAACGCAGTCGAGTACCTTTGCTTGCCCCTTCAGGTCCGGGGTCAGAGTGGCGGCCGGGATTTCCCGAGCGACCTTGCAGGTCACGGTTCTTGGCTCGCTGTTCTCCGGCGAAGGACTGCCATCGGGGTTGATGGATTTTGACCACGTTTGGGTGTAGCTCACCTCACTGGCGAGGGGCAAGTTACGCCAATCGCCTTGAAAGCTCAGGCCAACCAAGAGGCGTGTCTTCACCTTGTCAGTGCCTGTTTTGCGGTCGAGACCTTGGCTGTCCAGATCAAACAGGCCTTGGAAGGTCAGCTCCTGGTTAAAGCCAAGTGCCGAGTCGCGTGTTTGTACCAGCGTCTGACCCGATGCTTTGTCGACACTGATGAATGTCTGCTTGGTCTGGTCGCCCACGCGGGTGTTGTTGAAGAGCACGGCGTCATAGTCGTAGGCCAGCTCGCTCAGGGTGCGGGTTGGCGCAGGCAGGCCGAGCGCTCGGATGGCCGCCAGTACGGCTGGGTTGGCATTGGTTGCGCTGGCAGCGGGTGGCAATGCCTGGCGCGCCTTGAAAGCGGGTAACCGGGCCAGCTCCACCGGCGCCTGGCACAGAGCCTTGAAGAGCTGGGCATGTTCGCCGGAAGCTTGATCCAAGGCTTGCGGCTTGAATTGTCGACGGATTTCGCCGTTGATCATCTGGCGCGTTTCATCGAGGTTGAACTGGCTCATCAACGTAATGGTGCGTTGTGTGCAATCCAGGGTCAGCCGCTCCTGCCGTTGAGTAAACAACGATGCGGTCTTGGCGACCTGATAGTGCAGGTAATCCTCTGCGGCCCAGACGGATATCTGACTGCCTTGCTGCTGCACGCTGTTACGGTCGATCAGCAGCCAGCCCTGATCGGCAGAGGTTTGCAGCACCCGCCAGTCGGGCAGGGGGCGTGCCTTGCATACGCTCTGCAATTGAGCGCTTTGCTGCAGTTGTTGGGCCTGTGCCGCTGGCAGGTCGACGCCTGTTGCCGGTGAGGGAGTAAAAGCCCGCAGGCCCGTGCGCGTGGGGTAGAACATCCTTCCAGGACCTTGTGTGCAGTAGGCGTCGAACTGCACAGAGATCGGGTTTTGCTGCAAGTCGACGGAGTACGCGACTCTGTCGCCGTTGCGCAGGATGGTGTAGTCGAGCGCCGGCAGTGTCATGGCTTCGTTGAAGAGTGCCAGGCCTGGGTCCACCTGAGGCTTTTGCAGCGAGCTGCAACCGGCCAACGCCAATAGGGAAAGCGCCCATGCAGCTGGGCGTAGAGCGGTAAAGCGGGCATCCATGCGGGTAACTTCCTTGAGAATACAGATGCGCCTGTTATCGGCCGGCGTATGAAAAACTACAGCGTCAGAACGCCAGGCAAAAAAATGCCCCGCACTTGGCGGGGCATTTTCATGGGCGAGGCTTACAGGCCGTCGAGCATCGCCTTGTTACGCACCGCGCCCTTGTCGGCACTGGTGGCCAGCAGGGCATAGGCTTTCAATGCGGTGGTGACTTTGCGCGGACGCTTCTCCACCGGTTTCCAGCCTTTCTTGTCCTGCTCGACCCGGCGTGCCGCCAGTTCTTCGTCGCTGATCAGCAGGTTGATCGAGCGGTTCGGAATGTCGATCAGCACCTTGTCGCCGTCCTGCACCAGGCCAATTGCGCCACCGGCAGCGGCTTCCGGCGAAGCGTGGCCGATGGACAGGCCCGAAGTACCGCCGGAGAAGCGGCCGTCGGTCAGCAAGGCGCAGGCTTTGCCCAGGCCCTTGGATTTCAGGTAGGACGTCGGGTACAGCATCTCCTGCATGCCCGGGCCGCCTTTCGGGCCTTCGTAGCGGATGATCACGATGTCGCCTTCCTTCACTTCGTCGGCGAGGATGCCGCGCACGGCGCTGTCCTGGCTTTCGAAGATCTTCGCGTTGCCTTCGAACACATGGATCGACTCATCCACACCGGCGGTTTTCACCACGCAGCCATCCAGGGCGATGTTGCCGTACAACACGGCCAAACCGCCTTCTTTCGAGTAGGCGTGCTCGACACTGCGGATGCAGCCGTTTTCACGGTCGTCGTCGAGGGTGTCCCAACGGGTCGACTGGCTGAACGCGGTTTGCGTCGGGATACCGGCCGGGCCAGCCTTGAAGAAGGTGTGCACGGCTTCGTCGTCAGTCTGGGTGATGTCCCACTTGGCGATGCCTTCGGCGATGGATGGACTGTGCACGGTCGGCAGATCGGTGTGCAGCAGGCCGCCACGAGCCAGGGAGCCTAAGATCGAGAAGATTCCGCCGGCGCGGTGCACGTCTTCCATATGGTACTTCTGGATGTTCGGCGCGACCTTGCACAGTTGCGGCACGTGACGGGACAGGCGGTCGATGTCGCGCAGGTCGAAATCGATCTCGGCTTCCTGGGCCGCGGCCAGCAAGTGCAGGATGGTATTGGTGGAACCGCCCATGGCGATGTCCAGGGTCATGGCGTTCTCGAACGCCTTGAAGTTGGCGATGTTACGCGGCAATACCGACTCATCGTTCTCGCCGTAGTAACGCTTGCACAGCTCGACGATGGTGCGGCCGGCCTGCAGGAACAGCTGCTCGCGGTCGCTGTGGGTGGCCAGCGTCGAGCCGTTGCCCGGCAAGGCCAGGCCCAGGGCTTCCACCAGGCAGTTCATCGAGTTGGCGGTGAACATGCCGGAGCACGAGCCGCAGGTTGGGCAAGCACTGCGCTCGTATTCCGCGACCTTCTCGTCAGAAGCGCTGGAATCGGCGGCGATGACCATGGCGTCGACCAGGTCGAGGCCGTGGGAGGCGAGTTTGGTCTTGCCGGCTTCCATCGGGCCGCCGGAGACGAAGATCACCGGGATGTTCAGGCGCAGGGCGGCCATCAGCATGCCAGGGGTGATCTTGTCGCAGTTCGAGATGCAGACGATGGCGTCGGCGCAGTGAGCGTTGACCATGTATTCCACGGAGTCGGCGATGATCTCGCGGCTCGGCAGGGAATACAGCATGCCGTCATGGCCCATGGCGATGCCGTCATCCACGGCGATGGTGTTGAATTCCTTGGCGACGCCACCGGCGCGTTCGATCTCGCGGGCGACCAGTTGGCCCAGGTCCTTGAGATGGACGTGGCCGGGTACGAACTGGGTGAACGAGTTGGCAATCGCGATGATCGGCTTCTTGAAGTCGTCATCTTTCATCCCCGTGGCACGCCATAGTGCGCGCGCGCCGGCCATGTTGCGGCCGTGGGTGGATGTTTTCGAGCGGTAATCTGGCATGGAGCACTCCGGGCGGCTAATCGGTATCAAAAGGGAGTGAGCTTCTATTGACGTCTGGAACACCCGAAAAATGGCCGTGTGTCCGGAAGTTGCCACTCGCGTCGCGGGATCGCCGCTTGCTTGGGCCTCGAGCTCATAAACCCGCCGGGGGATGACTGGCGATGAATAGGCCGATTCTACACCGCTGGCGGCGGGAGGGAATGACCGAAACCGTGAAGATAGCGGCTACGGGACGTGCGGGTGACGCCGCGCCCATGCGTTCAGGGCCAGGGCGACGGCGCTCAGCATCAGAAAGCACAGACCCAGCGCGGTACTCAGATGGTGGGTAAAGGTGCTGATGAATGCACTGATAAGACCACCGGCAATGAATAGCACTGCCGCCACCGCTGAGGCCGCCGTCCCTGCATTGTCCGGAAACAAGCTCATGGCCTTGGAATTGGAAATGGGGCGGGTGATGGTCGTGCCTGCTGTGCAGAGCAGCATGGGCACCAGCACGGTCGGGGTTGATAAGCCGAACTGATAGGCGAGGACCAGCATGACGATGCCCGAGATCGCGATCAGCACCAGCCCGGTGGCCATCTGGGTCGCGGCCGGTAGTCGCTTGTGCAACAAGCCCGCACTGACACCGCCCAGTACATAAGCGGCGCCGTAGAGGAGCAGGGTCAACGAGTATTCGTGGGGCGTCAGCTGCAACTGGTCCATGAAAATCAGCGGTGACACAACGATGAACGAGAAATGACAGGCGAAGGTAATCGCGGAGATCGTGGCATAGCTGGCGAAGTGCCGGCTGGCGAAGACCTTGGTGTAGGCCTTGAACATGCTTTGGCGGCTTGGTGCCGCTTGAGGCAAGCCGCCATGGAGTAGCCGGTGAGCCATGATCAGGGTGGCTGCACAGAGCGCTATAAACACATAGAAGCTGCCTTGCCACCCCCCGTGCAGTTGCAGCCACGCGCCCAGCAGCGGGGAAACCGAAATGAAAATTCCCCCGGCCGTAGCCATGGCGATCCGCAACCGCTCTTGTTCTCTGCCGAAGAAAAGGTCCTGCACCAACGCTTGGGACAGTATGAAACCGCCGCAACCCATGGCCTGGATGACGCGAAAGAACAGGAATTGGGCGGTCGTGCTGGCGGTTAAACACCCGGCCGCACCCATGATTGCGACGAGCATGCTGGCCAGTAGCAGCTTCTTGCGGCCGATCCTGTCGGACAGCGGGCCGATCAACAGCATGGCGCAGGAAAAGCCAATGGCGAACAGGCTGACCGAGCGGGCGACCTGGGTGGTGGAGGTGGAGAAGTGTTCCGCCAGGGCGGGAAAGGAAGGCAGCACGACGTCAAGCGGGAAGACGCCCAGCAGGGTCATGGTCATCAGCCAGAAAACAATGAAAGGTTTTTCAGCCTGTGTGATTGCCGTCGACATGGGCGAGCCTCGATTCCGTGAGGGAGTCGAGGATCAAGTCTGAGTAGAGGAAAGTCAAAGCCTGGTTTTGAGCGAAACTTCCTGAAAGCCTGTAGGAACCCGGAGGCCCCTACAGGCCAGCGGCATCAGCTATTCGGCAACAACCGGCACGTAATGCTCTTGATATACCGCGTCTCGGCAATCGCCGGATGCACCGGATGATCCGGACCCTGGCCACCACGTTCGAGCATCTGGATATTACGGTCCAGGTGACGGGCGCTGGTCAGCAGGATGTTTTGCAGGTCATCTTCCGGCAAGTGCATGGAGCACGACGCGCTGACCAGGATGCCGTCCTTGCTGAGCAGGCGCATGGCTTGCTCGTTGAGGCGGCGGTAGGCGCCTTCGCCGTTCTTCATGTCTTTTTTTCGTTTGATGAAGGCCGGTGGGTCGGCGACGATCACATCGAAGCGTTCTTCGCTGGCTTTCAGTTCTTTCAAGGCTTCAAACACGTCGCCTTCGATGCAGGTCATCTTCTCGGCAAAGCCGTTCAGCGCGGCGTTGCGCTCCACGCCGTCGAGGGCGAAGGCGGAGGCGTCGACGCAGAACACTTCACTGGCGCCGAAGGCCGCAGCCTGCACGCCCCAGCCACCGATGTAGCTGTACAGGTCCAGCACGCGCTTGCCCTTGGCATACGGGGCCAGGCGGGCGCGGTTCATGCGGTGGTCGTAGAACCAGCCGGTTTTCTGGCCCTGGATTACCGGGGCTTCGAACTTCACGCCGTTTTCTTCCAGCGCTACCCACTCCGGCACCAGGCCGAACACGGTTTCGACGTAGCGGTTGAGGCCTTCGGCATCGCGCGCGGCGGAGTCGTTCTTGAACAGGATGCCGCTTGGCTTGAGCACTTGGGTCAAGGCAGCGATCACGTCTTCTTTATGGGCTTCCATGGTCGCCGAGGCGATCTGCACCACCAGGATGTCGCCGAAACGGTCGACCACCAGGCCCGGCAACAGGTCGGAGTCGCCGTAGACCAGGCGGTAGAACGGCTTGTCGAACAGGCGGTCACGCAGGGACAGGGCGACGTTCAGGCGGTGCACCAGCAGCGACTTGTCCAGCTGCAACTTGATGTCGCGCGACAGCAGGCGGGCGCAGATCAGGTTGTTCGGGCTCATGGCCACGATGCCCAGGGTCTTGCCGCCGGCCGCTTCGAGGATGGCCTGGTCACCCGCCTGGAAACCGTGGAGTGGGGTGGCGGCCACGTCGATTTCGTTGCTGTAGACCCACAGGTGGCCGTTGCGCAAACGACGATCGGCGTTGGCTTTGAGACGCAGGCTTGGCAGGGACATGACGTCGCTCCGGAAAAAAGAGCGGGAGTATACCTGTTGCGAAGCGGTTCATGTGGGCGTGGGCTTGCCCGCGATGCAGGCGGCGCGGTGTATCTGACGTACGGCGGTGATGCCATCGGCAGCAAGCCCCCTCCCACATTTAGTCCGGTTTCAATCGGGCATTTGGGTGTCGGTCAGGTTTGCTTAGAGGTTAGAATCGCCGCCTAGCCCAGAGTATGTACTTATGTCCCAAGAGCTTTCCGCCGAACAGATCCAACAGGCCCTGCAGGGCATCAGCGTGCCGCCCCAGCCGCAAATCATGGTGGATTTGCAGATGGAGCAATACATGCCCGATCCGGACCTGGAAGTGATCGCGCGGCTGATCTCCCAGGACCCGGGCCTGTCGGGCGCACTGCTGAAGATCGTCAACTCGTCGTATTACGGCCTGAGCAACAAGATCGCGTCGATCCAGCGCGCAGTGAACCTGTTGGGCAGTCGTTCGATCATCAACCTGATCAACGCGTTGTCGATCAAGGGCGAGATGAGCGACGACACCATCGTCACCCTCAACCGCTTCTGGGACACCGCCCAGGATGTGGCCATGACCTGCCTCACCCTGGCCAAGCGCACCGGCGCCCAGGCGGTGGACGAGGCCTATGCCCTGGGTCTGTTCCATGACTGTGGCGTGCCGCTGATGCTCAAGCGCTTCCCCAACTACATGGCGGTGCTGGAGCAGGCGTATGCCAATGCCGGCCCCGATTGCCGCGTGGTCGACACCGAGAACAACGCGTTCAACACCAACCATGCCGTGGTCGGCTACTACACCGCCAAATCCTGGCGCCTGCCGCAGCATGTGACCGACGCCATCGCCAACCACCACAACGCCTTGGCGATCTTCAGCGATGAGTCGTCGCGCACTCCGCAGCTCAAGAACCTGCTGGCGATCCTGAAAATGGCCGAGCATATCTGCTCGTCCTACCGTGTACTGGGCAGCCAGACGGTGGACCATGAATGGAATACCATCGGCCACCTGGTGCTGGACTACGTGGGGCTGTCGGACTACGACTTCGAGAGTATGAAATTGTCGATCCGCGAACTGGGCGCCCACTGATCCTTCCTTAAAGAGGCACCTATGCCCGAGTTACCAGAAGTCGAAACCACCCGGCGCGGGATTGCGCCGCACCTGGAAGGCCAGCGGGTCAGCCGCGTGGTGGTGCGCGAACGGCGCCTGCGCTGGCCGATTCCGGAAGACCTCGATGTGCGCCTGTCCGGGCAGCGCATCGTGCTGGTGGAGCGGCGGGCCAAGTACCTGTTGATCAATGCCGAAGTGGGCACCTTGATCAGCCACCTCGGCATGTCGGGCAACCTGCGTCTGGTAGAGGCCGGCATGCCGGCGGCCAAGCATGAACATGTGGATATCGAGCTCGAATCCGGCCTGGCCCTGCGCTACACCGATCCTCGGCGTTTTGGCGCGATGCTCTGGAGCCAGGACCCGCACAACCATGAACTGCTGATCCGACTGGGGCCGGAGCCGCTGACCGACCTGTTTGACGGCGAGCGTCTGTTCCAGCTGTCCCGTGGGCGGTCGATGGCGGTGAAGCCGTTCATCATGGACAACGCGGTGGTGGTGGGTGTGGGCAATATCTACGCGACGGAAGCGCTGTTTGCGGCGGGGATCGATCCGCGTCGTGAGGCGGGTGGTATTTCGCGAGCGCGTTATTTGAAGCTGGCGATCGAGATCAAGCGCGTGCTGGCGGCGGCCATCGAGCGTGGCGGCACCACGCTGCGCGACTTTATCGGCGGCGACGGGCAGCCGGGGTATTTCCAGCAGGAACTGTTCGTCTATGGCCGGGGCGGCGAGGCGTGCAAGGCCTGCGGCAGCGAATTGCGCAATGTGGTGCTGGGACAGCGGGCGAGTGTGTTTTGCCCTAAGTGCCAGAGCTGATTGATGGGTGATTGCTGATATTGCCATCGGGGGCAAGCCCCCTCCCACAGTGAAAGTGTTCGCAATCCAAATGTGGGAGGGGGCTTGCCCCCGATGAGGTCATGACAGGCGCTAAAGGTGGGTCAGGCCTTGCCGGTAATCTTGCGGTACTTCTCCATCAGTTGCTCTTGCGTCTCTGGATGGGCTTCATCCAGCGGGATGCAATCCACCGGGCACACTTGCTGGCACTGAGGCTCGTCGTAGTGGCCGACGCACTGGGTGCACAGGTTGGGGTCGATCACGTAGATCTCTTCGCCTTGGGAAATCGCGGCGTTCGGGCACTCGGGTTCGCAGACGTCGCAGTTGATGCAATCGTCGGTGATGATCAGGGACATGGAAACTCCTGCCAGGGCCGTCCGCCAAGGCATCTGAAAACTAATGCGCGCAATTGTGCCGCATTGGCGCCCGCAGTGCGAGCAGGCGCCGATTGGGGGCTTATTTCTTGAAGCGCAGGGTCAGTGCATCCGCCACGGCCGGGTGCACGAACTTGGTGATATCTCCGCCCAAAGCGGCAATTTCACGGACCAACGTCGAGGAAATGAACGAATAGCGTTCCGACGGTGTGAGGAACAGGCTTTCCACGTCCGGCGCCAGTTGGCGGTTCATGTTGGCCAACTGGAACTCGTACTCGAAGTCCGACACTGCACGCAGGCCGCGCAGGAACACATTGGCGTTCTGCTCTTTGGCGAAATGCGCCAACAGTGTGGAAAAGCCCACGACTTCCACATTGGGCAGGTGTTTGGTGACCTCACGCGCCAACTCCACACGCTGTTCCAGGGGAAACAGCGGGTTTTTCTTGGGGCTGGCCGCGACCGCGATGATCACATGGTCGAACAAGCGTGAGGCACGTTCGACCAGATCGCCATGGCCTTTGGTAATCGGGTCGAAGGTACCTGGGTACAACACTCGGTTCATCGCGTCGTCCTGGCGGAGTCCGTTGGGGAACCGGATGGTATCGCAGCCGTCCCGGTCGGGAAAGTCAACTTATGCAGAAGAAAGCACTATAGACACGGCGAATACCGTGTTTTTTCACGCTGTTTTCAGACGTTCGGCCAACGCTGTCGCCAGTTGGGCGGTCAAACCGTACACCGATAATTGTGGGTTGGCCCCAATGCTGGTGGGGAATAGAGAGCCATCGTGGATCGACAGGTTGCGCAACTGATGATGGCGCCCCAGGCTGTCGGCCACTGCATTTTTCGGGTCTTCGCCCATGGCGCAACCGCCCATCACATGGGCGCTGCCCAGGCAGGTGCGATGCAGTTCCAGATTGAGGCCTTCAATCAGCGTGCGCGCTTCGCCCAGGGTTTTTACGTAGCGGGCATCGTGATGCAACGGCTTGACCGACTTGGCGCCCGCCGCGAACTGGATCTCGGCCATGCTGTGGAAGGCACGACGCAAGCCATTCCAGGCGTAGTCCGACACCTGGTAGTCGAGCACCGGCGTGCCATCGCCACGTAGCTCCACGCTGCCGCCCGGGCTGTCGGGGTGGAAGCCGTCGCGCAGCAGTGCCAGCATCGCGTGGGTGTTGGGCAATTGGCTCATGTCCAGGGCGTTCTGGGTGCCGTAACCGCCGAGCAGGGTGCTGGCCAGCGCCGGGTGCAAGGGCGGCGCCTCCAGCTTGTACGACATTTTCCCCGTGGTGCCGTCCTGCCACTGGAAATGGTCGGAATAGATCGACTGCGGCGCGCCGTAGAACGGGTTGATCACCTCGTCGAACAGCCCGGCGGAGAAGTTCACCAAGTGCAGGAATGTGCGTTTGCCCAGCCGCGAGTGCGGGTCGGGCGCGTCCGAGCGCATCAGCAGCGCGGGGCTGTTGATGCCGCCGCCCGAGAGCACGTAATGTTTGGCCTTCACCGTGATCTTGCGTCCGGTAGGCGCCACGCAACGCTCGTCCATCGCCATACATTCCAGGCTACTGATGGTGTCGCCGCTGTATTTGAGGCGCTCGGCGCGGGCCAGGTACAACAGCTCGCCGCCTTTTTCCAGCGTGGACGGGATGGTGGTCACCAGCATCGATTGCTTGGCGTTGACCGGGCAGCCCATCCCGCAATAGCCCAGGTTGAAGCAGCCGCGCACATTGCGCGGGATCACATGCCAGCTGTAACCGAGCTTTTCGCAGCCTTTGCGGATCACATCGTTGTTGGGGTTGGGTGGCAGGGCCCAGGGCGCGATGCCCAGGCGTTGTTCCATCTTTTCGAACCAGGGCGCCATTTCGGCGCTGCTGTGGCCCTTTACGGCGTACTCGCTGGCCCAGTGGGCGAGGGTGGCGTCCGGGGTGCGGAAGCTGGACGTCCAGTTGATCAGCGTAGTGCCGCCCACGGCTCGGCCCTGCAGGATGGTGATAGCGCCGTCCTTGCTCATGCGACCGATGCCCTCCTGGTACAGGCTGGTGTAGGCCTCGTCCTCCAATAGCTTGAAGTCGCTGCTGGTCTTGAGCGGGCCTTCTTCGATCAGCAGCACCTTGTAGCCGGCGGCACTGAGGACTTCGGCAGTGGTGCCGCCGCCGGCACCGCTGCCGATGATCACCACATCGGCTTCCAGGGTCAGGTCGTTATCGAGGGTGGCGCCATTGTGGGTTTTCCAGCCACGGGCCATGCCGTCGCGGAACAGGTCGGGTACGGGCATCAGGGTCGTCTCTTGTTTTTATGGGAGGGCGGCGAATCAAATCTTCGGCGGACCGGGGTAACCGCAATGGGCCCAGGACGCCGGCTGGAAATACCAGGCCATGATCACCAGCTTGAGCAGCGAGCCCTGGCCCATGCGCAGCAGGTTCAGGTAGCTGTTTTCCCAACGGTGCAGGAAGTTGCGGATCTGCTCGCCGCTGGCGTTTTCCCAACTGCCCCAGATTCCGGTCAACGGTCCACGGGTGACGCCCATGCCCAATACGTCGAACAGTTGCTGGGTAAGCTTGAACATCTCCGGCGACAGGTGTTGCAGGCTGAAGTCGAGCTTCTTGAGGGTGTCTTCAATCCCGCTGGCAACTTCCTGGGCGCTGGCCACGCCTTCGAGCAGCACCGGGATGACCGCGCGCAGGAACGGCAAGTCACTGCTGCGCAGCATGGCAAAACCGCTGGCCGGCGTGCTGCTGGAGCAACCGCTGAGGCTGGCGCCCAACCCGGCGGTAGCCAGGAAGGCGCTGGCGCACAGGCCAATCTTCAAGACGCCGCGCCGCGACAGCACGGGTGAATCAGTCAGGCTAGGGTTCATTGTTATTGTTATCCCGTGGGTGGCGGTTTCAGCGAACGAACAGCTTCTGGATCAACGTCTGGATGGCTTTGCCGTAGGGCGGGTAGATCAGCTTCGCCGCGTTAAGGCGCTGTTTCACCAGCACCCCCTTGGCTTTGCTGAACGTCAGGAAGCCTTCATGCCCGTGATAGTGGCCCATACCCGACGGGCCGATGCCGCCAAAGGGCATGTCGTCCTGAGCCACATGCAGCAGCGTGTCGTTCAGGCACACGCCGCCGGAATGGGTTTCGTGGAGCACGCGGTCCTGCTCGCGCTTGTTGTAACCGAAGTAGTACAGGGCCAGTGGGCGAGGGCGTTGGTTGATGTAGGCAAAGGCCTGGTCGATACCGCGATACGGCACGATCGGCAGCACCGGGCCGAAGATCTCGTCCTGCATCACGGTCATGTCATCGCTGACATTCAGCAACAGGCTGTGGGCCATGCGCCGCGCCTGGCCCTGGTCATACAGCGGGATCAGGGTGGCGCCCTTGTCGGTGGCGTCCTTGACGTAGGCATTCAGCCGGGCCAGTTGTCGTTCGTTGATGATGGCGGTGTAGTCCGGATTGTCGGCCAGGGTCGGATAAAATCCGCGAACGGCCTGGGTGTAGGCCTCGACGAAGCCGTCGACGCGGTCTTCCGGCACCAATACATAGTCGGGCGCGACACAGGTTTGGCCGGCGTTCAACGCCTTGCCGAAGGCGATGCGTTCGGCGGCGTCCTTGAGTGGTACATCCGCAGACACGATGGCCGGCGACTTGCCGCCCAACTCGAGGGTGACCGGTGTGAGGTGTTCGGCCGCCGCACGCATCACATGCTTGCCGATGCTGGTGGCGCCGGTGAACAGCAGATGGTCGAAGGGCAGCTTGGAAAACGCCATGCCCACCTCGGCTTCGCCCAGCACTACGCACACCAGGTCTTCGGGGAAGATTTTCGCCAGCAGCACCTTGAGCAAATCGCCAGTGGCGGGGGTGGACTCACTGAGCTTGAGCATCACCCGGTTGCCCGCCGCCAACGCGCCGACCAGCGGACCAATGGCCAGGTACAGCGGGTAATTCCAGGGCACGATCACGCCAACTACGCCCAACGGTTGATAGATGACTTTGGCCGAGGCCGGTTGGAAGGCAATGCCTACAGCTCGCCGGGATGGTTTCATCCAACCCTTGAGGTGTTTGCTGGCATAGTGAATGCCATGCAGGCTGGGCATCAGTTCGGCAAACAGGGTTTCGTCGGCACTGCGGTGGCTGAAGTCCTGGCTGATCGCGTTGATCAGTGCCTGGCGCTCGTCGCTGAGCAGGTCGCGCAGGGCCTTGAGCCATTGCTGGCGCTGCGCGGCCGATGGCATCGGGTTGGCGGCGTAGGCACGACGCTGGGTGTCGAACAGGCGCTGGAGTGAGTCCAGTGCCTGGGAATCTTGCAGGTAGGCAACGTTGGCAGACATGGCGGCGTTCCCGATTGTTATAGGTCTGCCTGGATTTTTAGAGTCATTACTCTAAATTGTCAAATAACATTGCAGCAACATCCGGTTTTATCCGTGCAAGGATAGGCCGTAAGATGCCTTATCACGTGTACAGAAGCTGATCCCCTATGGCACCACGAGTAAAGACCAGCGAGCGCATTGTGCAAACCAGCCTGGAGCTTTTTAACCAGCAGGGCGAGCGCAGTGTGAGCACCAACCACATTGCCGCCCACATGGAAATTTCGCCGGGCAACCTGTACTACCACTTCCCCAACAAGCAGGCGATCATCGCCGTGCTGTTTCGTGAATACGAAGCCCTGGTGGACAGTTTCCTGCGCCCACCCCAAGGCCGCGCCGTCACCGTCGAAGACAAGCGCTTCTACCTGCAGGCCGTGCTGGCCGGTATGTGGCGCTACCGTTTCCTGCACCGCGACCTCGAACACCTGCTGGAAAGCGACCCGGAACTGGCCACCGGCTACCGGCGCTTTTCCCAGCGCTGCCTGACCCAGGGCGGCGCCATTTACCAAGGGTTTGTCGACGCTGGCATCCTCAATATGGACCCTGTGCAAACCGAAGCCCTGACCCTCAATGCCTGGATCATCCTCACCTCCTGGGTGCGCTTTCTGTGCACCACCAATGAAAACTCCGCCCACCTGAGCGCCGAGGCGATCAAGCGCGGGGTGTATCAGGTGCTGGTGCTGGAGGCGGGGTTTGTCACGCCCCAGGCGAAGGAGGCCGTGGATGCGTTGTTCAAAGAATTTTACGTGCCGTTGAATCAGGCATTGGAAGAAGTGAAGTAGGACCTTTCCCGAATCTGTTCATAGGAGTCCGTCATGCCGCTTGCCCAACTGATCAGCCCCCAGCAATTGGCCGAGCGCCAGAAGGCCGGCGGGTTGGTGATCCTCGATTGCCGTTTTGCCCTGGAAGACCCTGACTACGGGCTCTGCAGCTATGCCGAAGGGCATATCGAGGGCGCGCAGTACGCTGACCTGGAACGCCACCTCAGTGGGCCAGTGATCAAGGGCGTGACCGGTCGCCATCCGTTGCCGGCCGCAGATACCTTCGCCGAGCAATTGCGTGCCTGGGGGATCAACGCCGACACCGATATCGTGCTGTATGACGACGGCCCCGGTGCCTATGCCGCACGGGCCTGGTGGTTGTTGGCGTGGCTGGGCAAGCGCGATGGCGTGTTTATTCTGGATGGTGGCCTCAAGGCCTGGCATGCGGCGGGTTTCCCGCTGAGCCTGGACGCGCCGGTGGTTGAGCCGGGCGCCTTCGTTGGTACGCCAGATAATCGCCTGGTGCTGGATGCCGAACACCTGCAAAAACGCCTGGGCCAACCCGGCCTGATCTTGCTCGACGCCCGTGCACAGCCGCGCTTTCGCGGTGAAGTCGAGCCGATCGACCCGGTGGCCGGGCACATCCCTGGGGCGCAGTGCGCGGCGTTCAACGAAAACCTGGGGGCTGACGGCCGCTTCCTGCCGGCAGACCAACTCAAGCAACGCTTCGCCGCCCAACTGCAAGGTCGCTCGCCGGATGAACTGGTGGCGTACTGCGGCTCAGGGGTGACGGCGTGCCACAATCTGTTTGCCCTGAGCCTGGCCGGTTACCCGTTGGGCAAGTTGTATGCAGGGTCGTGGAGCGAGTGGATCACCGATCCGGCACGGGCCATCGCTACCGGCGACTGAGCAACCAGGTCGGAATACGGCGCTCCAGGTAATAACCGGGGCGCTTCAGTGTTCCATCGACAAAACCGACATGCCCGCCCTTGGCCAGCAATTCGAATTCGGTGCAGTCCGACAGCTCACTGGCCTCGGGCAGGCTGTGGGCAAACACAAACGGGTCATCGGCGGCCTGGATGATCAGGGTCGGCGTGCGGATATCGCTCAGGTAATAGCGACTGGAGGCGCGGCGGTAATAGTCCTCGGCGTTCAGGAAACCGTGCAGCGGCGCGGTGACCCGGCCGTCGAAGTCCCAGAACGTGCGCATCTTGTCCAATGAGCCCAGGGCCTCAAGCGTCTTCAACCCCTCCGCACGACCATCCTCTAGAAAGCGCCGTTGCTTGACGCGGATATAGGCCAGCATTTCCCGCATGAAATGCTTCTGATAAACCCGCGAGAATCCCAGGCCGATGCGATCCGCGCACTGGTCCAGGCGAAACGGCACCGATACCGCCGCCGCGCCTTGCAGCCCTGATGCTTCGCCGGTTTCGCCCAAATGCTTGAGCAGCACATTGCCGCCCAGTGAATAACCCACCGCATACAGCGGCGCCAGCGGTCGCTTGGCGCGCAGATGGGCAATCGCCGCGGCCAGGTCTTCGCTGGCGCCGGAGTGATAGCTGCGCGCCAACAGGTTTGGTTCGCCCGAGCAGCCACGCCAATTCAGCGCCGCGCTGGCCCAGCCTTGCGCAGCCAGGGCTTTTTGCAGACCGGCCACGTAGGGCGAATTGGAGGAACCGGTCAACCCATGCAGCACCAGCACCAACGGTGCTTGCGCGTCATGGGGGCCATGCCAATCGAGGTCGAGGAAGTCGCCGTCTTCCAGCCACAGGCGTTCGCGTTGGCGTTCGATGTGGGTGGTAGGGCGCCACAGCGGCCCCCACAGTGTTTGCAGGTGGGGGTTGCCGAGGCCGAAGGCGGGGGTGAACAGGTCGGAAGAAGGGGTCATGACTCTCTCTGCTGCGGATGCATTCAACCGCATTCAACTGTGGCGAGCGGGCTTGCCCCGCGTTGGGCTGCGAAGCGGCCCCAAAACCAGTAATGATGTTCTAACTGAGCAATCGCGGTGTTCTTGGTGGGGCTGCTGCGCAGCCCAACGCGGGGCAAGCCCGCTCGCCACAACAAGCCCGCTCACTACAGAAAGCCCGCTCGCCACAAACAGAGGTCAGGCGGCGCTGCGTTGCCACAACGCGTAATACACCCGTCCGGACTTCTGTTCCCGGTGCAGGCGCCAGGTGGCCGGCAAGCCCAGGGTAGAAGGGGCGGTCTCGCTTTCAGTGTAGATCCACGAATCCGCTGCCAGCCATTGGCGATCTTCCAGCAATGCGCACACGGTTGGCAGCAAGTTCTGGTTGAACGGCGGGTCGAGGAACACCACGTCGAACTCGCTGGCCGGCTGGGTTTCCAGGTAGCGCAGGGCGTCGGCGGTTTGCACCTGGCCGGTGGTGCAGCGCAGGGTGCCCAGGTGTTCCTTGAGGCTGGACACCGCCACGTTGCTGGCGTCCAGCGCCTGACCCAGGGCGGCGCCACGGGACAGCGCCTCCAGGAACAGCGCACCACTGCCAGCGAACGGGTCCAATACCTTGGCGCCTGCAATGTATGGAGCCAGCCAGTTGAACAGGGTTTCACGCACGCGGTCAGGCGTCGGGCGCAGGCCTACGACGTCGGGGAAGCTCAGCTTGCGGCTGCGCCATTCGCCGCCAATGATGCGCAGCTGGCCCACACCGTTATGCACGTTGTGGACAGGTTTTTTCGGGCGAGATGAACTGGCCATTAATGCTCCGGAACCCCGAGCGGCTGCTCGGCGGGTTTATCAGTGGGGGGCGGTAGTGGCTTTTGCGCAATCGTCGGGCCGGCGGTCACGATGACCATCTTGTCGGCGCTCAAGTGTTTATTCATTGCAGCCTTGACCTGCTCTACGGTCAGGGCCTGGGATTGTTTCATGAAATCTGCCAGATAGGTCAGCGGCAGGTTGTAGAAACCCATCGCGCCCAACTGCCCCGCGATATCGGCGTTGCTGGCGGTCGACAGCGGGAAACTGCCGGCCAGCTCGCGCTTGGCGTCATCCAGTTCTTTTTGCGTCGGGCCGGTCTTGAGGTAGTCGGCCACCACGTCCTCGACCAGGCGCAGGGTGCCGCCGCTCATTTCGGCGCGGGTCTGCAGATTGATCATGAACGGGCCACGCACCTGCATCGGTGAGAAACCGGAGTACACGCCGTAGGTCAAACCACGTTTTTCACGCACTTCGCTCATCAAGCGAGTGCCGAAACCGCCACCGCCGAGGATCTGGTTACCCAGGGACAAGGCTGCGTAGTCCGGGTCGGCACGGTCGATGCCCAGTTGCGCGAACAGCAAGTGAGTCTGTTTGGACGGGAACTCGATACGAGTCAGGCCCGGTGTGGGTTCGGTCGGCTGAGCAATTTTTGGCAGCGCCGGGCCCTTGGGCAGCGATGCAGAAACCTTGGCCGTCATGGCTTCGGCTTCGGCGCGGGTCAGATCGCCCACCACCGCAATCACCGCGTTGCCTGCTGCGTAAGCCTTGGCGTGGAACGCCTGCAACTGCGCGATGGTGATCTTTGGCACGCTCTCGGGCGTGCCTTCGCTCGGGTGCGCGTAAGGGTGATCGCCGTACAGGCGCTTGAACAGTTCAAGGCTGGCCAGCTTGCCGGGGTTCTGCTTCTGGTACTCGAAGCCGGCGAGGATCTGGTTCTTGATCCGGGCCAGGGAGTCGGCCGGGAAGGTCGGTTTGCCGATCACCTGGTCAAACAGGCTCAGGGCGGCGTCGCGTTTGCTACTGTCGCTGAGGCTGCGCAGGGACACCAGCGCCATGTCGCGGTACGCACCATTGCCAAAGTCCGCGCCCAGACCTTCGAAATCACGGGCGATCTGGCTCACATCCTTGCCCGGTACGCCTTCGTTGAGCATGGCGTTGGTCATCAGCGCCAGGCCGGGTACGTTGCCGTCCTGGCTGCTGCCGGCGGCGAACAGGATGCGCATGTCAAACATCGGCAGTTCATGGGCTTCGACGAACAGCACCTTGGTGCCTTCGGCGGTGGTCCAGGTCTGTACGTCGAGCTTGCGGTTGGTCGGCGCCTTGTCGTCCAGTTCCGCCAGGGATTGCAGCTTGCTGCTCGATTGGGCTTTTTCCAGTGCCTGGCTGGCGACGGACTCGCTCGGACGCAGGAAATACACGGCGCTCGCCGCAATCAGGGTGACGACGATCAGGCCGGGGAAGATCAGGCGGCTGCTTTTGCGATCACTCATGAGCGGTCTCCTCAGGCAAAACATGGGCGACGCTCAGACGTTCGCGGGTGAAGTAGGTGCGCGCGGCTTTCTGGATATCTTCCGGGGTCACGCTTTGCAGGTCGGCGAGCTCCGTGTCCATCAGTTTCCAGGACAGGCCGACAGTCTCCAGGGAGCCGATGGCCGTGGCCTGGCTGGTGATGGAGTCACGCTGGTAGACCAGGCCGGCAATGACCTGGGCGCGGATGCGTTCCAGTTCTTCGGCGGTCGGCGGCTTGGCCTTCAACTCTTCCAGCAGGCGCCACAGGCCGGCTTCTGCCTGGGCGACGGTTTTCTTCTTCTGCTGATTCGGCGTGGCGCTCAGCATGAACAGGGTATCGCCACGGGTGTAGGCGTCGTAGTTGGTGGACGCAGCGGAAACCAGCTCTTCGCCACGTTCCAACTGTTCGGAGATGCGGGCGCTGTAGCCGCCGTCCAGCAAGGCCGAGATCAGGCGCAGGGCCTGTACCGAACGCTTGTCTTCGGCGGTGGCCAGGCCTGGCACGTTGAAGCCCAGCATTACGCTCGGTAGTTGGGTTTTCACATGCAGCGTCAGCAGGCGCTCGCCGGGCTCGGCCAGTTCCATCGGGATCTTGGCCGGTGGTACGTCACGCTTGGGGATCGGGCCGAAGTAGCGCTGGGCCAGGTTTTTGACCTCGTCCGGGGTGACGTCGCCGACCACCACCAGGGTGGCATTGTTCGGGACATACCAGGATTGGTACCAGTGGCGCAGCTCTTCGACTTTCATGCGGTCCAGGTCGGCCATCCAGCCGATGGTCGGCGTGTGGTAGCCGCTTGCCGGGAATGCCATGGCCTTGAAGCGCTCGTAGGCCTTGGACATCGGGTTGTCGTCGGTGCGCAGGCGGCGCTCTTCCTTGATCACCTCGATCTCGCGGCTGAACTCGTCGGCCGGCAGGCGCAGGCTGGCCATGCGGTCGGCTTCCAGCTCGAAGGCGACGCCCAGGCGGTCGCGGGCCAGCACCTGGTAGTAAGCGGTGTAGTCATCGCTGGTGAAGGCGTTCTCTTCGGCGCCCAGGTCGCGCAGGATCAGCGAGGCTTCGCCGGGGCCGACCTTGGCGCTGCCCTTGAACATCATGTGTTCCAGGGCGTGGGACAAACCGGTCTGGCCCGGGGTTTCGTAGCTCGAACCGACCTTGTACCAGACCTGGGAAACCACCACCGGGGCGCGATGATCTTCGCGCACGACCACCTTGAGGCCGTTGTCCAGGGTGAATTCATGGGTGGGTTGTGTGTCGGCAGCCAAGGCTGAAAGAGGCAGACAAACTGTGCTGAACAGCAGGCCTGCGGCGCGGCGGGCTAGAGCATTCATTCGTTTTTAAACCTGTTGGGCTGCCCGCTTGGTCTTAGCGTCGGCGGGCGAGGAGGTGCTAGGATACTGATCCGACTGAGGGACGGCCACTGCGGCCGTCTTGTTGAGGCCCTATTTTGGCCTTCAAAATGTTGCGCATGAACGAGCTGGCTAAAAAACAGTCTGTTACGCATCGAATTTTATTTACCGGCGCGCCCCTTGGCGCGTCGCTACCTTGAGATAGCCGTCTCCATGTTTGGTTCCAACGACGACAAGAAGACCCCAGCCGCGGCTGGCGAGAAGAAAGGCCTGTTCGGATGGCTGCGCAAAAAACCGCAGGAAACCGTCGACGAACACCCGCCGGTTCAACCTGAACCTATCCCTGAGCCAACAGTAGAAGCCGAACCGGTTGCCGAAACCCCGGCGCCGGTGGTATTGCCGATGGCCGAGCCGGTGTTGCAGCCGGTCGTCGAGGCTGTCCCGGAACCCGAGCCGGAACCCGAGCACAAACCGTGGCCGGAACTGCCGGTGGCTGAAGAGCCCGTGGCGCTGGTCGAAGATGTGCAGGCTGAGCACATCGCCCCGCCGATTCCGGCTGTGGCCGAGGTGGCAGTGCCTGCTGTTGTCGAGCCGGAGCCCGTCGTCGCACCTGTCGAAACCAGCAAGACCGGCTTCTTCGCCCGTCTCAAGCAAGGTCTGAGCAAGACCAGCGCCAGCATTGGCGAAGGCATGGCCAGCCTGTTCCTGGGCAAGAAGGTCATCGATGACGAACTGCTGGAAGACATCGAAACCCGCCTGCTCACCGCCGACGTGGGCGTCGAAGCCACTGCCGTGATCATCCAGAGCCTCACCCAGAAGGTCGCGCGCAAACAGCTGACCGACGCCGACGCGTTGTACAAATCCCTGCAGGCCGAGCTGGCCGCGATGCTCAAGCCGGTGGAAGCGCCGCTGGTGATCACCCCGAAAAAACCTTTCGTGATCCTGGTGGTGGGCGTCAACGGCGCCGGCAAGACCACCACTATCGGCAAGCTGGCCAAGAAGCTGCAGTCCGAAGGCAAGAAAGTCATGCTGGCAGCCGGCGATACCTTCCGTGCCGCCGCGGTTGAACAACTGCAGGTGTGGGGCGAGCGCAACAAGATCCCGGTCATCGCCCAGCACACCGGCGCCGATTCCGCCTCGGTGATCTTCGATGCCGTGCAAGCCGCCAAGGCCCGTAACATCGACGTGCTGATCGCCGATACCGCCGGTCGCCTGCACACCAAAGACAATTTGATGGAAGAGCTGAAAAAGGTTCGCCGTGTGATCGGCAAGCTCGACGCAGACGCGCCGCACGAGGTTCTGCTGGTACTGGACGCTGGCACCGGCCAGAACGCCATCAGCCAGGCCAAGCAATTCAACCAGACGGTACAACTGACCGGCCTGGCATTGACTAAGCTCGACGGCACGGCCAAGGGCGGCGTGATCTTCGCCCTGGCCAAGCAGTTCGGGTTGCCGATTCGTTATATCGGCGTCGGTGAAGGCATCGACGACCTGCGCACCTTTGAAGCCGAACCCTTTGTACAGGCACTGTTTGCCGAGCGGGAGCGTTCATGATTCGATTCGAACAGGTCGGTAAACGCTATGCGAACGGGCATGTCGGCTTGCATGAGCTGAGCTTTCGAGTGCGTCGCGGCGAGTTTCTATTTGTAACCGGTCACTCCGGCGCAGGCAAAAGTACGTTGTTGCGCCTGCTGCTGGCCATGGAGCGTCCGACCACCGGTAAGTTGCTGTTGGCGGGCCAGGACCTGGCCACCATCAGTAACGCGCAGATTCCGTTCCTGCGCCGCCAGATCGGCGTGGTGTTCCAGAATCACCAGTTGCTGTTCGATCGCACCGTGTTCAACAACGTGGCGCTGCCGTTGCAGATCCTCGGGCTGTCCAAGGCCGAGATCGTCAAGCGCGTGGACTCGGCCCTGGAGCGCGTGGCGCTGTCGGACAAGACCGATCTCTACCCTGGCGACCTGTCCACCGGCCAGCAACAGCGCGTCGGTATCGCTCGCGCTATCGTCCACCGCCCGGCCCTGCTGCTGGCGGACGAACCCACCGGTAACCTCGACCCGCGCCTGGCGGCCGAGATCATGGGCGTATTCGAAGACATCAACCGCCTGGGCACCAGCGTGCTGATCGCCAGTCACGACCTGGCACTGATCGCGCGCATGCGCCATCGCATGCTCACTCTGCAACGCGGCCGCCTGATCGGTGACGGGGAGGCCGGCGTATGAGTGCAACACGCAGCCCTAAAGTCTCCGAGCGCGTGGCGCCGAAACCGGCCGACCCGCAACCGCCGAAGAAAAAACACGACCACGATGACGACGGCCCGGACTTCAGCACCTTGCTGCGCGCCTGGATCGAAAGCCATCGCGCCAGCCTGGTCGACAGCCTGCGCCGCCTGGGCAAGCAGCCGATCGGCAGCTTTTTCACCTGCCTGGTGATGGCAGTGGCCCTGAGCCTGCCGATGGGCCTGTCGCTCCTGCTTAATAACGTGGAGCGCCTGGGCGGTTCCTGGCAGCGCGCAGCGCAGATTTCGCTGTACCTGAATATCGACGCCAGTGCCAAAGATGGCGAAGCGTTACGCGACGACATCAAGAACATCCCCGGCGTGGCGGATGCCGAGTACATCAGTCGCGATCAGGCGCTGGAAGAGTTCCAGCAACAATCCGGCCTGGGCGAGGCGCTCAAGGAGCTGCCACAGAACCCGCTGCCGGGCGTGGTCCTGGTGACGCCGAACGAAGTCGACAAGCCGGCGCTGGAAGCCCTGCGACAAAAACTCGCAGAGATGCCCAAGGTGCAACAAGCGCAACTTGATCTAGTCTGGGTAGAGCGCCTGGCCGCGATCCTCAAGCTGGGCGACCGCTTTGTGTTCGGTCTGACAGTGCTGTTGGTGTCTGCATTACTTTTGGTGATAGGTAATACCATTCGTCTTCATATTGAAAACCGTCGCACCGAGATAGAAGTGATTAAACTGGTCGGCGGCACGGACAGCTATGTGCGTCGGCCTTTTCTGTACATGGGCGCGCTTTATGGCTTTGGTGCCGGGATTTTGTCCTGGGGCGTGCTGGCTTTTGGCCTGGACTGGCTGAACGACGCGGTTGTCGGGCTTGCCGGACTCTACGGCAGTGATTTCGCCCTGGCTGGCGTGCCGGTAGCCGATGGTCTGAGTCTCTTGCTTGGCGCGGTATTGTTGGGGTATATCGGTGCTTGGATTGCGGTCGCTCGTCATTTACGTGAGCTGGCACCTAAGTAGTTAATGTCAGATTAATGTGGTTTCGTTTGTATTGACCGTATTGGTGGTTTAGGGAACTTGTCCTACGGTTCCCGGTCAATTTTCGCAGTGCTTCACTGCACGAGTTATGTGAGTCGGAGGTTTTTTCGTATGACCACTTCTTTGCAACCTGCTTATGCCTTGGTCCCGGGTGCGAACCTGGAAGCCTATGTGCACACGGTCAACAGCATTCCATTGCTGACGCCCGAGCAGGAGCGTGAACTGGCCGAGAGTCTCTACTATGAGCAGGATTTGGGGGCGGCTCGGCAGATGGTGCTCGCCCACCTGCGTTTTGTCGTACATATCGCCCGTAGCTATAGCGGCTACGGCCTAGCTCAGGCTGACCTGATCCAGGAAGGCAACGTCGGCCTGATGAAGGCTGTAAAGCGCTTCAACCCCGAGATGGGTGTGCGCCTGGTATCGTTTGCCGTGCACTGGATCAAGGCGGAAATCCACGAGTTCATCCTGCGCAACTGGCGCATCGTGAAAGTCGCGACCACCAAGGCCCAGCGCAAACTGTTCTTCAACCTGCGCAGCCAGAAAAAACGCCTGGCGTGGCTGAACAACGAGGAAGTCCACCGCGTGGCCGAAAGCCTTGGTGTGGAACCGCGTGAAGTGCGCGAGATGGAAAGCCGCCTGACCGGCCACGACATGGCCTTCGACCCCGCTGCTGAAGCGGACGACGACAGTGCCTTCCAATCGCCGGCCAACTACCTGGAAGACCACCGTTACGACCCGGCGCGTCAACTGGAGGATGCGGATTGGAGCGACAACTCCAACCACAACCTGCACGAAGCGCTGGAAGTGCTGGACGACCGCAGCCGTGACATCCTCTACCAGCGCTGGCTGGCAGAAGAAAAAGCCACGCTGCACGACCTGGCGCAGAAGTACAACGTGTCGGCCGAGCGGATTCGTCAGCTTGAGAAAAGCGCGATGAACAAGCTTAAGTTGTCGATCGCCGCCTAAAACGCTGCGAAAAGAAAAAAATGCCCCGATCGGAAGATCGGGGCATTTTTGTTTGTGCTCAAAGAGTTTCAGGTCAACTCAATTTAATGTGGGAGCTGGCTTGCCTGCGATGAGGCCGTGTCAGCCAAAACAACTGTTGACCGACCCACCGCTATCGCAGGCAAGCCAGCTCCCACAGGAACCGCGGGGTGTCAGTCGGACCAGGGTGCTTTGCGTGAGTTGTTCAGCTCAACCAGATACCCATCCCCACCCAACTGGCTCATCTGCTGGCGAATCCAAGCCGCTCGCCTCGCCACATACGCCGTCGGGTGACTGGCACTCCACACCCTCGGGTTAGGCAGTACAGCAGCCAAATAGCTGGCCTGCTGTCGCGATAACCCCTTGGCACTCACCCCAAAGTGATGCCGCGCCGCCGCTTCCGCGCCGAACACGCCTTCATCCCACTCAACACTGTTGAGATACACCTCAAGAATCCGCTGCTTGGGCCACAACACCTCGATCAACCCGGTAAACCAGGCTTCCAGGCCTTTGCGCAAATAGCTGCGGCCGGCCCACAGGAACAGGTTCTTCGACACCTGCTGGCTCAACGTACTGGCACCGCGAATCGAGCCGCCGCGCTCGTTGTGCAGGATCGCCGCCTGGATCGCACCGAAATCAAAGCCCCAATGCTGCGGGAAGCGCTGGTCTTCACCGGCCATCACCGCCACTTTGAGGTCATCGGAGATCTCGTCCCACGGCACCCAGGTGCGCTGCAGGTCAATGGGTTCGCCGTCGAACCAGGATTCGACCTTGCGCTCCACCATCAGCGCGGTGAAGGGCGGCGGGACGACACGAAATAGCAGCACCAGCAGCACACTGCCGATGGCAAACCATTTGACGACGTTGAGAAAGCGTTTGAAGAGGAGACGCAGCATAGAGATGGCTTGGCCGAACCCGTTGAGCGGGCCATTATACAGACCCGGCCCTTTGAGTCTGACTGGAGTTCCTCATGCTGCGTGGCTTTCTGATGTTGGCTGCCTTTTTCGGCTTCACCGGTGTCGCCCTTGGGGCCTTCGCCGCCCACGGCCTGAAAAATCGCCTGAGCGCCGAGTACCTCGCAATTTTCCACACCGGCGTGACCTACCAACTGGTGCACACCCTGGCGCTGTTCGGCGTGGCGCTGCTGGCGGCGCACATCCCCGGCCGGTTGGTCAACTGGGCGGGCATCTCGTTTACCGTTGGCATCCTGCTGTTCTCCGGCAGCCTGTATGTGCTGACCCTGACCGGCATCAGCAAGCTCGGGATCATCACGCCGTTTGGCGGCCTGGCCTTCCTGCTTGGCTGGTTCTTCCTGGGCCTGGCGGCGTGGCGCTTGCAGGCAGCCTGACCAAGGGACTTGGGCCGGCAACCTCAATCGGGCTAGAATGCCGACCCCTAAAAACGATGGCGGCCCGTGGCATGCGCATTCAGTTGAACGGCGAATCCTTTGAACTGCCCGACGGTGAAACCGTTGCGGCCCTGCTGACCCGACTGGACCTGACCGGGCGGCGCGTCGCAGTGGAACTCAACCTGGATATCGTCCCGCGTAGCCTGCACGCCGAGACCGCACTCGCCGAAGGCGACCAGGTCGAAGTGGTCCACGCCATCGGCGGCGGCTGATCGCGCAGTTTCCTGAATTCTGCAGAACCTCACCCCATTCCGAGGATTTCCCATGAGCATCGTTCGTAGCGACAAGCCTTTCGTCCTGGCCGGCCGTACCTACCAGTCCCGCCTGCTGGTCGGCACCGGCAAGTACCGCGACATGGAAGAAACCCGCCTGGCCATCGAAGCCTCGGGTGCCGAGATCGTCACCTTCGCCGTGCGCCGCACCAACCTCGGCCAGATCGAGGGCGAGCCGAACCTGCTTGAAGTGCTGTCGCCGGATCGCTACACCTTCTTGCCGAACACCGCCGGTTGCTACGATGCCATCGAGGCCGTGCGCACCTGCCGCCTGGCCCGTGAGCTGCTCGACGGCCACAACCTGGTGAAGCTGGAAGTGCTGGCCGACCAGAAAACCCTGTTCCCCAACGTGATCGAAACCCTCAAGGCCGCCGAAACCCTGGTCAAGGAAGGTTTCGACGTGATGGTCTACACCAGCGATGACCCGATCATCGCGCGCCAACTGGCGGAAATCGGCTGCATCGCGGTGATGCCACTGGCCGGCCTGATCGGTTCCGGCCTGGGTATCTGCAATCCGTACAACCTGCAGATCATCCTCGAAGAAGCCAAGATCCCGGTGTTGGTGGATGCAGGCGTGGGCACGGCCTCCGACGCAACCATCGCCATGGAACTGGGCTGTGACGCGGTGCTGATGAACTCGGCCATCGCCCACGCCCAGCAACCGATCCTGATGGCCGAAGCCATGAACCACGCCATCGTCGCGGGCCGACTGGCCTACCTCGCCGGCCGCATGCCGAAAAAACTCTACGCCAGCGCCTCCTCGCCGCTGGATGGTCTGATCAAGTAAGAGCCATTGATGACTGAATCAAACGAAACGCCGAACACCCTGGAAGCAGGCGACGAGTCCAAGCACCGCCGCATCAAGAGTTTTGTGATGCGCGCCGGTCGCATGACCGAAGGCCAGCAAAAGGGCCTGGAGCAAGGCACGCCGCTGTTCGTGTTGCCATTGGCCGACGCGCCGGTGGACTACGACCAGGTGTTCGGCCGTTCGGCCCCGCGTTCCCTGGAAATCGGCTTCGGCATGGGCCACTCCCTGCTGGAAATGGCCGCCGCTGCGCCGGACCAGGACTTCATTGGCGTGGAAGTCCACCGCCCAGGTGTCGGCGCGCTGCTCAACGGCGTGTTGACCCAAGGCCTGACGAACCTGCGGGTCTATGACTGCGACGCGATCGAAGTGCTCAACCGCTGCATCGCCGACAACAGCCTCGACCGCCTGATGCTGTTCTTCCCGGACCCATGGCACAAAGCCCGTCACCACAAGCGCCGCATCGTCCAGGCCTCCTTTGCGGAGCTGGTGCGCAGCAAGCTGAAAGTGGGCGGCATCCTGCACATGGCCACCGACTGGGAACCCTACGCGGAGTACATGCTGGAGGTGATGAACGTCGCCCCCGGCTACCGCAACCTGGCTGAAGACGGCAAATGCGTGCCACGCCCGGCCGAGCGGCCGATCACCAAGTTCGAGCGTCGTGGGGAGCGGTTGGGGCATGGGGTGTGGGATTTGAAGTTCGAGAAGTTGGCGTAACCGGCCCCTGGCTTCAAATGCAATCAAATGTGGGAGGGGGCTTGCCCCCGATAGCGGTGGATCAGTCAGCTTATCTGTAGCTGACCCACTGCAATCGGGGGCAAGCCCCCTCCCACATTTGTTTTTGCAGTGTGCTATGGATCAGCGGCGGTCTGCGACTACGCCGATCAGTACCAGTACCACGATCAACACCGGCGCCAGGCTATAGTTATTGAACTGGCTCAACCCCCGCACAATCCACGGCGTGGCATAGATCAGCGCCGCGCCGCTGCCGATCATGCACACCAGCGCCATCAACGGCACGCGCAACGCACCCGCGATGCTGCCCAGGCGTGCTTCGATCCAGCCCTTGATATCGGCGCCGAACAGCACCAGCAGGCAGCCCACGAGGGCCAGGGAGATTTCCGACAGGTTGCTGCGGCTCCAGCGGGATACGGTGGCGAGCAGGTCGAGTACCAAATCCATTCGATTTCCTTAAGAGCGTCAGCTCAAAAACTTCTGCAACAGATCATTGAGAAAGAGTTGCCCGCGGTCGGTCGCCGCCAGGCGTGACGGTTCGACCTGCATTAAGCCACTTTGTTCTGCCTCGCGGCGGCCTTCATCGAGGCTCGCCAGATCCAGACCGGTACGCTCGGCGTAGAGCCTTGCATCGACCCCTTCGGTGAGGCGCAGGGCGTTCATCAGGAACTCGAATGGCAACTCTTCGTTGGTCAGCTCCTTCGCGCCGGCCTGGAAGCTTTTGGCCGGGTTTAGGTAGTCCTTCGGTGCACGGGTCTTCCAGGTGCGTACGATGCGCCCGTCCGGATGGCTGAGCTTGCCGTGTGCGCCGGCACCGATGCCGATGAAGTCACCGAAGCTCCAGTAATTGAGGTTATGCCGCGCCGGGCGACCTGGTTGGGCATAGGCAGATACTTCATATTGCGCGTAGCCGTGTTCGGCAAGCAACGCCTGGCCGGCTTCCTGGATGTCCCACAGGGTGTCGTCTTCCGGCAGTGCAGGCGGCTGGTTCCAGAACACGGTGTTGGGTTCCAGGGTCAGCTGGTACCAGGACAAGTGCGTCGGCTTCAGCGCGATGGCCTGGCGCAAGTCGCTCAAGGCATCGTCCAGGGACTGATCGGGCAGCCCGTGCATCAAGTCCAGATTGAAGTTATCGAACCCGGCCTGGCGCGCCATGCCAGCGGCACGTACGGCTTCGTCGCCATTGTGGATGCGGCCCAGGGCCTCAAGCTTTTCCTGCTGGAAGCTCTGGATACCGATGGACAGGCGATTGATCCCCAGCTTGCGATAGGCCACGAACTTTTCTTGCTCGAACGTCCCGGGGTTGGCTTCCAGGGTGATCTCGATATCGCCGGCAAACGGGATGCGGGCTTCCACGCCCTTGAGCAACCGCCCCAACGCTGCGGCGCTGAACAGGCTGGGCGTGCCGCCGCCGAAGAAGATCGAACTGAGTTCGCGGCCATGCACTGCGTGCAGGTCCTGATCGAGGTCGGCCAACAGGGCGTCCACATACTCCTCTTCCGGCAGCACTTTACTGGCGGTGTGGGAGTTGAAGTCGCAATAAGGGCATTTGCGCACGCACCACGGGATATGGATATACAGCGCCAGGGGCGGCGGCACAGGCAAGGCCGCCCGAGGTGTTTGCGCGCCGCCGTGGATCAGCGGCTGCGCAGAGGTGTTCAGGGTCATTTCAGGCTCAGGCGTTGGCGCAGCAAATCCATTGCGCGGGCACGGTGGCTGATCTGGTTCTTGTCGGCCGGGCTCAGTTCGGCACTGGAAACGTTACGTTCCGGCACCCAGAACAACGGGTCATAGCCAAACCCATGCTCGCCGCTGGCCGCATGCAGGATGCGCCCGTGCCACAGGCCTTCGCACAGGATCGGCAGCGGGTCATCGGCATGCCGTACCAGGGCCAGCACGCAGACGAACTGTGCGCCGCGCTCGGCGTCCGGTACGTCCTTGAGCGCGTCCAGCAGCTTGGCGTTGTTGGCGGCATCGCCCTTGCCGTCGGCGTAGCGTGCCGAATAAATGCCCGGTGCGCCGCCGAGGAAATCGACGGCCAGCCCCGAGTCATCCGCCAGCGCCGGCAGGCCGGAGATGCGTGCGGCGTTGCGTGCCTTGAGGATAGCGTTCTCGACGAACGACAGGCCGGTCTCTTCCGGTTCCACCTGGCTGAACTCGCCAATCGAGCGCAACTGCACGGAGTCGCCGAGCATGGCTTGCAGTTCTTTGAGTTTGCCGGCGTTATGGCTGGCCAGTACGAGTTGGGTGAGGTTCATTATTCCGCCGGAAACAGTTCCTGGTTGAACTGGAAGCTATGGGCTTTGCCGCCGGTTTCAACGTTGATGGTAAACGTCTTGTATTCGCGCTGCGTCACGGAGTAGGGCGCCAGGTAATTAATGCCGCCTTTCTCGTTGATCTGCTTGAACGTCAGGACTTCACTCTTGCCGCCCAAGTCCTTGATGGTGCCGGTCACTTGCGCGGCCACCGGGGTCACGCCCTTGATCACCGTCACGTTGATCAAGCCCTTTTCCTTGCTGCGCACCACGCCGACGGCCTGGGCGGTTTCCGGTTGCAGGAAGCTGGAGGTGAACGTGTTGTAGTGGACGGTGATATCGCCGAAGTCTTTCTTGCGATTGGCATCGATAGCGTCGGCGGCCAGGGCGCTGGCGCCCAGGCACGCGGTCAATAGAAATACAGCCAGGCGTTTCATGAGCGTCCCTCTTGAAGATGATTAGACGGCAATCTTGTGGTCCGTCAGGCCAGGACTGCTGACCCGGTAAATACCGATTTCGCCCAACAGATTGGGCCATAGTTTACTTGCCCAGCCGTGACGATGCTGTTGATCGACGGCAAGGCGGTTGATCACCTTGGCTTCACGCTCACTGCACAGGGCTTCGAAGTCTTCGAAGGTGCAGAAATGGATGTTCGGCGTGTTGTACCAGGTGTACGGCAGGAAGTCCGACACCGGCATGCGGCCCTTGGTGGCCAGGTACCAGCGGCAGCGCCAGTGCCCGAAGTTGGGGAAGGTGATGATGCACTGGCGGCCTACGCGCAGCATTTCGTCGAGGATGCGGTCCGGGTAGTGCACCGCCTGGAGGGCCTGGGTCATCACCACGATGTCGAAGCTGTTGCTGGCAAAGTTGCCCAGGCCCTTGTCCAGGTCCTGCTCGATCACGTTGATGCCCTTGGCCACGCACTGGGCGATGTTGTCCGGGTCGTTTTCCAGGCCGTAGCCGGTGACTTGCTTGTTGTCGCGCAGCCAGCTCAGCAGTTCGCCATCGCCGCAGCCCAGGTCGAGCACGCGGCTGCCGGCGGGGATCCACTCTTGGATGATTTCCAGGTCGGCTCTCATGGCGTTCTCACACAGTAATCCGGTTCATGTAATTGCCGAACGCCTGCAAGTAACGCGGGATCGGGATCAGGAAGGCGTCGTGGCCTTGCGGTGCATCGATCTCCAGGTAGCAGACGTCCTTGCGTGCAGCCATCAGCGCGTCCACCAGCTCGCGGGAGCGGGCCGGCGAGAAGCGCCAGTCGGTGGTGAAGGACATCACGCAGAACTTGGCCGTGGCGCCTTCGAAGGTTTTCGCCAGGTCGTCGTCGTGGTTGGCGGCCGGGTCGAAGTAGTCCAGCGCCTTGGTCATCAGCAGGTAGGTGTTGGCGTCGAAACGCCCCGAGAACTCCTCGCCCTGGTAGCGCAGGTAGCTTTCCACCTGGAACTCGACGCTGTGGAAGTCGTAGTTGAGCTTCTCGCTCTTGAGGCCACGGCCGAATTTCTCGCCCATGGAATCATCGGACAGGTAGGTGATATGCCCGACCATCCGCGCCAGCATCAGGCCGCGCTTGGGAATCACGCCGGCTTCCTGGAACGAACCACCGTGGAATTCCGGGTCGGTAAGGATGGCCTGGCGTGCCACTTCGTTGAAGGCGATGTTCTGCGCCGACAGCTTGGGGGCCGAGGCGATTGCCAGGCAATGGCGCACGCGGTCCGGGTAGGTGATGGTCCATTGCAGCGCCTGCATGCCGCCCAGGCTGCCGCCGATCACTGCCGCCCACTGGTTGATACCCAGCAGGTCGGCGAGGCGCGCCTGGCTGTGCACCCAGTCTTCCACGGTGAGCACCGGGAAGTCGGCGCCGAACGGCTTGCCGGTTTCCGGATTGAGGCTGCTGGGGCCGGTGGAACCGTTGCAGCCGCCCAGGTTGTTCAGGCTGACCACAAAGAACTTGTTGGTGTCGATGGGTTTGCCGGGGCCGATGCAACTGTCCCACCAGCCGGGCTTGCGATCCTCGGCAGAGTGAAAACCGGCCGCGTGGTGATGGCCGGACAAGGCGTGGCAGATCAGCACGGCGTTGCTCGCCGTGGCGTTCAGTTGGCCATAGGTTTCATAGATCAGGTCGTAGGCAGGCAGCGAACGGCCGCAGGCCAGGGCCAGCGGTTCGCTGAAGTGCGCCACTTGGGGCACGACCAGTCCAACAGAATCGGGGGGAAAGGCAGCTGGCATCGACCCTGCTCTCGTTTAAATGAGGCGTAAGTCTAAAGACCGCTGCACCTAGCGGCAAGCAATGGCCTGAGCGGTTTGAAATGTGGGAGGGGGCTTGCCCCTCTCACATTTGCTTTGCGTCAGATCAGCAGACGCAAAATCTCCGGCATCCCGGTCATGGCTGCCAGGTTGTTGATCACCAGCATGTCCAGCAACTTGAGCACCATGAACGCCAGGATCGGCGAGATATCCAGGCCGCCGAGGTTCGGCAGCAGGCGGCGGAATGGCGCCAGGGCCGGCTCGCAGATCTGGTTCACCAGCTCGGCGCCAGGGTTGTGGCTACCGGGGGCGACCCAGGACAGGATCACGCTGATGATCAGGGCGAAGAAGAAGATCTTCAGGAACAGCGCGGTCACGCCGATGATGGCCCAGATCAGCAACTGTACGAAATTGCCGGTGGTGCCGTAGGTCAGCAACAGGGTCAGCGCCATCAAGGCCAACTGCACCAGGATTGCCAGCACCAGCGACGACATGTCCAGGCCGAACAGGCTCGGGATGATCCGGCGCAATGGCTTGAGCAGCGGCTGGGTGGCCTTGACGATGAACTGGCAGAGCGGGTTGTAGAAGTTCGCACGCACCAGTTGCAGCACGAAGCGCATCAGGACGATCAGCAGGTACAGGCTGCCGAGGGTTTGCAGCACGTAGACGGCTGCGGTGTTCAAACCAATCATGTTGGCTCCTTATTTGCCCAGTTGTTCGGCGAGTTCCGCCGAGCGGCGCGCAGCGGCACCCAGTGCTTTTTCCACCAGGGCTTCAAAGCCCCCGGCCTGGAACGACTCGATGGCCGCCTGTGTGGTGCCGCCCGGCGAGGTCACGCGGCGGCGCAGCTCGGCGGCGTCCACATCGCTGGACACCGCCATGCGCGCAGCACCCAGGGCGGTCTGCTCGGCCAGTTGTTCGGCAATGTCCTTGGACAGGCCCAGCTTCACGCCGGCGGCGGTCATGGCTTCGATCAGCAGGAAGAAATACGCCGGGCCGCTGCCGGATACGGCGGTGACCGCGTCCAGTTGCTGCTCCTGTTCCAGCCACAGCGCGACGCCCACGGCGGACAGCAGTTCTTGCGCCTGGTCGCGTTGTTCGGCGCTCACTTGGGCGGTGGCGTACAAGCCGCTCACGCCCTGGCTGACCAGGGCTGGCGTGTTGGGCATGCAGCGCACGATCGGCTGTGCGCCGAGCCAGGTGTTCATGCTGGCGCAGGTGATGCCGGCCGCAATCGACACCACCAGCTGATGCGGCTGCAGGCTTGGGCGCAGGCTTTCGCACACCGCCTTCATGGCCTGCGGCTTCACTGCCAGCACGATCACGTCGACGCCCTGGATGGCCTCGGCGTTGTCGGCAAAGGTTTCAATACCGTGCTCGGCGCTGACGCGGGCACGGGTGTCTGCGCCCGGGTCGCTGGCGCGGATCTGCGCGGCATCCAGGCCCTTGGCCCGCAGGCCACCGATCAGGCTGGCCGCCATGTTACCGGCGCCGATAAAGGCTATACGCGTGTCTCTCATGACAGGTCCTTAGCTAAATGGAAGTCAGCCATTTCATGGCTGGCCGTAGTCGCGGGCGCCAAACAGGGCGGTACCGATCCGCACCCAGGTGGCGCCTTGGGCAATGGCCGACTCAAGGTCGTGGCTCATGCCCATGGAAAGTGTGTCCAGCGGCAGGTTCAAACTGGCTTGCAGCTCGCGCACGGTGGCGAAGGCTGCATCTTGCGCGGCGCGCTCTTCGGTCGGCTCGGGGATTGCCATCAGGCCACGCAGCTTCAGGCGCGGCAGGGCGCTGATAGCGTTGGCCAGGGCTGGCAGGTCGGCGGGTGTACAGCCGGACTTGCTGGCTTCGCCGCTGACGTTGACCTGAATGCAGATGTTCAGCGGTGGCAGGTCGGCCGGGCGTTGTTCGGACAAGCGTTGAGCGATTTTCAAGCGGTCCACGGAATGCACCCAAGCGAAGTTCTCGGCAATAGCGCGCGTCTTGTTCGATTGAATGGGGCCGATGAAGTGCCAACTCAAGGGCAGGTCGGTTAATTCGGCCTGTTTGCCCAGGGCTTCCTGCAGATAGTTCTCGCCAAAATCGTGCATCCCGGCGGCATAGGCTTCGCGCACGGCTTGCGCGGGTTTGGTCTTGCTCACGGCCAGCAGGTGGATGCTGCTTGCGTCACGTTGCACGGCGTCAGCTGCGGCGCGGATGCGCTGGCTAACCTGGCCGATGTTGTCTGCTATCGTCGACATTCAAGATGCGCCCGTGGATATGGAGTCCGCGGCATTCTACTGGAAATGGAAAGCCCTATGGATATCACTGAATTACTCACGGTCAGCGTGCGCCGTGGCGCCTCCGACCTGCATTTGTCCGCCGGACTGGCGCCGATGCTGCGGGTGGATGGGGAGGTCTGGCCGCTGGATGGGCCGGTGCTTTCACCTACCCAAGTAGCGGACTTACTGAGCCCTTTGCTCAATCAGCACCAACAAAAGGATTTCGAAACATCTCTTGAAACGGATTTTGCCTTCGAACTGCCCGGTGTGGCGCGGTTCCGCGCCAATGTGTTCCGGCAGGAGCGGGGCATGGGCGCGGTGTTTCGCGCCGTACCGTCCGAGGTCCAGAGCCTGGAGCGCCTCGGCCTGGGGGAAGTGTTCCAGCGTATCGCCCAGCTGCCGCGCGGCCTGGTGCTGGTGACCGGCCCTACCGGCTCGGGCAAGTCCACTACCCTGGCGGCGATGATCGACTTTCTCAATCAGCATCGACGCCAGCACATCCTCACCCTTGAAGACCCTATCGAGTTTATCCACAAGCCGAACATGGCATTGATCAACCAACGCCAGGTGCACCGCGACACCCATAGCTTTTCGGTTGCCCTGCGCTCGGCGCTCAGGGAAGACCCGGACGTGATCCTGGTGGGTGAACTGCGCGACCTGGAAACCATCCGCCTGGCCCTGACGGCGGCTGAGACCGGGCACCTGGTATTCGGCACCTTGCATACCTCGTCGGCGGCAAAGACCGTGGATCGGCTGGTGGATGTGTTTCCGGCGGGGGAAAAGGCCATGGTCCGCTCGATGCTGTCGGAGTCGTTGCAGGCAGTGGTGTCCCAGGTGCTGGTGAAGAAGATCGGCGGGGGGCGGGTGGCGGCCCATGAAATCATGTTGGGTACGCCGGCTATTCGCAATCTGATCCGTGAGGACAAGGTGGCGCAGATGGTCTCGGCGATCCAGACGGGTGGGGCGCTGGGGATGAAGACGTTGGATATGAGCTTGAAGGCGTTGGTCGGGGAGGGGGTGATCAGTCGGGAAGAGGCGCAGCAGAAGGCGAGGGTGCCTGGGGAAATATGAAGGTCCAAATGTGGCAGGGGCTTGCCCCCGATAGCAGTGGATCAGTTAGCTTATTTGTAGCTGATCCACGGTAATCGGGGGCAAGCCCCCTCCCACATTGTTCACCCACCGCACTCCAGCCTGGAATCAGCGCTGGACCACCCGCAGGTTGTTCTGCTCTTTGGGCAATACCCGCTTGGCAATCACGTAGTTCTTGTCCCAGAACGGTTTCTTCAGCGTGTCGATGCTGACCGCTTTGCCACGGCGTGGTGCGTGGATGAAACGGTCGTTGCCCAGGTAGATGGCAACGTGGTTCACCTGGCGGCTCTTCAATTTGAAGAACAGCAGGTCACCCGGTTTCAAGTCCTTGCGATCAACCTTCTGCCCGTGGCCGGCGGCCATGGCGTTGGAGGTGCGTGGCAAATCCACGGCGGCTACGTCGTTAAACGCATATTTCACCAAGCCGCTGCAGTCGAACCCTTTACTTGGGCTGCTGCCGCCCCAACGATAAGGAGTACCGAGCACGTTGACGGCACGGCTGAGCACGGTGCTGCTCTGCCTGGTGTTGACGCCTACCAGGCCGGCCGTTGCCTTGCCGTGGGCCTTGCTCAGTTGAGTCGGGCGGTTGACGGTCAGCTTGACCGACTTGGCGGTGCTTGGCGTGCTGTGGACTTTAGGGGTGAAACCGTTAACGTTGGGAAGTCGTTGCTCACGATTGGTGGCGTGGGCGGCCAGTGGCATTAATAGGCAAATGGTTAGCCATGTCTTGAAAAATGGTCGCATTAGGCGTGGCTCTTATGGGTTTGCGCGCAACTTTATAACAGCTTTTTGTGTCGTTCTCAGGCCGTTTGTCGACTGAACCTTGACGTCAAAATCAGGAAAAACGCGACGATTCGCCGCAATTGTCCTACACAAGTCAGGTGGCATAAGGCTTTCAGGGCAGGGAAGATACCATTTGCCGTACGTCGGGCGCCCGTAAAAAAGTCACAAAGAAAATGAAAAAATTTATCTATCGAGGCAAAAGAGGTACGCGATGAACACCTATCAGCAGATTGGCGAGCAGCAAGACACCCACAGCAAGGTCATCGGTTACCTGCTGTGGATTTTCGGTTTTACCGGGGCGCATCGCTTCTATTACGGCAAGCCGGTGACCGGAACGATCTGGTTTTTCACCTTTGGCTTGCTGGGTATCGGCTGGCTGATCGACCTGTTCCTGATCCCGGCCATGGACCGTGAAGCGGACCTGAGGTTTACCGCCGGACCCATCGAATACAACGTGGCCTGGATCCTGTTGGCGTTTCTCGGGGTATTTGGCGTGCACCGCATGTACCAGGGCAAATGGATCACCGGCCTGATCTACCTGCTGACCGGCGGTTTGTTCCTGGTTGGGGTGCTGTATGACTTCTGGACGTTGAATACGCAGATATCGATCCGCAATGCCGAGCGCAACAGCGGCCGCTGATCTTTAACTTCTGGTGGAGATCAACATGTGGGAGGGGGCAAGCCTCCTCCCACATTGATCATGCCCACATTAGAGGTGGGATTTTTCAGGCCGGGTAGCTGATGCGGCCATCCACCAGGGTGTAACGCACCGTCGCCGGCAGGCTATGGCCGATGAACGGGCAGTTTTCACCTTTGGATAGCCATTGCTCCCCCGCAATCGTGGAACTGGCCGGATCAAAAAGCACCAGGTCCGCCGCCGAACCCACCGCCAACTTGCCCGCTGGCAGGCGCAAGGCCTCGGCCGGGCCGCTGCTCAGGCGTGCCAACAATGTCGGCAAGTCCAGCAACCCATCCTCTACCAACGTCATCGCCAGAGGCAGCAACAGTTCGACACTGCTGATGCCCGGCTCTGTCGCGCCAAACGGTGCCAGCTTGGCATCCCTCTCATGGGGCTGGTGATGGCTGGAAATCGCCGAGACCACACCGGATTTCACCGCCGCGCGCAAACCGTCGCGGTCAGCCAGGGTACGCAGTGGCGGTTGCACGTGGTACAGGCTGGAGAAGTCGATCAGCGCTTCGTCCGTCAGGATCAGCTGATAAAGCGCCACATCCGCTGTCACCGGCAAGCCACGGGCCTGGGCCTGGGCGATCAGGGCCACGCCCCGCGCGCTGGTCAGCTGGCTGAAGTGCGCGCGCACGCCGCTTTGTTCCACCAGCAGCAGGTCACGGGCCAGGGCCACGGTCTCGGCGGTTTCCGGGATGCCCGGCAGGCCGAGGAAGCTGGCCACGGCGCCTTCATGGACCAGGCCGCCTTCGGCCAGGTCACGGTCCTGGGAATGGAAGATCACGGTAAGGTCGAAAGTCGCCGCGTATTCCAGGGCACGTAACAGCGTGCGGGTACTGCGAAAGCTATCCAGGCCGTTGCCGAAGGCCACGCAACCGGCGTCGCGCAGGGCGATCAGTTCGGCGAGTTGTTCGCCTTCCAGGCCTTTGCTCAAGGCGCCGATAGGGAACACTTTGCAGTTGCCGGCTTCACGGGCGCGGTCGAGGATCAGCTCGGTCACGGCCGAGGTGTCCAGCACCGGCCTGGTGTGCGGTGGGCAGCACAGGCTGGTTACCCCACCGGCTGCGGCAGCGCGGGTTTCGCTGGTGATATTGCCCTTGCGGCTGTAGCCCGGCTCGCGCAGGGCGACGTTCAGGTCAACCAGGCCAGGCGCGGCCACCAGGCCTTTGGCGTCGATCGTCTCGCTGGCGCTGAAGCCTGCGGGCGCGGCGCCAATGGCGATGAGCTTGCCGGCGTCCAGATGCAGATCGGTAACTTGATCCAGGCCACTGGCCGGATCGATGACGCGGGCGCCGAGGATGCTGAGCTTCACTGGGCGTTCTCCTGCTCGAATTGACGTTGCGCGGTTTGCCCGCTCATGGCCATGGACAGCACGGCCATGCGTACGGCGATGCCGTAGGTCACCTGGTTGAGGATCACCGACTGCGGACCGTCGGCCACCGCCGACTCAATCTCCACGCCACGGTTGATCGGGCCCGGGTGCATCACGATGGCATCCGGCTTGGCGCCGGCCAGGCGTGCGGTGGTCAGGCCGAACAAACGGTAGAACTCGCCTTCGCTCGGTAGCAGGCCACCGGCCATGCGCTCGCGTTGCAGGCGCAGCATGATCACCACGTCCACGTCCTTGAGGCCTGCGGCCATATCGGTGTAGACCTTCACGCCGTACTGTTCGATACCGATGGGCAACAGGGTTTTCGGCGCAATCACGCGAATATCCGGGCAACCCAGGGCTTTGAGGGCCAGCATGTTCGAGCGCGCGACCCGCGAATGCAGGATGTCGCCGACGATGGCCACCGAGAGATTCTCAAAGCTGCCTTTGTGCCGACGAATGGTGAGCATGTCGAGCATGCCCTGGGTCGGGTGGGCGTGGCGGCCGTCACCGCCGTTGATGATCGCCACCTGCGGGCACACGTGTTCGGCGATGAAGTGCGCGGCGCCGGAGTCGCCGTGGCGTACCACGAACATGTCGGCGGCCATCGCTTCCAGGTTGCGCAGGGTGTCGAGCAGGGTTTCACCCTTGCTTGCCGACGAGGTGGACACGTTCAGGGTGATTACATCGGCCGACAGCCGCTGGGCGGCCAGTTCAAAGGTGGTGCGGGTGCGGGTGGAGTTCTCGAAGAACACGTTGCAGATGGTTTTGCCGCGCAACAGCGGGACCTTCTTCACCGCCCGGCCACCGACTTCGAGGAACGAGTCGGCGGTGTCGAGGATTTCGGTGAGCAGTTCGCGGGGCAAACCGTCGAGCGACAAGAAGTGTCGCAACTGGCCCTGAGCATTGAGCTGCAGCGGGCGCTTGGCATCTAGAGGCGTCATCGCGGGGACTCTTTACAAGGCGGTTTAAAGGGCGAGGTCTTGCAGTTCGAGTACGAGCGGCGTGGGACCGAGCAATTTTACCCGTTGATGGGCTTCTAGCGACAGGGTGGCGCCGACCACATCCGGGCTGATCGGCAATTCGCCGGCGTCCAGGTCCAGCAGGCACACCAGGGTCACGCTGGCCGGGCGGCCATAGTCGAACAGTTCGTTCATGGCGGCACGGATGGTGCGACCGCTCATCAGCACGTCGTCGATCAGCACCAGGTGCTGGCCTTCGATCTCGAAAGGCAGGGCCGACGGACGCACTTGTGGGTGCAGGCCGTTCTGGCTGAAATCGTCGCGGTAAAAGGAGACGTCCAGGGTGCCCAGGGGCGAATCGCTGCCCAGTGCTTTCAACAACGCCTGGGCCACCCACACACCGCCGGTGCGAATACCGATGAAGCGCGGCTCGCTGATGTTACGGTGTTGCAGATGGGCCGTGAGGCTGGTGGCCATCTGGCTGATCAGTTCGGCGGGGTTCGGCAGGCTCATGCAGGCTCCTTCAGGACCTTGGCGCAGGCAAGGTCCGGGCTCAAACGTAAAAAGACGCGGCAAGCCGCGTCTGTCAGGATTCAAATAAAGCGGTGTTTTCATCCAGCCAACCCTGCAACAGCAGGGCGGCGGCGATGGCGTCTACCGGGTTGTCGCGGTAGCTGCCTTTCTGCCCGCCACGGTCGCGTCGCTCGCCTTTGGCTTCAAAGGTGGTGAGGCGTTCGTCGTGGGTATAGAAGGGCAGGTTGTAGCGGCCATTGAGGCGGCGGGCGAATTTTTCGGCACGCAGGCACATGTCGCTGGGGGTGCCGTCCATGTTCAGGGGCAGGCCGACCACGACCGCGTCGGGCTTCCACTCTTTGATGAGGGCTTCAACCTGGTTCCAGTCCGGCACGCCGTTCTGGGCTTTCAAGGTGCACAGCTCACGGGCCTGGCCGGTGATCACCTGGCCTACGGCTACGCCGATCTGTTTGGTGCCGTAGTCAAACCCGAGGATCAGACGCAAAGCCATCAGGCGTGTCCCGCCTGGCTGGTCAGCAGGTTGAGGTTGATCCCCAGCGTCGCCGCAGCTGCGTCCAGGCGCAGTTCACTGGCGGTGTTGAACAGGATGTCGGCGTCGAACGGGCAGGTCAGCCAGGCATTGCTGGCCAGTTCGGCTTCCAATTGGCCGGCTTCCCACCCCGCGTAACCGAGGGTGATCACGCTTTGCTCAGGCCCCACGCCGTCGGCGATGGCGAACAACACGTCCTGGGAAGTGGACAGCGATACGCCGTCCAGATCGACCGTGGCCTGGAACTTCGGCCCGCTCGGGTGCAGTACAAACCCACGATCAGTCTGCACCGGCCCGCCGATGTAAATCGGCACGCCCTGGCACCGGGCCGGCGGGTCAAGCTCGGGGCGCAGTTGCTCAAGGATATCCGCCAGGTTCAGCTCTTGCGGGCGGTTGACCACCAACCCCATGGCACCATTGGCCGTGTGCTCGACGATGTAGGTCAAGGTCTGCGCAAAGTTCGGGTCGGCCATATGGGGCATGGCGATCAGGAATTGATGCTTGAGGTAGGTCGGGCTGACGTTTTTCATGTTCGATAGTGTGGCGGTGGAGGGGCGAACTGACAAGCTGGTGATGTGCCACAGCTGGTAATTGTCATCAATTGCTCGACAGCCGATCACCCTTGGCAAACTTCCAGGTGCGGATGATTTCCAGGCGGTCGACGTCGTTCAAATCGCCGCTGAACGGCGCAAAGGGCGCGGCCAGGCGCACGATGCGCTGGGCGGCCTGGTCCAGCAACGGCTGGCCGGACGACTCGAGCACCTGCACTTCATAGAGCGTGCCGTCGCGGTTGATTGACACCAATAGTCGCAAATTTCCGTAAATCTGCTGGCGTCGGGCTTCCTCCGGGTAATTGAGGTTACCGATACGCTCGACCTTCTTGCGCCACTCGTCTTTGTACCAGGCGCCTTTGTCGCGCATGGTCGATGCGGCGTTCAGCCGATAGATGCGCGGGCGCTTGGCGTACAGCTGCTGTTCGTTGGCCAGTTCGGCTTCGAGGCTGGAAATTTCGTCGGACAGGGTCGAACTGTCGAAAGTCGGTGCCGGTTTTACAGGCTCGGGCGTGGGTTCGGTCTTGGTTTTTTCGCGCTGGGCCGGGGCTTTCTGCGGTTTGGGTGCGATGGTGGTCACGGCGGGCTTGGGCGCTGCCTGCTTGACCTCCGGCTTGGGCGCCGGTGGTGGGGTGACTTTGTTGACCTTGTTGTCCTGGAACGGCGCCACTTCGGTGGTCTTCGGCACGGCTTTCTTGTCGAGGGTGCCGCTGCCTTGCTGGTTGTCCTGGGCGAGAAAGTCAGCCTTCTCGGGCTTCTTTTCGCTCTTGAACGTGGCGAGGGTGATTTCCAGGGTCTGGGTGATTTGCTTGGGTTCGACCATGGTGAAACCCACGCCGAGGATCAGGGCCAAGTGAATCAACGCTGCCAGGAACAGGGTAAATCCGAGCCGATCAGCCGGGCGCACGCCGCTGTGGGAGAGTTCGGGGGGTAGCTCGGACGGGAGTGTCATGACAAAAAACCAACATCGCGCGTTTCACAGGTGGGGCATGATAGCGCAATGTTGGTGCGTGTCCGGCTGTTCTATATCACTTGGCTTGCAGCTTGCGCTCAATGGCGGCCATCAACATTTCGCCGATGTTCGTGCCAAATGCGTTGTCGATCTCGCGAATGCAGGTGGGGCTGGTGACGTTGATTTCGGTGAGGTTCTCGCCGATGACGTCCAGTCCCACGAACAGCAGGCCTTTTTCGCGCAGGGTCGGGCCAACCTGGGCGGCAATCCAGCGGTCCTTGTCCGATAGAGGGCGGGCTTCGCCACGACCACCGGCCGCCAGGTTGCCACGGGTCTCGCCGGCGGCCGGGATGCGCGCCAGGCAGTAGTCCACCGGCTCGCCGTCAATCATCAGGATGCGCTTGTCGCCGTCCTTGATCGCCGGCAGATAGGCCTGGCCCATGATCTGCTGGGTGCCCAGGGCGGTCAGGGTTTCCAGGATCACCGACAGGTTCGGGTCGCCGGCGCGGTGGCGGAAGATCGAGGTGCCGCCCATGCCGTCCAGCGGCTTGAGGATCACATCACCATGCTTGGCAGCGAACTCGCGCAGCACATCGGCGCGGCGGCTGACCACGGTCGGTGGTGTGCACTGTGGGAACAGGGTGGCGAACAGCTTTTCGTTGCAGTCGCGCAGGCTCTGCGGCTTGTTGACGATCAGCACGCCGGCGCGCTCGGCCTGCTCCAGCAGGTAGGTGGAGTAGACGAATTCCATGTCGAACGGCGGGTCCTTGCGCATCAGGATCACGTCCAGGTCGCTCAGTGGGCTGTCGATTTCGTCTTGCAGCTCGAACCACTTCTCAGGGTTGGCAAACACCTGCAGCGGGCGCATACGTGCGCGGGCCTCGCCGTCACCCTGGTAAAGATCGCGCTGCTCCATATAGAACAAGGTCCAGCCGCGGGCCTGGGCGGCCAGGAGCATGGCCAGCGAGCTGTCCTTTTTATAGGAAATGCTGGCGATAGGGTCCATGACAATGCCGACGCGAACGCTCATGGGGGATTTCCTCTAGCAAATTAGGGCGCATAAAAGTGGCGTCAGAGTGGCGCTGCGGCTGTTGTGGGTCAAGGAAAAACCACCTGGCCGGTTGCTCGATAGATTGCGCCCGGAGACTGTGCTAAAAAGACTGCCACGGCGCAGCAGCCCTTGAATTCCAAGGCTTGCGGCGCTCATCCTGTGCAACATCAGGCAGTACACACCGAAAACCGATTCGCTGTGGCGATGGCAGAGCAGATATGGAACAGCATTCCAACGCCTTGAGAGTGATGGTGATCGACGATTCGAAGACGATCCGCCGCACCGCCGAGACCTTGTTGAAGAACACGGGGTGCGATGTCATCACGGCCATCGACGGTTTCGATGCCCTGGCCCGGATTGTGGATCATCACCCGCACATTATTTTTGTCGACATCATGATGCCGCGCCTGGATGGCTATCAGACCTGCGCGCTGGTGAAGAACAACCCGGCGTTCAAGTCGATCCCGGTGATCATGCTGTCGTCCAAGGACGGCTTGTTCGACAAGGCCAAGGGGCGCATCGTGGGTGTCGATCAGTTTTTGACCAAGCCTTTCAGCAAGGAAGAACTGCTGGGCGCGATCAAGGCCTACGTGCCAGGGTTCGCCGTAGTAGAACAAGCACACTGACGCCGCCTCACAAGGGCCGGCGTCCACCTATGTAGTGGGGAAAACCATGGCACGTGTTCTGATCGTCGACGATTCGCCGACCGAAATGTACAAACTGACCGGCATGCTGGAAAAGCACGGCCACCAGGTCCTCAAGGCTGAAAACGGTGCGGATGGCGTGGCCCTGGCCCGCCAGGAAAAACCCGACGCCGTCCTGATGGACATCGTGATGCCGGGCCTCAATGGCTTCCAGGCCACCCGCCAGCTGTCCAAGGAGCCAGAAACCAACGGCATCCCGATCATCATCATCACCACCAAGGACCAGGAAACCGACAAGATCTGGGGCGCACGCCAGGGCGCCAAGGACTACCTGACCAAGCCGGTGGATGAAGAAACCCTGATCGCCACCCTGAACAAGGTGCTGGCCGGCTGACGGTTCGCCATCATGACCGAGTCGCAAACCGCCTTTGAGCTGCTGCTGGACATCGACCGCCGCTGTCGCCTGTTGGCCGCCGACCTGCCGTCCCAGGAAACCCGCCTGCAACGCTGGAGCGGGATCGGCTTTCGCCTGGGGCAGCACTGGTATGTGGCGCCCATGGGCGAAGTTGCCGAAGTCCTGCATGAACCGCGCTGCACGCTGATGCCCGGGGTCAAGGCCTGGGTCAAGGGTGTGGCTAACCTGCGTGGGCGCTTGTTGCCGGTGATGGACCTGGGCGGGTTCCTCGGCCTCGAGCTGTCCAAGGCACGCAAACAGCGGCGCGTACTGGTGGTGGAATTCAACGATTTGTTTGTCGGGCTGCTGGTGGACGAGGTGGTGGGAATGCAGCATTTCGCACAAGACGCACTGCTGGCGAGTGCCGCCCCCGGCGCGCCGTTTATCCAGGGACGTTTCGAGGGCAGCCCGCAGTGGCAGGTCTTCAGCCCCTTCGCCCTGGCCCAGGCCCCAGGCTTCATGGATGTTGCCGCATGACCACCGTTACCCCGCCAAAACCTCAGGCCGCGTCGCGCAGTCGTTCCCAGATCATTGTGCTGTTCATTGCACTGATCGTGTTCATCATGTTGCTGTTTGCCAACTTTGCGTACCTCAACACCCAGTCCACCTATGACAAGCAGTACATCGGCCACGCCGGTGAGTTGCGCGTGCTGTCCCAGCGCATTGCCAAGAACGCCACCGAAGCCGCCGCCGGCAAGGCTGCTGCGTTCAAGTTGCTGGGCGATGCGCGCAACGACTTCGCCCAGCGCTGGGGCTACCTGAAAAAAGGTGATCCGGAAACCGGCCTGCCGGCTGCGCCCAGTGCGGTACGTGCCGAAATGCGTGCGGTGCAGACCGACTGGGAAGCGCTGCTGAAAAACACCGACGCGATTCTCGCCAGTGAGCAGACCGTGCTGTCCTTGCACCAGGTCGCGGCGACCCTGGCGGAAACCGTTCCGCAGTTGCAGGTGGAGTCGGAAAAGGTCGTCGACATCCTCCTGCAACGCGGTGCCCCGGCCAGCCAGGTCGCCCTGGCCCAGCGCCAGTCGTTGCTGGCCGAGCGTATCCTGGGGGCGGTGAACACCGTACTGGCCGGCGACGAAACCGCCGTGCAGGCCGCCGACGCCTTTGGCCGCGATGCCAACCGTTTCGGCCAGGTGCTCAACGGCATGCTCCAGGGCAACCCCGGCCTGCGCATCACCCAGGTCGAAGACCGCGATGCCCGCGCGCGGCTGGCGGAAATCGCCGAGCTGTTCGAGTTTGTCTCCGGCTCGGTGGATGAAATTCTCGAAACCTCGCCGCAACTGTTCCAGGTGCGCGCTTCGGCGAGCAACATCTTCAACCTGTCACAAACCCTGCTCGATGAAGCCTCGCACCTGGCCACCGGTTTCGAAAACCTGGCCAGTGGCCGCAGTTTCGACACCATCGGCGGCTATGTACTGGGCCTGCTGGCGCTGACCTCGATCATCCTGATCGGCCTGGTGATGGTGCGCGAGACCAACCGCCAACTGCATGAAACCGCCGAGAAGAACGAGCGCAACCAGAACGCGATCATGCGCCTGCTGGATGAAATCGAAGACCTGGCCGACGGCGACCTCACCGTGACGGCCTCGGTGACCGAAGACTTCACCGGCACCATCGCCGACTCCATCAACTATTCCGTCGACCAGCTGCGCGATCTGGTTGCCACCATCAACCTCACCGCCGGGCAAGTCGCCGGTGCGGTGCAGGACACCCAGGCCACTGCCATGCACCTGGCCCAGGCCTCGGAGCACCAGGCCCAGCAGATCGCCGAAGCGTCCACGGCGATCAACCAGATGGCCCAGTCCATCGACCAGGTGTCAGCCAACGCCGCCGAATCGTCGGCGGTGGCGGAGCGCTCGGTGGAAATTGCCAACAAGGGCAACGAGGTGGTGCACAACACCATCCACGGCATGGACAACATTCGCGAACAGATCCAGGACACAGCCAAGCGCATCAAGCGCCTGGGCGAGTCGTCCCAGGAAATTGGCGATATCGTCAGCCTGATCGACGATATTGCCGAGCAGACCAACATCCTCGCCCTCAACGCAGCGATCCAGGCGAGCATGGCCGGGGACGCCGGGCGCGGCTTTGCAGTGGTGGCCGATGAAGTGCAACGCCTGGCCGAGCGTTCGTCGGCGGCGACGCGGCAGATTGAAACCCTGGTGCGGGCGATCCAGGCCGACACCAACGAAGCGGTCATTTCCATGGAGCAGACCACCACCGAAGTGGTGCGCGGCGCACGGTTGGCCCAGGATGCCGGGGTGGCGCTGGAAGAGATCGAAGGCGTGTCGAAAACCCTCGCAGCGTTGATCCAGAGCATCTCCAACGCGGCGCAGCAGCAGACGAGTTCGGCGGGGCAGATCTCCCTGACCATGAACGTGATCCAGCAGATCACCACCCAGACCTCTTCGGGCTCCACGGCCACCGCAGAAAGCATCGGCAACCTGGCGAAAATGGCCAGCCAGCTGCGCCGGTCGGTGTCGGGGTTCACCTTGCCAGCGGCTAAACAGGCTGATGATTGAAATGCACTACACATGTGGGAGGGGGGTTGCCCCCGATAGCAGTGGGTCAGTCACCCAATCTTTGACTGATGCACCGCCATCGGAGACAAGCCCCCTCCCACATGTGATCTCTATCTGTCTTGATATCTCGCACCACCAGCAACCCATGAATTCCAAGCGGAGCAGTTATGGTTGATCGGCACGACTACGTGGCCCTCGAATGGGTCAAGGGCGACATTGCCGAAACCCTGAAACAGGCCCGTTCGGCGCTCGATGCGTACGTCGAAACCTCAGACGGCGATGCCATCGGCGAGTGCCTGGCGTGTGTCCATCAAGTGCATGGCGCGCTGCAAATGGTCGAGTTCTATGGTGCAGCCCTGCTGGCCGAGGAAATCGAAGAGCTGGCGCAGGCCCTGCAAGCCGACCGTGTGAGCCAGCGCGACGAAAGCATCCGCCTGCTGCAACAGGCCCTCAACCAATTGCCGCTGTACCTGGACCGTGTGCACAGCGCCCGCCGCGACTTGCCGCTGGTGGTGTTGCCATTGCTCAATGACCTGCGCAGCGCGCGTGGTGAAAGCCTGCTGTCGGAGACCAGCCTGTTCAGCCCGCAACTGCTGAGCATCGCGCCGCTGCCTGATGAGGCCCTGGCCCAACGTGCCGTGCCCGACCTGAAAGAACAACTGCGCCAGTGGCACCAACTGCTGCAACAGGCCTTGGCCGGGTTGCTGCGCGAAGACCATGGCCCCAGCAACCTGGAAGACATGGCGCGGGTGTTCGCGCGCCTCGAAGCCTTGTGCCAGGGCGCGCCGTTGTTGCCATTGTGGCAAGTCACCTCGGCGCTGGTCGAAGGCATGCTCACCGGCGTGATCGCCAACAGTCCGGCGCTGCGCAGCCTGCTCAAGGCCAGCGACAGACAGCTCAAGCGCCTGCTGGCCCAGGGCATCGGCGGGATCAATCAGGCAGCGCCGGATGAACTGCTCAAAAGCCTGTTGTTTTACGTCGCCAAGGTCACTCGGCCGACGCCGCGCATGCAAAGCCTCAAGGAACGCTACGGCCTGGATGAGGCCTTGCCCGACAGCGCGGTGGTCGACGCCGAGCGCGCGCGCCTGGCCGGGCCGGACCGCAACGCCATGGGTTCGGTGCTGGGCGCGTTGTGCGAAGAGCTGGTGCGGGTCAAGGAGCGCCTCGACTTGTTCGTACGCAGCGACCGCCAGCACACCAGCGACCTGGATGCGCTGCTCGCACCGCTGCGGCAGATCGCCGACACCCTGGCGGTGCTGGGTTTCGGCCAGCCGCGCAAGGTCATCATCGATCAACTCGCCGTGGTACTGAGCCTGGCCCAAGGCCAGCGCGAGCCTAACGACGCTGTGCTGATGGACGTCGCCGGCGCCTTGCTCTACGTCGAAGCCACACTGGCCGGCATGGTCGGCACCGTCGAGCCGGAAAGCCGCGAAGAAAGCCGCCTGCCCACCACCGATCTGACCCAGATCCACCAATTGGTGATCCGCGAATCCTGCCAGTGCCTCAAGCAAGCCAAGGAACTGGTGATCGACTGCATTGAAGCCGACTGGGACCGCCAGCGCCTGGAGTCCCTGCCCGAGCTGCTGAGCCAGGTGCGTGGCGCCCTGGCGATGATCCCTTTGCCCCGTGCGGCGAGCCTGATGCGCGGATGCACGGATTACGTCGACGAACAGTTGATGGGCAGCGATGCGCCACCGTCCGAGATGCAATTGGCGCATTTCGCCGACGTGATCAGCAGCCTGGAGTATTACCTCGAGCGCATGCTCCAGGACCCCGATGCCGCAGGTGAGCGCGTGCTGGAGTTGGCCACTCAAGGCTTGGCGGCGCTGGGTTACCTGCCCGTCGAGAAACCCTGGCGCCAGGCGTTGGTTGCACCCGATGCCACACTGCCGGCCGAGCTTGCGCCGAGCCAATCGCAGTACGACGCCCTGGCCAGTCCGACGTCGCGCCTCAACCCGCCGGCCCTGCAACGCCCCGGCAGCCTGTTGCCGCCGCCCGCCGACGAGGAGCCCATCGACGACGAACTGCGCGAAGTTTTCCTCGAAGAGACCGACGAAGTCCTCGAGGTGCTGCACCGTCATCTGCCCAGCAGCGCGGACAAAACCGCCCAAGGCGAAATGCGCCGCGCTTTCCACACCCTCAAGGGCAGCGGCCGCATGGTGCGCGCCCTGGTCTTGGCCGAGCTGGCCTGGGCCGTGGAAAACCTGCTCAACCGTGTGCTGGAGCGCAGCGTGGTGCTCGGCCCCGAGGTGCAACAGGTGCTGGATGAAGCGGTGGCCCTGTTGCCGGAATTGATTGCTGACTTTGCCATCGACGGCCAGCGCCAACGTGATGAAGTCGACGCCCTGGCCGCCCGCGCGCACGCCTTGGCCAGCGGTACACAAGTAGCGGCCGCCGAACCCCATGACCCGATGTTGCTGGAGATTTTCCGCAACGAAGCCCAGAGCCACCTGGACAGCCTCAACCACTTCCTGCAACAGGCCGCCGAGCATGTGCCGCTGCAAGTCAGCGATGAGCTGCAACGCGCCCTGCACACCCTCAAGGGCAGCGCCTACATGGCCGGCGTGCTGCCGATCGCCGAACTGGCGCGCCCGCTGGACCACCTGACCCGCGAGTACAAGGCCCACCGTCTGCCGCTGGACCTGGATGAAGTGGAGTTGCTGCTGGAAGCCGAAGGTCTGTTCCAGCGTGGGCTGCGCGACCTGGACAGTGATCCCTTGGCGCCGATCAACGGTGCAGAGGGCCTGATCAAGCGCACCCAAAGCCTGTTGGATCAGCAGCTTGAAGCGCTGCTCGACGTGCGCATCAAGCGCGATCCGCAGCTGATCGCCAACTTTCTGGCCCAAGGCATGGACATCCTGCTCGACGCCGAAAGCCTGCTGCGCCGCTGGCAGCAGCACCCCGGCGAGCGCCAGGAGCTGACTGCGCTGCTGGATGAACTGACCACCCTGGGCGAGGGAGCGCATGTTGCGGATCTGCACGCCATCGACGAACTCTGCGAAGCCCTGCTCGACCTCTATGGCGCGGTGGAGGAGAGCAGCCTGGCGGTGAGCGAGCGGTTTTTCCACGAGGCCGAGCAGGCCCATGAAGCGCTGATCAGCATGCTCGACCAACTGGCCGCCGGCCAGGAAATCAGCCCGGCGCCGGCCCGTGTCGAGGCCTTGCGCGAGCTGCTCGATGAAGCCCTCGACCCGTCCGCCACCGGCTTGATCAAACGCGATGGCAGCCAAGTGCTGAGCATTGCCGAACTGGGCGCCGCCACCCAGCAGTTGGATCACGAAATCACGATGGACGACGAGATCGTCGAGATCTTTCTCGAAGAAGCCGTGGACATCCTCGACAGCGCCGGCCAGTCGCTCAAGCGCTGGTTGCTGGAACCTGACAACGCCGCGCCGTTGTCGTCGTTGCAGCGCGACCTGCACACCCTCAAGGGCGGTGCACGCATGGCCGAGATCGGCCCGATTGGCGACCTGGCCCATGAGTTGGAATGCCTGTACGAAGGGTTGGTGGACCGTCGCTACAGTTACTCCACCGAGCTCTCCCAGGTGCTGATGGCCAGCCATGAGCATCTGGCCTTGCAGCTTGAAGAGCTCCAGCATCACCAACCCTTGAGTGACAACGCCGAGTTGATCGCCAAGGTGCGGGCGTTGCGCCAAGGCAACGCGCCTGCCGCATCCGCCGCTGCGCCAGCAGCGTCGGGCGCCGACCCGGAATTGCTGGATATCTTCCTCGAAGAGGCGGCCGACATTCTCGACAGTTCCAGTGCAGCGCTGTCGCGCTGGCAGGCCGAGCCCGGCAACCGCCAGGAAGTGGAAACCCTGTTGCGCGACCTGCACACCCTCAAGGGCGGCGCGCGCATGGTCGAGATCACCCCCATTGGCGACCTGGCTCACGAACTGGAATTCCTCTACGAAGGCCTGTCTGCCGGCTTGCTCGCGCCGTCGCCTGAGCTGTTCGCGTTGCTGCAGGGCTGCCACGACCGCCTGGCGCAGATGATCGATGCCGTGGCGGACGGCTTGCCGGTCGGCTCGGTGGACAAGCTCATCGAGCGCATCAAAAGCCTGGTGCACCCAAACCAGGAGCCGGTGACGCCGGTGGCGTTGCCCGCAGGCAAGGCGGAGGCCGTGGTGGACCCGGCTGCCGACATGGTGAAGATCTCCGCCGAGCTGCTGGATGATCTGGTCAACCTGGCCGGTGAAACGTCTATTTTCCGCGGCCGTATCGAGCAGCAGGTCAACGACGCACGCATCGTCCTCACGGAAGTGGAAACCACTCTCTCACGCATGCGCGACCAGCTGCGGCGTCTCGACACCGAAACCCAGGGCCGCATCCTCAGCCGCCAGCAGGCCGAGGCCGAGCGCCTGGGCTACGAAGAATTCGACCCGCTGGAGATGGACCGCCATTCGCAGTTGCAGCAACTGTCCCGTGCGCTGTCCGAATCGGCCTCCGACCTGCTCGACCTCAAGGACACCCTTGAACGCCGCAACGAGGACGCCCATGGCCTGTTGCAACAACAGGCACGCATCAATACCGAGTTGCAGGAAGGCCTGATGCGCACGCGCATGGTGCCGTTCGAACGCATGCTGCCACGCCTCAAGCGCATCGTTCGGCAGGTGGCGGGCGAGTTGGGCAAAGACGTGGAATTCATCGTCGGCAACGCCGAAGGCGAGATGGACCGCAATGTGCTGGAACGCATGGCGGCGCCCCTGGAACACATGTTGCGCAATGCCGTCGACCACGGCCTGGAGTCCCGCGATGCGCGACTGCTGGCCGGCAAGCCGGAGAAAGGCCGCATCACCCTGGACCTGACCCACGAAGGCGGCGATATCGTCTTCGATATGCGCGACGATGGCGCCGGCGTGCCGCTGGAAGCCGTGCGGCGCAAGGCGATCAAGCGTGGCCTGCTCGGGGCGCATCAAGAGATGAGCGACCGCGACGTGTTGCAGTTCATCCTGCAGCCGGGGTTCTCCACGGCTGAAAAGATCACGCAGATTTCCGGGCGCGGCGTGGGCATGGACGTGGTGCATGAAGAGGTTCGCCAGCTCGGCGGCTCGATGGTCATTGACTCGACCCCGGGCGAGGGTGTGCATTTCCGCATTCGTTTGCCGTTCACCGTATCGGTCAACCGTGCACTCATGGTGCAGTGCGCGGACGATCAATACGCGATCCCGCTCAACACCATCGAGGGCCTGGTGCGGGTGCTGCCCCATGAACTGGCCGGGCATTACCAGCAAGACCCGCCGTATTATGAATACGCCGGCCAGCGTTACGAACTGTTCTACCTGGGCGACCTGCTGCACACCGTCAGCCGCCCCAAACTGCTGGGCCAGTATCAACCGGTGCCGGTACTGCTGGTGCAGTGCAATGAACGGCACGTGGCCATCCATGTGGACGCCATGGCCGGCACGCGGGAGATTGTGGTCAAGGGCCTGGGGCCGCAGTTTGCCGGTGTGCAGGGCTTGTCTGGCGCGACGATCCTGGGCGATGGTCGCGTGGTGCTGATCATTGACCTGCTGGCGCATATCCGTGCGCGGCAACCCGCGCTGCCGGCCCAGCCGGTCAACGCGCCACTGATCCTCAACGACCCGCTGAAAAAGCGCCCGTTGCTGGTGCTGGTGGTGGACGACTCGGTTACCGTGCGCAAAGTCACCAGCCGCCTGCTGGAGCGCAACGGCATGAACGTGCTCACCGCGAAAGACGGCATCGATGCGCTGGCAGTGCTGGAAGAACATACACCGGACCTGATGCTGCTCGACATCGAAATGCCGCGCATGGACGGCTTCGAAGTCGCCACCCAAGTGCGCAACGACCCCCGGCTGATGCGCCTGCCGATCATCATGATCACCTCGCGCACCGGCCAGAAACACCGCGACCGCGCCATGGCCATCGGCGTCAACGACTACCTCGGCAAGCCGTACCAGGAATCGGTGCTGCTCGAAAGCATCGCCTACTGGAGCAAGTCCCATGCTTGACCACCGCACCAGCCAACTCACCGGCCTGCTGCTGCCCCTGGCCGATCGCCACCTGGTGCTGCCCAACGTCGCCATCGCCGAGCTGATCGACTTCCAGCGCGGCGAACCGGCCAGCGACGCGCCGCCGTGGTACTTGCGACAAGTGACCTGGCGCGACCGGCAGATCCCGCTGATCAGCTTCGAAGCGGTGTGCGGCGAAGCAAGCGTGACCGGCGAACGCTCGCGGATCGTGGTGCTGAATGCGCTGGGTGGGCGGCCGACGTTGAAGTTTATTGCGCTGGTGATCCAGGGGATTCCACGGTCGTACAAGCTCGACAGTGAGTTGAGCTACGTGGATGTGCCGCTGTGCCCGCTGGAGCTGGCGGCGGTGCAGGTGGGCGAGCATGTGGCGAAGGTGCCGGATTTGCTCGGCCTGGAGGCACTGCTGGTAGAGTCCGGCCTGGCCTGATCCCTCATTCTCAATCCCAGTGAATATCAAAATGTGGGAGGGGGCTTGCCCCCGATGGCTGACTGTCAGTTGATACTTCTATACCTGACCCACCGCAATCGGGGGCAAGCTCTGTCTTACATTTGATCCTCTGTGTTTGACAGGCCGTCGCGACCCAAACCGCCCAAAAATGTCGGAACTGAATGTTATTTGTGTAAGTAATTTCTTTAACTGGATTGGGCCGGTTTTCTGGCCTGAGTGGGATGCTAGGTTCGGCGCTTCCCTTTGCCAGTAAGGACACGCAAATGGCTGTGCCGTTAATGCCTCCCGGTGTTTCAATGTTTGAAAATATGGCGATTGCCAAGTGCAAGCGCATCCATCTCAGGCCGGGTTCGGCGTTTGCCTATTCTTGGTTTTATTCGCAGGTCAGAGCTGCAGGGCCGTGGAACTACAAGAAGCAAGGGCGTCAATACGAGGCTTTTGGTAATTTCAATTACGGTGCCACGGGCACGGTGTTAGGCATTCCCGATCATGTGTTACTGCGGGCTGCAGGAGTTGCTCAAACCATCGCCAAAACCACCCTGCCGGATTTTGGCTCATGGTGGGGAGATGATCCTTTTGGTGATGACCCGCGAGATCAATATTGGATAAGGAGAGGTATCGAGTATGCGATTTCACAAGGCTACTGAAGGCCTCATACCGATCCTGCGTAACTGCCTGCTGGTGGGCTGCCTGATTTATATCGCAGGCAGTTGGTTACTATCACCCGGAACACCGGATTTGGACGAAGTGGTGTTGAAGCATTCCTTGGGCAACGGCTCCTCGATCTATGGCGCGCGGGATGGCCAAGGCGGTGCAACGGTGGGCTTTTCATACCGCTACTACGTGCATAGGAACTTGAGTAACGATCGGGAAATACTCACCACATTGGTGTCGGCGCATCCTTTTCTGAAAACCAAGGAACCCAATGTTCAAGTGAGTGAGCATGAGGGCGTGCTTACATTGGATATTCAGGGGCGAGTGTACGAGTACAACAGCTATGCCCTCGAAGGTCTTGGCCCGATCAAGGTGGTGATGGGGCTGTGATGGACTGGGCTTCGGATTTTTCCTGCAAGATTTTGGGCTGTGCATGAACTTGTCGGGCGCGGACAGCGCGCCTAGTCTTCGTCCCGTCATCGCAAAAAACGGTGACACGGACGTGCAAGTCCGACGAAACTGTTTAGGCGTACAAACGCCCAGCCATCCAACGGGCGTTTTTTGTGCTCGCTGCTTTATGGCGGCTGCGCGCAGGAGGTCTTCGGACCTGCTGGGTGTCCTAAACAGGCCCGGTCTTGCACACCTGCGCACGGTCGCCACCCTTATTCGCGTGCAAGCGAAAGGTGGCGCTCCTTACTCACTGTTTAGGAGTTTCATCATGATCAAACCAACCCCCAATCCGCCCCTCTTCACCGTAAACCCTCACCAAGACACCGAAACCCTGCTGGTCAACGCCAGCGAAACCCTGTCCTCCCTCAACGCACTCACTTGCAACCTCGCCTTCGACCTGGACACCTCCCAGCGCGCGATCATGCTCGGCATCCAGCAAATGGCGGAGTTGGGGCAATTGCTGGTGGATCGTGCCCTGGAACAGATTTCCCCTTATCCAGCCGCTTAAAACTTGATCGTTCCCAAAAAGGGACCTATCGTTCCCTTTTTGGGACTCTTTGGCCGCTGCCATGCAAACCTTGCCGCTCAGCACCGCGCTCTTCACCGCTACCCAGCAAAAAGTGCTGGGTCTACTTTTCGGCAAGCCCGACCAAAGCTTCTTTACCAATGAAATTGCACGCTGGGCCCAGGTTGGCAAGGGTAGCCTTACGCGTGAACTGGAACGTTTGCAGTTGGCAGGCATCTTGAGTATGACGCGCCAGGGCAACCAGACCCATTACCAAGCAAATCCTCAATGCCCGATCTACTCGGAATTGTTAGCCATCGTGCGCAAGACCCTGAGCCTGGACGAGCCCTTGCGTAATGCACTGGCATCTTTCGCCGAGCAGATAACCTGGGCCTTTGTCTACGGTTCCATCGCCAAGGGCGAAGCACACTCATCCAGTGACATAGATCTCATGTTGATCGGCGAAAGCCTCAACTACAGTGAAGTCATGGAGCAGCTCATGCCGCTGGAAGAGCAGCTGGGCCGCACCATCAACCCGACGCTTTACACCCCTGAAGACTGGATCGGCAAATGGAATGCGGGGAACAGTTTTGTGCAGCGGGTCGTGCAGCAGGACAAGATCAATCTGATTGGGGGCAACCCCCTGGAATCCACGGATGGACAGCAAGGTAAACCTGGAGAATCTGCAACGTAGCGGCGGTTTGAAGGCTGAGCCGCCGGATCGCAAAGAGTGTGATGGGCTGATGCGTTCAGCCAGGGATCGGCTGAGGGATGCCGGCAACCCACAGTTATCATTCGCCAGTCGTTTCGACCTGGCTTACAACGCGGCTCATGCTATCGCCCTCACGGCCTTGCGCTTGCAGGGGTATCGCTCGGACAAACGCTATCTGGTGTTTCAATGCCTGGTTCACACCACAGGTGCCGGCAAGGTGCAGGTGAGGTTGTTGGCGCTGTGTCATGAGCGTCGGAACCTGGCGGAGTACGAAGGGTATATGGATGAGGACGAGCCGCTCTTAGCCCAGTTGATTGACAGCACGACCACGTTGCAGGGAAACGTGGAGGGCCTGTTGGCTGGATATCAGTGGGCATGACTCGATCAAAAATGTAGGAGAGGCGTCCTGGTGAATTGTGACGGGGTGCGGATCACTTGTTCCTTTCCCATCGTAAAGATCCCCACCCCACTGCCGATAGCCAAGGAAGTTTTTCGACAGAAGTATCGACGCAATGTGGCTTTTGGATGGGTTTGCCTGGCTGTACGACCTCAACCGGTTTACCGGCACGCTTCTGATGTGGTTTGGCGTGCTGGTGCTCACGGCAGCGGTGACCATGAACGTGCAGTCCAATCGTGGGAAGCTGTGGGGGTTCATGATTACCACCGCAGGCGCGGTGTTTATCCTGGTGTACCTCGAAAGCCTCAAGCTGGTCGGCGCCGATAAGGCTATCAAAGGCGTGGTGAGCAACTTTGTGGTCATGACCCTGGGCGGTCTTGGCTCGGGCCTGCTGGCGGTGGCGATAACCCAAGGACCCACCCCTGAAGAAGACAAACAGGCTCGAGGGTTTATCCGTGATCGTCTGCTGGACGCGCTTGAATACGCCTTTGTGTACGTCGCGATTTGCGCGTTCACCGTGTTCGCGGTGTGCTTGCCACTCAACCTGCTGGGCTGGCCTCCCGTCGACGAGCACGACTTGCTGAGCCTGCTGATGGTGTGCCTGGGTGCCCTGCTGGGTTACGCGATAACCTCCCGTCCCAATCGCTTGAGAAACTGGGAGCAACTGGGCGGCTGTGCGCTGGTGGCGCTGCTCTTGCTGCTGTCGCCGGTTTACGCCCAGGCGCTGTCGGGCCTGTGGGAGTGGAGTTGGGCGGCTGTGTTGGGGCTGCACGGTTTTGCCGCGTTGGCGTTGTTAAGAACCATATGGTTCCACCGCAGCGAATGGCAAAGCACCTGAACGCTCGTGTTCATTGAGCCATCATTAATCCAGGCGTAACAGTCCAGCGCTCAGCTTGATTGATGGCCCCCTCAATCACTCCTAAGGTAAGCCCCACGACAGCAAACCCGTGGAGCGACCATGACAACAACAATCACCCCCGACTCACGCTGGACGCGGCGGCGCGACGAGAAGCAGCGGCGGCTCGGGCTGGTCAGGCAATACGCAGACGGTGCGGTGCTGCCCAGCGACAGGATCGTCGAGGCGCTTGAGGCGCTGATCCTCCCCGGCGACCGCGTGGTGCTGGAAGGCAACAACCAGAAACAGGCTGATTTCCTCTCGCGCTCCCTGGCCAAGGCCGACCCGGCCAAGCTCCACGATTTGCACATGATCATGCCCAGTGTCGGCCGCTCCGAGCACCTGGACCTGTTTGAAAAAGGCATCGCCCGCAAGCTGGACTTTTCCTTCGCCGGCACCCAATCCCTGCGCATCAGCCAGTTGCTCGAAGACGGCCTGCTGGAAATCGGCGCGATCCACACCTACATCGAACTCTATGCGCGGCTGGTGGTGGACCTGATCCCCAATGTGGTGCTCTCCGCCGGTTTCATGGCCGACCGCGCCGGCAACATCTACACCGGCGCCAGCACCGAAGACACTCCGGCGCTGATCGAGCCAGCTGCGTTCAGCGATGGCATCGTCATCGTGCAAGTCAACCAGTTGGTGGACGACGTTACCGACTTGCCCCGCGTCGACATCCCCGCGAGCTGGGTGGACTTTGTGGTGGTGGCCGACAAGCCGTTCTATATCGAGCCACTGTTTACCCGCGATCCCCGCCACATCAAGCCGGTGCATGTGTTGATGGCGATGATGGCGATCCGTGGCATCTACGAAAAACACAACGTGCAGTCCCTCAACCACGGCATCGGTTTCAACACCGCCGCCATCGAGCTGATCCTGCCGACCTACGGCGAATCCCTCGGCCTCAAGGGCAAGATCTGCCGCAACTGGACACTCAACCCGCACCCCACGCTGATCCCCGCCATCGAAAGCGGCTGGGTGGAAAGCGTGCATTGCTTTGGCACCGAACTGGGCATGGAAAACTACATCGCCGCCCGCCCGGATGTGTTCTTCACCGGTCGCGACGGCTCGATGCGTTCCAACCGCATGTTCTGCCAGCTCGCCGGCCAATACGCGGTGGACCTGTTTATCGGCGCCACCCTGCAAGTCGACGGCGACGGCCATTCCTCCACCGTGACCCGTGGCCGACTCGCCGGTTTTGGTGGTGCGCCGAACATGGGCCATGACCCACGCGGTCGCCGCCATGGCACACCCGCATGGCTGGACATGCGCCACGACGATGCGCCCGAAGCCTTGCTGGAGCGCGGCAAAAAACTCGTGGTGCAAATGGTCGAGACCTTCCAGGAAGGCGGCAAACCCACCTTCGTCGACACCCTCGACGCCGTGGAAGTCGCACGCAAAAGCGGCATGCCCCTGGCGCCGATCATGATCTACGGTGATGACGTCACCCATCTGCTCACCGAAGAAGGCATCGCCTACCTGTACAAGGCGCGCTCCCTCGAAGAGCGCCAGGCGATGATCGCCGCTGTCGCGGGCGTCACGGCCATCGGCATGCGCCACAACCCCAAGGACACCGCACGCATGCGCCGCGAAGGCCTGATCGCCTTGCCCGAAGACCTGGGGATTCGCCGCACCGACGCCACCCGCGAGTTGTTGGCCGCCAAGAGTGTAGCCGACCTGGTGGACTGGTCTGGCGGCCTGTACAACCCGCCCGCCAAATTCAGGAGCTGGTAAATGCGCGCCCTCAAACTGCATGAACTCAGCCTTGCGGATCGCCTGGCTGACATGGCCGTCGATGCGCTGATCGATGAAGCCGACCTGTCGCCCAAACCCGCCCTGGTGGATAGGCGTGGCAACGGCGCCCATAGCGATTTGCACTTGGGCCTGATGCACGCTTCGGCGTTGTCGCTGTGGCCGATGTTCAAGGAAATGGCCGAGGCCGCGATTGAGATCGGTGAAGTCGGTTTGCCCCTGCGTGAAGCCCTCGGGCGTCTTGGCCGTGACGGTGAGCAGGCAATGCTGACCACCACCAACGGCGTGAACACCCATCGTGGCGCGATCTGGGCACTCGGGTTGCTCACCGCCGCCGCCGCGCTGCAACCACGCGCCGTGACGCTGACTGCCGCCAGACTGGCCCTGCTCCACGACCGTTTCGCCCCACAACCCATGAGCCATGGTGCCCAGGTTGCCCAACGCTACGGCGCACGCGGTGCCCGTGAAGAAGCGCAGCTCGGCTTCCCGTCCGTGGTGCAACGTGGCCTGCCGCAACTGCGTAAAAGCCGCCTGCACCATGCCGGTGAACAGAACGCTCGCCTGGACGCCTTGCTCGCGATCATGACCGAGCTGGCCGACACTTGCGTGCTCTACCGCGCCGGCACCGAAGGCCTTCAGGCCATGCAGCACGGTGCCCAAGCCGTGCTGGACGCTGGCGGCAGCGCAACCCTGGCCGGTCGCCGCCAACTGCATGAGCTGGACCAGCAACTGCTGGCCCTGAATGCCTCCCCCGGCGGCGCCGCCGACCTGTTGGCCGCCTGCCTGTTTATCGACCGCCTCGACGGAGCGTTGTGATGGAAACCTTATCCTTTGAATTCCCCGCCGGGCAGCCGCCAAAAGGCCGTGCGCTGGTGGGTTGCGTCGGCTCGGGCGACCTGGAAGTGCTGCTGGAACCGGGCACGCCGGGCACCCTGACCATCCAGGTGCAGACTTCGGTGAACGGCGCCGAACAACGCTGGCAACATCTGTTCGAGAGGATGTTCCAGGAGCAGACGCCACCGGCCTTGAACATCGATATTCACGACTTCGGTGCCACCCCTGGCGTGGTGCGCCTGCGCCTGGAGCAGGGTTTCGAGGAGGTCGGCCATGACTGACTTGCTCGCCAGACACAGCTTCGTCGAGCTGGGCGCTCGGCAGCGCGCCAAGGCTTTGCTGGACGTTGGCTCTTACCGCGAATTGATCGACCCGTTCCAGCGTGTCATGTCGCCGTGGCTCAGCCGCCAGGGTGTGGTGCCCCAGGCCGATGACGGTGTGGTGATCGCCAAGGGCAGCCTCGGCGGGAAACCGGTGGTGATTGCCGCCATCGAAGGCAACTTCCAGGGCGGCAGCCTTGGCGAAGTGGGCGGTGCGAAAATCGCCGGCGCATTGGAACTGGCGGCCGAAGACAATCGCAAGGGCATCCCGACCCGCGCTGTGTTGTTGCTGGAGACTGGTGGCGTGCGCTTGCAGGAGGCCAACCTGGGCCTGGCGGCGATTGCGGATATCCATGCGGCGATTGTCGACCTGCGTCAGTACCAGCCGGTGATCGGCGTGGTGGCGGGCAGTGTCGGTTGCTTTGGCGGCATGTCCATCGCGGCCGGGTTGTGCAGTTACCTGGTGGTCACTCGAGAAGCACGCCTTGGCTTGAATGGCCCGCAAGTGATCGAACAGGAAGCGGGGCTTGAAGAGTACGACTCCCGCGACCGGCCCTTCATCTGGAGCCTTACCGGCGGCGAGCAACGCTTCAACAGTGGCTTGGCCGACCGTTACGTGGCGGACGATGTGGCCGAGATTCAACAGACTGTGAGTGCGCTGCTGCAACAAGGCCTGCCCGCCCGACAACGCAGCCGCCAATCCGAATATTACCTGGCGCGCCTGGCCGAACTGGACGCTACGCCGCAGATAGACCCGGCGACGGTGCGCGCGCTGTATCAAGGAGAACGCTCATGAGAGGTTTGCAGTGGTTCAACGCATTGAGCGCCGGCGCCACGCCTGTCGAGGGTTTGCCGAACTCCGTGAAAGTGGCCGACGGCCTGCTGGGCGAACAAGCCGTACGCTTTATCGCCGTGGTCACCGACGCCCAAAACCGTTTCCCCCGCGCACGCAATGGCGAAGTCGGTTTGCTGGAAGGTTGGGGGTTGGCGAAGGCTGTCGATGAAGCCATCGCCCGTGGCGACAAGCGCCCAATCATCGCCATTGTCGACGTGCCCAGCCAAGCCTACGGCCGGCGCGAAGAAGCCCTCGGCATCCACCAGGCGCTGGCGGCCGCCGCCGACAGCTACGCTCGCGCACGGCTGGCCGGGCACCCGGTGATCGCGCTGCTGGTGGGCAAGGCCATGTCCGGCGCGTTCCTCGCCCACGGTTACCAGGCCAACCGCCTGATCGCCCTGCGCGACCCCGGCGTGATGGTGCACGCCATGGGCAAGGCTTCGGCGGCGCGGGTGACCCTGCGCAGCGTCGAAGAGCTGGAAGCCCTGGCCGCCAGCGTGCCGCCGATGGCCTATGACATTGACAGCTATGCCAGCCTCGGTCTGTTGTGGGAGACTCTCTCGGTCAGCCAGATCGAACAGCCCACTGCGGACGACGTGGCGCGGGTCGGCGATTGCCTGGTGCATGCGATCAAGGATATCGGCAACACCGACTTGAGCAGCCGCCTCGGCGCTACCAACCGCGCCGCCTCCAGCCACGTGCGCCAACTGCTGCGGGAGCAATGGTGAACGCCCACGACCTGCTCTGGGGCATGACCCCGGCGCACCTGCCCGCTGACGCGCCGGGGTGGGCGAAGGATGCGGTTGGCACGGTAGTCGTGCGTCGCGCCATCGTCGCGCCTGGCTTTGTCGCGGTGGGCGTGCGTGGGCGTTTGCGCGAGCAGCGGTTTGCCGCGTTGATGCCGATGGCAGCCGTACAGCGGCGGGTCGCGCCGGAAGCGTTGCGCGATGTGGTGTCGACAAGGGATCTACCGGCATTGCAGGCCCTCGATCAACTGCGGCCCGTGCTGGCGCCATTGAGTTGGGGCGTCACGGGCAGTGCAGGTTTTGAGTTGGCAACGGGCATTGAAGCCCTGCATGCCCAGAGCGACCTGGACCTGATTCTGCGCACGCCCGAGCCGCTGGATCGCAACGATGCACGCGACCTGCTGGCCACTTTGGATGAAGTTACGTGTGCCGTGGACCTGCAACTGCAGACACCTTTCGGCGCCGTCGCCTTGCGCGAATGGGCCGGTCCATCACGGCGGGTGCTGTTGAAAACCGCCAACGGTGCGCATTTGGTCATTGATCCCTGGCAGGCCGTGGCATGAGCAGCCTTCTGGTGTTCCCAGGGCAGGGCGCCCAGCGCCCGGGCATGCTCCAGGCGGTGCCGGCCGACGTGCTGGAGCAGGCCAGCGATGCCTTGGGTGAAGACGTTCGCACCTTGGATTCGGCCGAGGCCCTGGCCAATACCCGCGCTGTACAACTCTGCCTGCTGATCGCCGGTGTCGTCCATGCCCGCCAGCTGCAACACACCCCGGATTACGTTGCAGGCCTGTCCATCGGTGCTTACCCGGCTGCGGTGATCGCCGATGCCCTGGACTTCAGCGATGCAATCAAGCTGGTCAGCCTGCGCGGTGAGCTGATGCAAAACGCTTACCCACAGGGCTACGGCATGACCGCGATCATCGGCCCCGAGTTATCCACCGTCGAAAACCTGCTGGCCGAAATCCACAGCCCTGAAACCCCGGTGTATCTGGCCAATATCAATGCCGATAATCAGACCGTCATCGCCGGCAGCGACCAGGCCATGAAACGTGTCGCCGACCGCGTCAAGGGCAACGGCATCGCCAAGCGCCTGGCTGTCAGCGTGCCCTCCCATTGCGCATTGTTGGACCAACCGGCACAGGCCCTGGCCCAAGCCTTCGGTACGCTCAAGACGCCGCGCATCACCTACCTGAGCAGCACCCGCGCACGGCCGATTCACAACCCCGAGCAACTGCGCGACGACCTGGCCTTCAACATGTGCCGCGTCGTCGACTGGCGCGGCACCGTGCAAAGCGCCTACGAGCGCGGCGTGCGCCTGCAAATCGAACTGCCACCGGGCGCGGTGCTCACCGGCCTGTCACGCCGGGTGTTTGAACAAGGCACGGTGATCGCCTTTGAGGGCGCACGCCTGGACACCTTGCAGGCCCTGCTGCAAGAGGAGGAGCGCCGCCACCGATAAAGCACTGCCCAAGGCTTTCGAAGCACAACAACAACAATTTCGATAGAGCACTTTGAGGACAACAACAATGATTATCTACGGTGTGGCATTACTGGCGATCTGTACGCTCGCGGGCGTGATCATGGGCGACATGCTCGGCGTGTTGCTGGGTGTCAAATCCAATGTGGGCGGGGTGGGGATCGCGATGATCCTGTTGATCTGCGCCCGCCTGTGGATGCAAAAGCGCGGTGGCATGACCAAGGATTGTGAAATGGGCGTTGGCTTCTGGGGCGCGATGTACATCCCGGTGGTGGTGGCGATGGCTGCGCAACAAAACGTGGTCACCGCCCTGCACGGCGGCCCGGTGGCGGTGCTCGCCGCGATTGGTTCGGTAGTGGTATGCGGTTGCACGATTGCCCTGATCAGCCGCACGCACAAGGGCGAACCGTTGCCCGATGAAGAGCCGCTGATTGCTCCAGTGGGAGGTCGCTGATATGTGGGATCTCATCGAAAAAGGCCTGGAACACAACGGCCTGATCACCGCGTTTGCCTTCGTGGGTGTGGTGATGTGGATTTCCGTGGTGCTGTCCAGGCGCCTGACCTTCGGGCGCATTCATGGCTCGGCGATTGCCATCGTCATCGGCCTGGTATTGGCCTGGGTCGGCGGTACGATCACCGGTGGCCAGAAAGGCCTGGCGGACCTGGCGCTGTTCTCTGGCATTGGGTTGATGGGTGGGGCAATGCTGCGCGACTTTGCCATCGTCGCCACGGCGTTCGAAGTGCAAGCCACCGAGGCGCGCAAGGCCGGGATGATTGGCGTGATCGCGCTGCTGCTGGGGACGATCCTGCCGTTCATCGTAGGCGCGAGCATGGCTTGGGCGTTTGGTTATCGCGATGCGATCAGCATGACCACCATTGGCGCAGGGGCTGTGACCTACATCGTCGGCCCGGTGACCGGCGCGGCAATTGGCGCGACCTCGGATGTGATGGCGCTGTCGATTGCCACCGGCTTGATCAAGGCGATCCTGGTCATGGTCGGTACGCCGGTCGCGGCGCGCTGGATGGGCTTGGACAACCCGCGTTCGGCGATGGTGTTTGGTGGGTTGGCCGGCACCGTCAGCGGTGTGACGGCGGGGCTGGCGGCGACGGATCGGCGGCTGGTGCCGTATGGCGCGCTGACGGCGACGTTCCACACCGGGCTGGGCTGCCTGCTTGGGCCTTCGTTGCTGTATTTCATTGTGCGCGGCCTGGTTGGGTAAGGGGTCTATCAGGGCCTCATCGGGGGCAAGCCCCCTCCCACATTTGAACTGCGAACACATTCAAGTGTGGGAGGGGGCCTGCCCCCGATGGCTGTGTGTCAGGCTGACACTTGGCGATTGGCATACATCCGACACTCCGCCAACAACGCCAGCAGGTTCGGGTCCCTTTCCTTGGCCTTCAGGAACACCACCCCGATATGCTGCTGCAACCGATACCTGGGTTGCAGCGGTATCAGCTTCACGCGGTTCTCATACACCGCCGCGATCCGCCCCGGCAGCAGCGCATAACCCACGCCCGAGCTGACCATGCTCAGCAGCGTGAAGATATCATTGACCTGCATCGCCACCTTCGGCTCGAACCCCGCCTGCTTGAACACACGGTTGCCATCCTGGTGCGTGGCGAAGCCTTGGGTGAGGGTGATGAAGGTCGCGTCGCGCACGTCGGCGAGGTCGATTTCTTGCTCGCGGTCGAAGGGTGAGTCGGCCGGGGTGGCGAGGAATATATCGTCGGAAAACAGCGCGATCTGTTCGCAGTCGGGGTCGTTGGCGTGCTCATCCAAGGAGATGAGGATCGCGTCTACTTCCATGTTCTTGAGCTTGTAGAGCAGGTCGAAGTTGGAACCCAGGATCAGGTCGATATTGAGCTCGCTGCGGCGGATCTTCAGGCCCATGATCAATTGCGGCACGGTTTTCACCGTCAGCGAATACAGCGAGCCCAGTTTGAAGCGTTCGGCGGAGAACCCGGCGGCTTCGCGGGTCAGGCGTACGCTGTCGACCACGTCGGCCACCAGTTTCTGCGCACGTTCTTCGAGGACGTACGCGCTTTCCAGCGGGGTGAGGTTGCGCCCTTCATGCTTGAACAGAGGGCAGCGCAGGGCGTTTTCCAGGGAGTGGATGGCGCGGTGTACGCTCACATTGCTGGTTTGCAGCTCGGCGGCGGCGCGGGTCAGGTTGCCGGTGCGCATGAACGCCAGGAAGATTTCCAGTTTCTTGAGGGTGAATTCTTCGTCGATCAGCATGGCCGTGGCTCTTGTTCGAATGCCGTCGATTGTGCCCGCAAAACCGTTCGGCGTCGCCGGAACGTCATAAGCCGCTTGCACTCTTATGCGCAAGGCTGGACGCTTGCCAGCCAGTCCTAACGGTTACAGGAGGCCAGTGACAGATGTACCACGGGGAACGATTCAACGCCTGGAGCCATTTGCTCGGTGCAGTCGCGGCGTGTATTGGCGCCGTGTGGATGTTGGTGGTGGCGAGCCTGGACGGCAGCCCCTGGAAGATCGTCAGCGTGGCGATCTATGGGTTTACCTTGATGGTGCTGTACAGCGCGTCCACCGTGTACCACAGCGTGCAGGGGCGGCGAAAAGAGATCATGCAGAAGGTCGATCACTTTTCGATCTACCTGTTGATCGCCGGCAGCTACACGCCATTTTGCCTGGTGACCCTGCGCGGGCCGTGGGGCTGGACGCTGTTCGGGATTGTGTGGGGGCTGGCGGTGATCGGGATTTTGCAGGAGATCAAGCCGCGCTCGGAGGCGCGCATCCTGTCGATCGTGATCTATGCGGTGATGGGCTGGATCGTGCTGGTGGCGGTCAAGCCGTTGCTGGCAGCATTGGGGACGGCCGGGTTTATCTGGCTGGCCTCGGGCGGGGTGTTGTACACCGTCGGCATTATCTTTTTTGCCTTGGAGGATCGCCTGCGGCATTCCCATGGCATCTGGCATTTGTTTGTGATCGGCGGCAGCCTCCTGCATTTTGTGGCGATCATGCATTACGTCTTATAGCCGCTCCATAAGCTCCCTGGCACGGTGGCCAAAAATCTCCAGCAGATTGGCCAACATATGCGGCGGCGCCTCGTCGGCGCGGGTCAGGGCGTACAGGGTGATTGGCAGCGGCGGGGTCAGGGGGCGGATGCAGGTAGTGGTTGTCGACGCGCCCAGCGCGGTGAAGGGGTCGATCACCGTCAGACCCGCGCCGGATTCCACCATGGCGCGGGCCAGGGAATAGGTTTGCACCGAGATTGTCACCCTGGGCGGTGGGTCGACGTTTTCCAGGTAGCTGTCGAGCTTCGCCGCCAATGGGTCGGCGCTGGAGAGGCCGATCAGCGGTGCGCCTGCCAGGTCAGCCAACGACAAGGGCTGGCTCAGTTCGGCTGGCGGCCAATAGCCTTTGGACGCCAATGCCACCAGCACACCGCCCGCCAGCACCTGCGTGGTCAACCCCGGATGGCCGGAAAAGTTGAGCGTCAGCGCCAGGTCAATCTCACGCATCAGCAGCTTCTGCACCAGCTCGCGGCTATGGTCGCTGGACAGCTCGCAGGTCATGTCCGGGTAATCGTTTTTCCACTGCAGAATCGCCGGCGGCAGCAGCGACAGCGCCAGCGCCGGGATCGCGCCGATGCGCACACTCTGGCCCGGTTCTCGGCGCAAGGCCTTGGCCAGGCGCCGCACACCCTGCAGGCTATCGGTGACTTTCTCCACTTCGCTTTCCAGCGCCAGGGCTTCCGGGGTGGGCAGCAACTTGCCGCGTACCCGCAGGAAGAGGGGGAAGCCCAACTGCAATTCGGCGTGTTGCAACACTTTGGTCACCGCCGGTTGCGAGACATGCAGCAATTGCGCGGCGGCGCTGACCGAACCGGTCTGGCGAATGGCCTGGAAGATTTCGATATGACGCAAGCGCATGGCAAGTCCATAACCTTTGTTTATAGGTGACCCATCTTTATTCATTGTCGGTGGCCTGTCACCTGCTCTTAGGCTTGAGGCCTCTTGATTCAACGGTGGGCGGCAAAGATGGTGTGCATCATTGGCGGTGGGGTGATTGGTCTGGCCAGCGCATACGCGTTGGTGCGTACAGGTCATGAGGTGACGGTGATCGATGCACGCGAGACCCTGGGCAGTGAGACCAGCTTCGCCAACGGCGGGCAATTATCCTATCGCTACGTGGCGCCCCTGGCCGATGCTGGCGTGCCGCTGCAAGCCATTGGCTGGTTGCTGCGTGGTGACTCGCCGCTGAAGCTGCGCCCGCGCCTCGACCCCCGGCAATGGCGCTGGATGGCGGCGTTCCTGGGTGCCTGCCGTGGCTCGGTGAATAAGCGCAATGCCGCGCACCTGTTGCGCCTGGCCTGCCTGAGCCAGGACACCTTGCAGCAGTGGCGCGAGCACGACCACCTGGACGGTTTCGACTGGCGGCGCAACGGCAAGCTAGTGACCTTTCGCAACGCCAGCTCCTTTGAGCATGCCCGCGGCAAGGTCACCGATATCCTGCAACAGCAGGTGCTGTCGGCCGCTGATTGCGCTCGCCTGGAGCCGGCGCTGGCGGGCGGTGGATTTGTCGGCGGGATCTATACACCCAATGAAGAGGTCGCCGATTGTCATGCCTTCTGCCAGCGATTGGCGGCGCGGCTGGAGGCATCGGGGCGTTGCACCTTCTTGTTGGGGCGCAAGGTCACCGGGATCCGCCATGCCGAGGGCGCGGTGCAGGCCATCGAGATCGATGATGAAGTGATGCCGGTCGAACACCTGGTGCTGGCGGCGGGGTATCGCAGCGCCGAGTTGGGCGTGTCGCTGCCGCTGTACCCGCTCAAGGGCTACAGCCTCAGCGTGCCGATTGGCGCTCGGCACCAGGCGCCGAACGTGAGCATCACCGACTATGACCGCAAGATGGTCTACGCACGTATCGGCGAACAACTGCGGGTCGCCGCCATGGTCGATATCGTCGGTTTCGACGCCCGCCTCGAACCCAAACGCCTGGCGCTGATGAAACGCCAGGCCGTGCAGACGTTTCCGCTGGCGGGGGATTACGCCCACGCAGTGGAATGGGCCGGCATGCGCCCGGCCACCCCGACCGGTGTGCCGCTGATTGGCGCGGGTGTCTACCGCAACCTGTGGCTGAACCTGGGTCACGGCGCACTCGGCTTCACCCTGGCCTGTGGCAGCGGCCAGTTACTGGCCGAGTTGATCGGCCGGCGAACGCCTTCCATTGATATGCAGGGCCTTACGCCTCGCGCTGCGTAAAGACTCACAAACCGAAAACCAACGGAGAATAACAATGAAAAAGATCCTGTTGACCGGCTGCACCCTGGGGCTTTTGCTGGCCGCGCAGGCCCATGCCAATCAAACGCCGCTGGACGGTACGCTGGGCAAGATTGCCGACGCCAAGTCCATCACCTTGGGCTATCGCGATGCGTCGGTACCGTTTTCCTACGTGGGGGATAACAGTGGCAAACCCATGGGCTATTCGGTGGAGTTGGCGAACAAGATCGTCGAGCGCATCCAACAGAAAACCGGGGTGGCCAAGCTCACTGTGAAGTACAACCTGGTGACGTCTCAGACTCGTATCCCGCTGGTGCAGAACGGTACCGTCGACCTGGAGTGTGGCTCCACCGGGGTGACCGCCGAGCGCCAGAAGCAAGTAGCGTTCTCCTACGGGTTTATCTATGTGAAGGGGCAGTTGCTCACGGCAAAAGACAGTGGCATCCAAGGCTTTGCGGACCTTGCAGGCAAGAACGTGGTGACCACGGCCGGCACCACCAACGAGCGTTTCCTCAAGAGCTACAACGCCGAGCACAAGGCCAATATCTTCGTGATCAGCGCCAAGGACCATGGCGAAGCCTTCAAGATGCTTGAGACCGGCCGCGCGGCGGCGTTCTACATGGACGACGCGTTGCTCTACGGCGAACGCGCCAAGGCCAAGGACCCGCACAACTGGGTGGTGGTGGGCGAGGAGCAATCGCGGGAAATCTACAGCTGCATGGTGCGCAAGGACGACCCGCAGTTCCTGGCGGTGGTCAACGAGACGCTCGCAGACCTGTACCGCAGCGGCGAGATCAATGGGATTTACCAGCGCTGGTTCGAACAGCCGATTCCACCCAAGGGCCTGAACCTGGAGTTCCCGATGACCAGCGAGTTGAAGGCGATCATTGCCCAGCCGATCAGCGATCCGGTGGAGTAACCCCTAGAAGTCGCCCCACAACTGCTGGGCGACGGCCAGCGCCACCACCGGCGCCGTCTCGGTACGCAACACCCGCGGGCCGAGGCGGGCGGCGTGGTAGCCGGCGCCTTGGGCGGTTTCGACTTCATGGTCGGTCAAGCCGCCCTCGGGGCCGATCAGAAAGGCCAGGCTGGCAGGCTTGGCATGGCTGATCATCGGCTCGGCCACCGGGTGCAGCACCAGCTTCAACTGCGCCTCGGTCTGCTTCAACCAGTCTGCCAGCAGCAGCGGCGGGTGGATCGCCGGCACCGTCGAACGCCCGCATTGTTCACAGGCGCTGATCGCCACCTGGCGCCAGTGCAGCAAGCGTTTGTCGGCACGCTCGTCCTTGAGGCGTACTTCGCAACGCTCGCTGAAAATCGGCGTAATCGCGTTGACGCCCAGTTCGGTGGCTTTCTGGATCGCCCAGTCCATACGCTCGCCCCGTGACAGGCCCTGGCCGAGGTGGATATGCAGCGGTGATTCGGCCTGGCCTGCGAAGCACTCTGTCAGTTGCACAGTGACGCGTTTCTTGCCGACTTCCAGCAGCGTGCCCAGGAACTCCTGGCCGGAGCCGTCGAACAATTGCACGGCATCGCCTTCGCCCATGCGCAGCACGCGGCTGATGTAGTGCGCCTGGGCTTCGGGCAGTTCGTGGTCGCCGATGCTCAGCGGGGTGTCGGTGAAAAAGCGGGACAGTCTCATTTCTGTTCTCTGAAAAAGGAGTGCGGGCAATCAGCCCGGATCACGGAAGCCTGGGTGGAAGTCTTTTGGCACCGCCACACTGACTGTGCTGTTGGTGGCGATATCGATGCCTTCGCTGGCGACCTCGGCGAGGAAGTCGATCTGCTCCGGGGTAATCACATAGGGCGGCAGGAAGTACACCACACTGCCCAGCGGCCGCAACAGCGCACCGCGCTCCAGGGCGTGCTCGAATACCTTCAAGCCACGGCGTTCCTGCCACGGGTAGGCGGTCTTGGTGGCTTTGTCCTGGACCATCTCGATGGCCAGCACCATGCCGGTCTGGCGTACTTCCGAGACGTGAGGGTGGTCCACCAGGTGCGCAGTGGCGGTGGCCATGCGCTGGGCCAGGGCCTTGTTGTTCTCGATGACGTTGTCTTCTTCAAAGATATCCAGCGTCGCCAGTGCCGCCGCACACGCCAGCGGGTTGCCGGTGTAGCTGTGGGAGTGCAAGAAGGCGCGCAGGGTGGGGTAGTCGTCGTAGAACGCGCTGTACACGTCTTCGGTGGTGACCACGGCTGCCAGCGGCAGGTAGCCGCCGGTGAGCGCCTTGGACAGGCACAGGAAATCCGGGCGGATACCGGCTTGCTCGCAGGCGAACATGCTGCCGGTACGGCCGAAGCCAACAGCGATTTCGTCGTGGATCAGGTGCACGCCGTAACGGTCGCAGGCTTCGCGCAATAGCTTGAGGTAAACCGGGTGGTACATGCGCATGCCACCGGCGCCCTGGATCAGCGGTTCGATAATCACAGCGGCCACGGTGTCGTGGTGCTCGGCGAGGGTCTGTTCCATCACCCGGGCCATCGTGCGCGAGTGGTCTTCCCAGCTCACGCCTTCGGGGCGCAGGTAACAGTCCGGGCTTGGTACTTTGATGGTGTCGAGCAACAGCGCCTTGTAGGTCTCGGTAAACAGCGGCACGTCGCCCACCGACATCGCGGCGATGGTTTCGCCGTGGTAGCTGTTGGTCAGGGTGACGAAGCGCTTCTTGTTCGGCAGGCCGCGGTTGAGCCAATAGTGGAAGCTCATTTTCAGCGCGACTTCGATGCACGACGAGCCGTTGTCGGCATAGAAGCACCGGGTCAGGCCTTCGGGCGTCATCGCCACCAGACGCTCGGACAGCTCGATCACCGGCTGGTGGCTGAAACCGGCGAGGATCACGTGTTCCAGTTGATCGACCTGGTCCTTGATGCGCTGGTTGATGCGCGGGTTGGCGTGGCCGAACACGTTGACCCACCAGGAGCTGACGGCGTCGAGGTAGCGCTTGCCTTCGAAGTCTTCCAGCCATACGCCTTCACCGCGCTTGATCGGGATCAGCGGCAGTTGCTGGTGGTCTTTCATCTGGGTGCAGGGATGCCACAGCACGGCAAGGTCGCGTTGCATCCACTGGTTGTTCAAGCCCATCGGTGATCTCCTCGAAGCGGTCCTGCGGCCGGCGCAGGTGAAACAATCGCGCAAGCCTATGCAATGGGCGGCTGTGTCACAAGCCATTACCGGTGAATTCGCAGTAAACGCGAGACGGTCTGTCACGTTTCTAAGGAATAGTCCTTAATCCATTGTTAACGTACTGTGCATAACCTCTTGATCGTATTTCTCGATATTTCAAAGCGAAATTTTCGGCTTTAATTCGATAGGTAAATCGCTAGTCTTGGGCACAGTTCTTACGGGATTAAGTACATGCAGCTACGCAATTCACCGGCCCGCTATGGTTGGGTCAGCATGGTTTTGCACTGGGGCGTGGCCCTGGTGGTGTTTGGCTTGTTCGCCCTGGGCCTGTGGATGGTCGGCCTCGACTACTACAGCGCCTGGCGCAAAGAAGCGCCGGACCTGCACAAGAGCATTGGCATCACGCTGTTCGCCATCATGCTGGTGCGTATCGTCTGGCGCCTGGTGAGCCCGCCGCCGCCACCGTTGGCCAGTTACAGCCGCATGACCCGTATCGGCGCGGCCTTTGGTCACGCCTTCCTTTATCTCGGGCTGTTTGCCGTGATGATCGCCGGTTACCTGATTTCCACCGCAGACGGTGTCGGTATCCCGGTGTTTGGTCTGTTTGAGATTCCTGCCGTGGTTTCCGGGCTACCGGACCAGGCAGACACCGCCGGCGTGGTGCACTTGTACCTGGCCTGGGTGTTGGTGGTCTTCGCCGGCTTGCACGGCGTGGCTGCATTGAAACACCACTTTATCGATCGTGATGCGACCCTCACGCGAATGCTGGGGCGCAAAGCCTGATGTTCAACCTCGACTCACAAGGAATAGAAAGCATGTTGAAAAAGACCCTCGCTGCTCTGGCAATCGGTACTGCCCTGCTGTCCGCAGGCCAGGTGATGGCTGCTGACTACAAGATCGACAAAGAAGGCCAGCACGCCTTCATCGACTGGAAAATCAGCCACCTGGGCTACAGCTACATTCACGGTACCTTCAAGGACTGGGACGGCACCTTCAGCTGGGATGCCGCCAAGCCAGAGGCCAGCAAAATCGCGGTCGATGTGAAGACCGCCAGCCTGTGGTCCAACCACGCAGAGCGTGACAAGCACATCGCCAGCAAAGACTTCCTGGACGTTGCCAAGTTTGCCGACGCCAAGTTTGTGTCCACCGCAGTCAAGCCCACTGGCGAAAAAACCGCTGACGTAACCGGCGACCTGACCTTCCACGGCGTAACCAAGTCTGTGACCTTCAAGGCCACTTTCAACGGTGAAGGCAAGGATCCATGGGGCGGCGAACGTGCCGGCTTCAACGCCAAGACCACCGTCAACCTGAACGACTTCGGTATCAAAGGCCCAGGCCCGTCCTCGCAGACAGTGGACCTGGACATCTCGCTGGAAGGTGTCAAGCAGAAGTAATTTCTGCCTGCACAAAAAAAGCCCCGCATCGAAAGATGCGGGGCTTTTTTATGGGGCTTGTAAACTCAGCGATTGCGTGTCAGCAGCGCTGGCTTCTCACCACGAGGACGGCCTGGCAACTGATCCAGTTGCTCCGGTGTCGGGAAGCGATCTACTTTCGACTCCTTGTGGATGATCTTCGGCGCCGGGCCACCGCGCGGGTTCTGCACAGCCGGTTCGGACAAGCGAGGCTGGTCGTCACGGGCCGGGCGGCGATTGTTGTTGCGCGAGTCTTCGCGACGGGCCTGGCCGTCACGGGGTGCGCCATTGCGCGGGCCATTGCGCTTGGCAGGCGGCGTACCGGTGGTACCGCCGCTGCTGTTGCGAGGGCCATTCTGACGGCCGCCCTGTGGCTGGCCGCCACGTGGAGCGCCTGCACCCGCGCCCTGCGCCGGAGCACCAGGGCGACGGCCACGGCCTTGGGCCGGTTTGGCCTGGGGCACGTAGTCAACGCGGTTACCGAAGTTATCCACATCGTCGTCGAGGAACTCGTCCGGAGCACGGTCGGCAGCAGCGCGTGGCGGTTGGCTCGGCTGGCGCTGTTCGCGGGCCGGGGTGCCTTCGCGGGGTTTCTGCTCACGGGCCGGGCGTTCGCCACGGCCGCTGGTGGCGGATTTTTCCTTGCCCTTGTCCTTGCCCTTGTCGCGACGACCACCGCCACCCCCGCCGCCGTTCGGGCCATCGCCCTTCGGACCGCGTGGGTTGCGCGGGTTGCGCACGTCCGGGCGCTCGCGCGCTTCTGGCTTTTCGGCCTCCACGGCGCTGGCATCGAAGCCCATCAGGTCGCCATCGGCGATTTTCTGCTTGGTCATGCGCTCGATGCTTTTCAGCAGTTTTTCTTCGTCCGGCGCGACCAGGGAGATGGCCTCGCCCGAACGACCGGCACGGCCGGTACGGCCGATACGGTGTACGTAGTCTTCATCGACGTTCGGCAGCTCGAAGTTGACCACGTGCGGCAGTTGGTCGATATCCAGGCCGCGAGCGGCGATATCGGTGGCCACCAGGATGCGCACCGAGCCGGCCTTGAAATCAGCCAGGGCCTTGGTGCGCGCGTTCTGGCTCTTGTTGCCGTGGATGGCGACGGCGGTGAGGCCGTGCTTGTCCAGGTACTCGGCCAGGCGGTTGGCGCCGTGCTTGGTGCGGGTGAACACCAGCACCTGTTCCCAGGCGCCTGCGGTGATCAGGTGCGCCAGCAGCGCACGCTTGTGGCTGGCGGCCAGGCGGAAGACGCGTTGCTCGATACGCTCGACCGTGGTGTTCGGCGGCGTGACTTCGATGCGCTCCGGGTTGTGCAGCAGCTTGCCGGCCAGGGCGGTGATGTCCTGGGAGAACGTGGCCGAGAACAGCAGGTTCTGGCGTTTGGCTGGCAGGCGGGCGAGGACCTTTTTCACGTCATGGACAAAGCCCATGTCGAGCATGCGATCGGCTTCGTCCAGCACGAGGATTTCCACGTGGGACAAGTCGACGCTGCCTTGGCCGCACAGGTCGAGCAAACGACCGGGGCAGGCCACCAGCACGTCGACGCCACGGGACATGGCCTGAACCTGTGGGTTCATGCCGACGCCGCCGAAGATGCAGGCGCTGACGAACTTCAGGTCGCGGGCATACAGCTTGAAGCTGTCATGCACCTGGGCGGCGAGTTCGCGGGTTGGGGTCAGGACCAGTACGCGCGGTTGGCGTGGGCCGTGACGCTGGGATTTGTCCGGGTGACCGTTGGGGAACAACCGCTCCAGAATCGGGAGGGCGAAACCGCCGGTTTTACCAGTACCTGTCTGAGCCGCAACCATCAGGTCGCGACCTTGCAACACGGCGGGAATGGCCCGCTGTTGCACCGGAGTAGGCTCGGTATAGCCCGCTGCCTCGATGGCGCGGACTAAAGCCTCGGAGAGACCGAGGGAAGCAAAGGACATGAGTAATCCTGTTTTAGTTAGGGCTTGGCCCAAAGGGATAATCTTGCCGGGCGTGAATGGCGCTTAGGGGAGCGCAACCCCGTCCGGTCCTGCTGCGTCTGGCGGGCACTCCACCGGCTCGCGCGGGCTGAAAGCTGCGCTGTAGCGGGGTTGGGTGCCTTTTTCAAGACCTCAGCGGCCGGGCGTGAGCCTGGCGGAAAGGCCGGAGTATAACAGAGCAATCACTGTGCGCTGCTTTCCTGCTGCTCAACGGTGCGTTCAGAGGCCGTAATGGCCTGGATTCCACCATATTTGGCACTCAAGGCGCTATAGGCCGGCTCTTGCTTGAAGCGTTTGAGCTCGGCGGCAAAGCGCTGTACCAGGAGGTCCATGCCTGCGCCACGGCGTACCGCGAGAAATTGCTGCTGGCGACTGACCACGGCCGGCGCCTGGCTGACCTTGCCTTCCAGGCCCAGCGCCTTGATCACATGCTGGCCCACTCGACGGTCGGTGATCACCAGGTCGATGCGTCCCAGCATCAATTTGCCGAAGTTGGCCTCATGGCTCGGTGCCGGTTCACGATTGAACAGGGGGGAGTCGCTGAACGCCGCGCCGTACAGGTAGCCTGGCGACGTGCCGACGGTCAGGCCGCTCAGGTCTTCGAGGTTGTGCACGGGGTGGGGACGCTCATTGGCGTAGAACAGCGTGAACTCCACTTCGGACAACGGCTCACTGGGGTATAGCAGCAAGGCGTCGCGCTCATGGCTGTGGAAAATATCCAAAGCGCCATCGGCATGGCCTTGGTCCAGCATGGCCAGGCAGCGCTTCCAGGGCAGGAACTGCCATTCCACATCTACGCCCAGGCGCTGGAACACAATCACCGTGGTTTCATAATCCAGCCCCCGCATGCTGCCCTGGTCCTCATACACGTAGGGCGCCCAGGGCTCGGTGACAATGCGCAGTTTCTCGCCATAAGCGGCGAGGCTCAGGCAAGTGAAGAGGGCGGCAGTCAACAACTTCAGAATGACGGGCATGCCCTGAGGTTACGACGCTCCCGCACTAAAGAGAAGCTCTGGCACGCGCATCTGCGGGCGGGGCTATTTGCCCGGTGAGGCCATCAAGTGTTCGTAGATCGCTGCCCGCCGCTCGCCGAGGATCAGGCGTACCACGGGGTTGGCAAACCAGTGCTCCAACTGATGAGTGTCGATCGGGCGCTTCTGGCGTTCTTCCAGGTTCTGCCGGGCCTTGTCCCACCAAACCGGGCCACACGCCTGGTCGAACTCGTTCTCATGCTCGTAGCAGCCGTAGAGAATTTCACGGATGAATTGCTGCTGGTGCTTGGGCAGCACCAGCGTGATCAGCTTGTACAGAAGGCGCTGCAGGCGGGGAGGGCGTGGCAGGTGCGAGGACACCTTGCGAGTGTCGGCCAACGCCAGTGCGCTGGTGGGCGCGGCCGCATGCTTGGCGATCCAGGCCTTGACCTTGGCGCGAAACAGCTGCTTGCGACTCCAGTAGTGGTGGATCAGGTCCGGGCATTCGCGCACGTTGACGGTGCGATAGGCGGCGATCGACAGGCAGAACTCTTCGAGGGTGTACGCGCCTTGGGCATAGGGGAACAGTTCGTCCATCAAGGCGATGGAGCGGTCGAGGATGTGCGCATCCTGTTGCGTCAGGCCCATGACCCCGGAGTTGAGCGTCATCATGTCATCGTCGGCCACGCCCATGTCCAGCAGGCGCTGGCGCAAGGCGGTGTAGAGAATGCTCTCGTGGTTGTCGCCGTACTTGCTGTAGAAGGCATTGCACAGCAGGGTGCCGGGTTGCACGCGCTCGAACAGGTCCATCGGTGAGTGATGGAAGAAGGTATCGGTGTCGATCAGCATGGCCACCGGCGATTCTTCCAGCACTTGGCGCAATACCACATGCTTGGTACGGAAGTGATAGCCGTGGGGTTCGCTCCAGCGTTTGCGGGTAGCTTCGTCCAGCGGGCGTACGCGTACCGGCAAAAGGCGATAGGGCTCGGGGTTGTCGCTGAATACCTGGATATCCACGGCGGCTTCCGGGGTTGCCTGCAGGAAAGCCAGCGCACTGGCGATGCTGAACACCGCTTCCTGGTGGTAGGTCTCGGAGCCGAAGACCAGGTAGACCAGTTGTGGGCGGGACGGCGTGGGCACTGTATTCATGGACTGCTGGGTTCCGTGGGCATGTAAAACGACAAAGGCCCTCGTAGACGAGGGCCTTGGCACTGCCGGGCAACCTTCAGCGTGGCAGCTTGAGGTTGTTCCAGATTGCAAGGCTTGGTTCAGCCTGGTTCAGGGTATAGAAGTGCAACCCTGGCGCGCCACCTTGCAACAATTCTTCACACATTGTGCTGATGACCTGTTCGCCGAACGCCTGGATGCTCTTGACGTCGTCGCCATAGGCTTCCAGTTGTTTGCGCACCCAGCGTGGGATCTCGGCGCCGCAGGCATCGGAGAAACGCGCCAGTTTGCTGTAGTTGGTGATCGGCATGATGCCTGGCACGATCGGGATGTTCACGCCCATGGCTCGTACACGCTCGACGAAGTAGAAGTAGCTGTCGGCGTTGAAGAAATACTGGGTGATTGCGCTGTCGGCGCCGGCGTTGGCCTTGCGCACGAAGTTCTGCAGGTCCTCTTCGAAATTGCGTGCTTGTGGATGCATCTCCGGGTAAGCCGCGACTTCGATATGGAAATGGTCGCCGGTTTCTTCACGGATGAAGCTCACCAGGTCATTGGCGTAGCGCAGCTCGCCGCTGGCCATGCCCATGCCGGACGGCAGGTCACCGCGCAGGGCGACGATGCGCTTGATACCAGCAGCTTTGTACTGGGTCAGCAGGCCGCGCAGGTCGGCCTTGCTGTCGCCCACGCATGACAAATGCGGAGCGGCGGGAACTTTGACCTGGCTTTCCAGCTGCAACACGGTGTTGATCGTGCGGTCACGGGTCGAGCCGCCAGCGCCGTAGGTGCAGGAGAAGAAGTCCGGGTTGTAGCTGGCCAACTGCGTGGCAGTCGCCATCAGTTTTTCATGCCCAGCATCGGTCTTGGTCGGGAAGAACTCGAAGCTGTAGCGACGGTCTTGGGACATGGTAATAACCCTTTGAAACTCAGATACCGGAAGTCATGCACCGATTTAATGTAGGAGGGGCTTGCCCCCGATGAGGGTGTGTCAGTCGACATATCTGTTAACTGGCATTTCGTTATCGGGGGCACGTCGAATCGTCGCACCGCCCCTCCCACATAAAGGCCCGCCCTCACAAGGAGAGCGGGTGGTAAGCAAATCAGTAGCGGTAAGCGTGCGGCTTGAACGGACCTTCGACGGTCACGCCGATGTAGTCGGCCTGGGTCTTGGTCAGTTGAGTTACCACGCCGCCGAAGCCGCGGACCATTTCCAGGGCCACTTCTTCGTCGAGTTTCTTCGGCAGTACTTCCACGGTCAGGCGCTCGGCTTTCTGGGCAGGCGACAGGTCGGCGTACTTCTGGCCGAACAGGAAGATCTGGGCCAGTACCTGGTTGGCGAACGAGCCATCCATGATGCGGCTTGGGTGGCCAGTGGCGTTGCCCAGGTTAACCAGGCGGCCTTCAGCCAGCAGGATCAGGTAGTCGTCGTTCTGTGGGTCGAAATCACCCGCGCCGGTACGATGAACCTTGTGCACCTGAGGCTTCACTTCTTCCCATGCCCAGTTCTTGCGCATGAAAGCGGTGTCGATCTCATTGTCGAAGTGACCGATGTTGCAGACCACGGCACGTTTTTTCAGGGCGGCGAGCATGTTGGCGTCGCAGACATTCACGTTACCGGTGGTGGTGACGATCAGGTCGATCTTGCCCAGCAGGGCCTTGTCGACGCTGGCGGCGGTGCCGTCGTTGACGCCGTCGATGAACGGCGAAACCACTTCAAAACCGTCCATGCAGGCTTGCATGGCGCAGATCGGGTCGACTTCGGAAACCTTGACGATCATGCCTTCCTGACGCAGGGACTGGGACGAACCCTTGCCCACGTCGCCGTAGCCGATCACCAGGGCTTGCTTGCCCGACAGCAGGTGGTCGGTGCCGCGCTTGATGGCATCGTTCAGGCTATGACGGCAGCCATACTTGTTGTCGTTCTTGCTCTTGGTCACCGAGTCGTTGACGTTGATGGCCGGAATTTTCAGCTCGCCCTTGGCCAGCATGTCCAGCAGGCGGTGCACGCCGGTGGTGGTTTCTTCGGTCACGCCGTGGACGCGGTCGAGGATCTGCGGGTACTTCTTGTGCAGCAGCTCGGTCAGGTCGCCGCCGTCGTCGAGGATCATGTTGGCATCCCAAGGCGCGCCATCTTTGAGGATGGTTTGCTCCAGGCACCACTCGTACTCTTCTTCGGTCTCGCCTTTCCAGGCGAACACCGGGATACCGGCAGCAGCGATTGCGGCAGCGGCCTGGTCTTGAGTCGAGAAGATGTTGCAGGACGACCAGCGCACTTCGGCACCCAGGGCAACCAGGGTTTCGATCAGCACGGCAGTCTGGATAGTCATGTGGATGCAGCCGAGGATCTTCGCGCCCTTGAGCGGCTGCTCAGCGGCGTACTTGCGACGCAGACCCATCAGGGCAGGCATTTCGGATTCGGCGATAAAGGTTTCGCGACGGCCCCAGGCAGCGAGGGACATGTCGGCGACTTTGTAGTCGTTGAAATCTGCAGGCGTGTTGACAGCGCTCATGAAGAGCCTCCATTCGTAGTGTGCGAATGGGCGCCGTTGAGCGTTTAGTATCAGGCCAGGTGGACCAGGCCGGACAACGCCCCATCCGAGCCTGACAGGTTGAACCTGCTGCAGCGCCCCTCGGACAGGTGGCGGGAGAACGGTATCAACCGAAGATAACCGTTTTGAAGCGGGGGCGATTATAGCCGTGTGCGCCAGACTTCCCAAGCCTTTCTGTCGGCCATATGAAGATCGCTCATGGGGTTGATAGGCAATGGCGCGTAGAGCTTGGGGCGGGCGTCTGCCATGATGTTGCCCATCATTGGGCAACACGCTTTGGAGTGAACATGAACTTCCACACCCGCAAATGGGTAAAACCCGAAGACCTCAACCCCAACGGCACCCTGTTCGGCGGCAGCCTGCTGCGCTGGATCGACGAAGAAGCGGCCATCTACGCCATTGTTCAACTGGGCAACCAACGCGTCGTCACCAAGTACATCTCCGAAATCAACTTCGTCAGTGCCTCGCGCCAGGGCGACATCATCGAACTGGGCATCACCGCCACTGCGTTCGGTCGCACCTCCATCACCCTGACCTGTGAAGTGCGCAACAAGATCACCCGCAGTAGCATTCTTACCGTGGAAAAAATGGTTTTCGTCAACCTTGGTGAAGATGGCCTGCCAGCGCCTCATGGCCGCACTGAGATCAGGTATGTGAAGGATCAGTTCAAGGACGACATTCCTCCACTGTAATCGCGGCCCGGGTCGATTTGCTTTACCAAATCATTCCGGATGGACCTGTCCCGGCTCTCGCGTCACTCAGGATGACATCCTGTAGAGAATGGCGCGTATGAATATGAAAGTGTCAAGCTCGCATTTCACTGCTCAGTCTCAGCCGCCGGAGAATGTAGAAAAGAATATAAAGACATCGCTGGTCAAAGACGTGGGCGAGCGCAAAGTGAGCCTTGAGCGATTCAGCGATGGCCGGGTGGAAGTGGTTTCGTCACCGCCGCCGCTTACGCATCTGGTATTGAGTGGGGGTGGGGCCAAGGGCATTGCTTTCCCGGGCATGGCCCAGGCACTTGAAAACCACAAGGCACTGGCGGGCGTCAAAGTGATCTCCGCGTCCTCCGTGGGCGCGATTTCTGCTGTGTTGCTGGCCAGTGGCATGGATGCCAGGACCTTTGAAAACCTGTCGAACAGACTCAACCTGCCTGAATTGCTGAACAGCAAGAATTCTTTTATGGCAAAGCTACAGAATGCCAGTACTGAAATTGGAAAACTGGCAGGGCGCTTGCCAGGTACGGCGGGAAATATCGCGCAGTTATTGTTCACCCTGATACCGCGCCTGCAAACCGAAGCGCAGGCCCTGAAAGACCTGATCGGCAATGAGGCGCGCAAGTCGCTGCTGGCGAAGGTCGCCGGGACCCGGCGGGTAGACCGGCCCGCTGGCGTCATGAAGATTGCAGACCGGCTCAGTGCCGGGAAAGGACCGACGTTTCGCGACATTGAGGTGTTGAGTCGTCACATTGCTGCGGTCAAGCAGCTCAACATCACGGGAACCGGTCTGTTCGATGGCCGACCGCAGTTGGTGGTGTTCAATGCGAGCACCACACCGGACATGGACATTGCCCAGGTGGCTCTTATATCTGGCTCATTACCTGGGTTGTTCAAAAGCCCGATAGAGCGGGGCCATGCCTTTCAGGAGCACGCTGAGCAAACGGCATTTCTGGATGGTGGACTGCTGGTCAACACGCCGTCTTCTGCGGTGATTGATCCGCCTTTTCCAGAAAGCCCTCTGAGCAAGAGCGAGTCACTGGTCGTCAGGTTCGAGTCCGAAAACCCGGAGCCTGCCAAGGCAGGCAGCGTTGTGAGCGGCTTGCTCGATAGGATCATTGGTGTCCCGCATGCGGCTGCCTGGGGGTATCAGGAAGACAAGCTCAAGGCACAAGCGGATCAGACCGTCGTATTACCGCTGAAATCAGAAAAGGGCGACTTCCGTGGCGTGTTCGGTGGCACGGTCAATTTCACCATGACCGACGATCAGAAGAAGCATCTGCAAACGTCGGCGCGTACGGCGGTAAGTGCGCACCTGGAAAAGCGTGCGGCGTTGCGTGAGCGTTACCAATTCCAGTCATTGGACGACGCGGTGTTGGCCATGGACGACAAAATGCTGGCGAGCGTTGAGAGTTATCTGGAGAAGGATCCCGCCGCCAAGGATGTGCTGATGTTTCGCAAGAGCGCACAGCAAGCAATGCAGGAACTGGAGGCCGCCATTACCGAAGCCAATCAGGCCAGTGACAAGCTGACGGTGACTCCCAGGTTGGCGGCTGCGTTGCGTAACCTGGATGCACTGGCACGTCGTCCCGAGCGTGTCGAGTGGTTGGGACGGCGTCTCAACGCAGCCGGAAGGCCTAATTTTCAGCAGCTTCTGCAAGTGATGAACAGACAGCCTCCTGGCAACGAAGTGGCGATGTCGAAGGTCATGACGAACGCGGTTGTGCAGATGAACAGGCGTGATCTGGCGGTAAAGGCCGAAAATTTCACGCGGGAAGTCATTTACCCGTCGCTCTATCGGCCTGGCCAGCCGCAGGCCAATATCGAATTGCTGCGGCGTGCCGCCCGTGACTTGGCGGATGCCACGACGCCACAGGCGTTCAACAACGTGCGCGACGGCATCGTCAAATACTACAAGGCGCGTAGTAAACCCTGGAGTACCCCGATCCGCTCTACCACTGTAGAAGCCGCCATAGCCTGGCGCATACCAGTTAAATCGTCAGGCCACTGAACAGCCATCGTCGGGCCGTGTCGTAGCTACAGGTACCCCTCGGACTCTGGTAAATCATGGCCACCCAAACAGACGGCAAGACCCCCAACCTGTCGCAGGAAGAGCAGCAGGACGTGGACAAGAACCAGCCGCCTCGCGCGGCGGTGCTGCACGAAATCATCCGCACCCAGGGCGACCAGGAGCTCGAGCGCAGCGTCGCCGCCCTATGGTGGTCGGCGCTGGCTGCCGGCCTGACCATGGGTCTGTCGCTGATGGCCATGGGGCTGCTCAACTCGCGTCTGCCGGAGGGCGAAGCCTTCAAGGTGATCGCCAGCTTCGGTTACTGCGCGGGCTTCCTGGCGGTGATCCTCGCGCGCCAACAGTTGTTCACCGAAAACACCCTGACGGCCGTGCTGCCGGTGATGAGCAAGCCCACCCTGGGCAACGCCGGGCGCCTGCTGCGGTTATGGTCGGTGGTGCTGGTGGGTAACCTGTGCGGCACCTTGCTAGTGGCGTACGTGATGCTGCACCTGCCGATCTTCGATACCAGGACCGACATGGCCTTCCTTGAGATCGGGCGCAAGATCATGGAGAACGACCCCGGCCAGATGTTCGCCAAGGGCATCGTTTCCGGCTGGATGATCGCCACCATGGTATGGATGATCCCGTCCATGGAGAGCGCCAAGATGTGGATCATTATCTTGATCACCTACCTCATGGCATTGGGCGACTTCACTCATATCGTTGTCGGCTCGGCGGAGGTGTCGTACCTGGTGTTTGCCGGCGAGTTGCCGTGGAGTGACTTCTGGCTGGTGTTTGCCGGGCCGACCCTGGCGGGCAATATCATTGGCGGCAGCTTTATCTTTGCGTTGATCAGTCATGCGCAGATTCGCAGCGAAAGCAGCCTGCCGGGCAAAAAAGCTGCGGACCCGAGGCATCCGCAGCGGATCAACAAGGATCAGTGAGTGTCAGGCGCGGCCTGGGGCTCGTCCCGGGTTACGCGCTTGACCAGCTTGCCGATGCTCAAGCCCTGCAACAGGATCGACGACAGCACCACGATGTAGGTGATGCTCAGCAGCAAATCGCGCTCCGGGCTCAGTGGCAAGGCCAATGCCAGCGCCACTGAAACCCCACCGCGCAAACCACCCCAGGTCAGGATGCGGATGGTCCCGCGTGGCACCGTGCGCCAGCGGCGCAGCAACAGAATGGCCGGAGCGACCGTCAGCAGGCGCGACAGCAGGATCGCCACGGCCAGCAGGCTGGCGGCGAACACGTGCAGCCAGTTGAACGGCAACAGCAACAGTTCCATGCCGATCAGTGCAAACAGCAGGGCGTTGAGCATGTCATCGAGCAGCTCCCAGAAGCCGTCGAGGTAGCGACGGGTCATGTCGTTCATTGCCAGCTTGCGCCCCAGGTTGCCGATGATCAGGCCGGCGACCACCATCGCGATCGGTGCCGAGACGTGCAGTTCGGTGGCCATTGCCGAGCCGCCGATGACCAGAGCCAGGGTCAGCATCACTTCGATCTGGTGCTGCTCGATACTCTTGATCATCAGGTAAACGAGGTAGCCGATCAGGCCACCGAACACCACGCCGCCGATGGCCTCATGGGCAAACAGCATGGCGGTAGCGCCCACGGTGGGCGTCTCGCCCAACTGTGCGATCCCCAGCAGTACGGTAAACACCACGACTGCCGTGCCGTCATTGAACAGCGACTCGCCGACGATGGTGGTTTTCAGGGGTTTGGAGGCATTGGCGGTACGCAGTACGCCCAGCACCGCAATCGGGTCGGTGGGGGAAATCAGTGCACCGAACAGCAGGCAGTAGAGGAAGCTCACATGCCAGCCAAACAAGGCAAAGATGTAATACGCCAGGCTGCCGATCACTACGGTGGCGATCAGCACGCCGAAGGTCGCCAGCAGGCCGATGGGCCAGCGGTAGCTGCGCAGGTCGTTCAGGTTGACGTGCAAGGCGCCGGCGAACAGCAGGAACGAGAGCATCCAGTTCATCAACAAATCGCCGAAGTCGATCTGGCCGATCAGTTGCTGGATGCGTTCCTCAAGACCGGGGTAGCCGAGAAAACTCAAGCCTTGCAGGATCAGTGAAAACACCAGCGCCGTGACCATCACGCCGATGGTGGGTGGCAGGCCGATAAAGCGAAAGTTCACGTAGGTGAGCAGGGTGGTGAGGCAAATGAAGGCGGCGACAAGTTCAAGCATCCGGGGTCCTTGGAAGGTGGGGAGAGAGCGTTGATGGGGGATGGACCGCAACAGCGGCACGATGTTGCAGGAGTGGGGACAAATCACCGATAGAACCTTTCCGGACGTGGCGGTTCATAGCGGTGTGTGCGGTTTTACAGGTTTAGTGCTAAAACTCTAATTTCTGTTTAAAACTTAAAACAAAATTAAAAAAGGAATCAGTGATGACGGTGGCCTTCTGGTGTGTGTTGATCGCAATTTTCCTGCCTTATCTGTGTACAGGCGTGGCCAAGTTCAGTGGTGGTAAGTTCGGGCCACGGCAGAACCACGACCCCCGGGCGTTCCTGGACACCCTCGAAGGGTTTGCCAAGCGTGCGCATAGTGCGCAGCTCAACAGCTTTGAAGTCACGCCAGCGTTTGCGGCTGCAGTGATCATCGCGCACCTGGCCGGTACGGCCGAATTGGTGACCATCAATGTGCTGGCTGTGCTGTTTATCACCAGCCGCCTGCTGTACATCATCTGTTACCTGGCGGACTGGGCGATGCTGCGTTCGCTGGTGTGGTTTGTGGGGATGGCGTTGATTGCGAGTTTCTTCTTTGTCTCGATCTGACGGTTGAAGCCGATTCCTTGGGTGTGGGCTTGTTGTGGTAAGCGCGCTTGCCACAACAAGCCTGCCCACTGGCAAGCCCGCTCACCCCAATGAACCAAGTTGGACAGACCGCTTTCACGTCCCGCTAGGTGCATCCGGTACATGCGGCAGTGCTGCGCCCTTGGGCCACAGCATCCAGATCTGCCCCTGCTGTTTCATGTTGCCCGCCAATTCTCCCGCTGCGTCGCCGGTGCCCCAGAACAGGTCCGCGCGCACTTCGCCCGTGATCGCACCGCCGGTGTCCTGGGCGGCGACGGGCCTTGTGATAGGTGAACCGTCCGGTTTGGAAGTCGATAGCCACAGCAGGCTGCCCAGTGGAATCACCTTGCGATCCACCGCCACACTGTAGCCTGCGGTCAACGGCACGTTCAGCGAACCGCGCGGGCCTTCGTTACTGTCGGGGCGGGCGCTGAAGAAGACGTAGCTGGGGTTGCTCGCCAGCAGTTCCGGGATGCGCTGCGGGTTGGCCTTGGCCCAGGCGCTGATGGCGCCCATGGTCACATCTTCTTTCTTCAACTGCCCTTGCTCCACCAACCAGCGGCCGATGGGGCGATAGGGGTAGCCATTCTGGTCACCATAACCGACGCGCAGTTGGCGCCCTCCGGCCAGTTGGATCCGGCCTGAGCCCTGGATTTGCAGGAATTGCAGGTCCATCGGGTCAGTCAGCCAGGCAATCGGTTTGGCCGTGGAGCCTTGGCCATTGATGGCGCTGGCGTCGTCGTAGGGCTTGAGTACGCGACCTTCCAGGCGACCGCGCAGGCGTTTGCCCTTGAGTTCGGGGTAGATGCTTTCCAGGTTAACGATGATCAGGTCGTCCGGTACGCCATACACCGGCACATTGGCTTTGGCGGTTTTGGTCAGGCTGCCGGGGTAGACCGGCTCGTAGTAACCCGTGATCAAGCCGTTCGGGGTGTTGTCGGCCGAACGCAGGCCGAACACATCCAGGCGCTCCTTGAGAAACCCGCGTACGGCCACGGCATTGCCGGGCACCGTAGCGGCGGCTGCGCAGGTCGCGCCCCAGATCGGGTCGGCCTTGAGGCGTTGGCAGGCGCTGCGCCAGGATTCGAAACCGGCCAGCAAATCGTTGTCGGATACTGCGGGTAGCGCTTCCCACGGCGCGCTGACATAGGTCGCGACGGCGTGAGGCTTGGAAGTTTCATCTTTGGCAGCTTCTTTACCCGCATCGCAGCCGGCCAGCAGCACGATTATCGGCAGAGCCCACGCCAGGCGGCGGCTCCAGGGTTTCGACATGACATACATACAAACACTTCCTGAAGCGATTGCCCGCGCTGTAACACCTTCGGGCAACCCTTATTATTAATAGGGCTATTGGTCTTTGTGGGTGGGGCGAGGATACTGGCCGCCGTTTCCCGTGACCTCGAAGCCACCATGACTTTTAAACGACTGACTGTTGTACTGCTGGCCTGCCTGGCCCTGTCCTCCTGCGGCGGTGTCGATCCGAATTCGCCGCTGGGCCAGCGCAAGGCAATCTTCAAACAGATGCTCAAGACCGGCGAAGACCTGGGCGGCATGTTGCGCGGGCGCATTCCGTTCGACGGCGCCAAGTTTGCCGAGGGTGCGGTCAAGCTCGACGCCTTGTCCCATGAGCCTTGGAAACATTTCCCAAGCGTGCGCGAAGAAGATAACACCAGCGCCAAGGACGATGTCTGGCAGAAACAGGCGCAATTCCAGCAACTGGCCCGCAACCTTGAAGCGGCCACCGGCGAATTGGTGACCGCCAGCCAGGTGCAGCCCTACAAGGCCAGTAACCTGGGGCCGGCCGTGCAGAAAGTCGAAGATGCCTGCAGCGCCTGCCATAAACAGTTCCGGGACCACTGACCGGTTTTACTGGTCGAGTTCTTCCACCGCGTCCTGCAGTTCCTTGCGGGACTCGGCGAGCTTGTCCTTGCGCTTGTTGATCTTGTCCGCGTCGCCTTTTTTCATGGCCTTGTCGAGGTCGGCCTGACGGCGGCTGACTTCGTGCTTGGCGTCGAGTACCTTGTTTTCACGCTCCTTCTTCAGGGACGCGTCGGTGCAGTTGGCGGTGACTTCACTCAGGGCTTTTTCCAGGCCGGCTTGTTGCGCGCTGTTGCCGTGGGCCTTGGCTTGTTCGATCTGGGTGCTGATGGCTTGGCGTTTGGCGGCGCAGCCGGTGAGGGGAGCGGCTTGTTCAGCGGCCAGCAACGGTGTGGTCATGAAGCTTGCGACGGTCAGCAAGGCAAAAGGGATTAGAAATTTCATGTGGGGCTCCAAAGTCGCAATCTGATGGCGAGGGGCAGCGGGGTTCAAAACCCGTCTATCCCCGCCATGCGTAATGTTTCAGCCAAGGCCTGTACATGCGGGTCGCGAAAAAAAGCGCTCAATTGCGCTGCGCGGCCCGGGCCGATGCCATCAATGTTCAGCCAGGCCTGGGTGTCTCTGGCGACCAGCGTCTGCCAGTCGCCCTCCAGGTTGTTACGTGCCGCAGGCGGTACACCCAGGGCCTTGAGCCATTGTGCAAAGGGCCGCTGCCGAGCGCTGTGAAGGCTTTCGAGTAGGCGTTCGCGGCTGCGATCACCGAAGCCATCAATGTTAGCAAGCTCTGCCGCGTCCAGGGTTAACCAATCGAGAAAGCCTGCGATTAGACCGGCCTGGATCAATACGTTCCAGGTTTCGCGACCTACGTGTGGCAACGCGAGGCCCTGGTTGCCGCTGAGCCAGGTAAGGCGTGCCAGTAATTGTTCCTCGCAATCGGGGTCCAGTTGCCAGCAGCTCAGCGCATGGAATTTGGCAGGGTTGGGCACTGGCAGGTCCACCCTGGTGGTACTGCGCAAAATGACCGCGTCCAACCGAGGAATAACCTGGCCCGCCAGGCTGACCGCGACCTGGTCGCCAGGTCGGATATCCAACGCTTGCCAGCGTACCAATGAGCCGACACTTACCCGGCTGATTTTCCGGTCGTCCAAGCGTACCGGCTCCAGTTCCAGCATGGGGGTGATGCGTCCGGTGCGTCCGACCTTGAACTCAACGTTGCGCACCAGTGCCAACGCCTTGGCCGCTGGGTACTTCCAGGCGACTGCCCAATACGGCGCATTAACCTGCCAGCGTTCGGCGGGTGCGTGCTGCGCCTGGTGCAGCACCACGCCATCGCTGGCGAACGGCAATGGATGGTTGTACCAATAGGTGCGCCAATGCGAGGCTTCGGTGATGTTTCGAATGGGATGGCTGTAGCGTCGGCTATCGGTGAAGCCCCAGCGTGCCAGTGTGGCGAGGCGTTCGGTAAATGTCGCCGGCCCTTTCGGCCAAGCCCAGACGAACAGGCCAATGCATGCGGCGTCGCTGTCGCTCAATTGCTTGCGGTTCATCAACCCGGCTACCTTGCTGCGGGCATTGAGCCCGCCATTTGCCGACTGCACATGGTCGCCGAGGTGCCAATAGAGTTCGCCTTGCAATACGAGATCAATGGGCTCGGGCAACTGCTGGACTATGCCGGGGATTTTGCGCGCTGAGGCAGACCAGTCGTGACCCCTTGCTCCATCGCCGCGGCTGATGACTTGGCTCAGGCGCCCCTTGCGATACACCAGGGTCACCGCCACACCGTCCACCTTCGGTTGAATCCAGACATCCTCGCGGTTGACCAGCCAGGCAGCGACTGCCTGTTCATCCAGCAGTTTCTCCAGGCCGGTATGGGCAACGGGATGCGGCCGGGTACCGCGTGCGCTCGCCAGTGGGTTGTCGGGCGTCAAAGGGGTGTCGGGGAAACACTGGCGCCAGTGGGCCAGTCGCTGGCGGGCCTGGTCGTAGAGCTCATCGCTCACAGGGGATTGGCCGAGCCGGTGGTAGCTGTCATCCCACTGGCGGAGTTGTTCGGCCAGGGTGCTGACCTGTGCCCGAGCATCGTCGGGGCAATCTTCGGCCCACAGGCTGAACGATAAAATACTGAGTAAAAGGGCTATCGGTAGGCGCATCATGAGCATCCTTGCTCGAAAAGGGTGCCCAGCCTAATGGAACCCTGCGGCCACAAAAAAGCCCCGACAGCGCGGGGCTTTTTACCGGGTGTTTCTGTTTACTTGAACAGGCCGCCCAGGGCTTTCACCGCGTCAGGTTTATCAGCCTTGGCTTCCTGTGTTTGTTGCTTGGCATCGGCTTTGGCCTGCGCTTCGGAAAGTTTGTCACAGCCTTTGTTGATCTGGTCTTGAGCGGCTTTGAAGGCCTTCACTTTCAAGGTGTCCTTCTGGACTTCGGCTGCATCGATCCTGGTTTGCAGGTCTGCGGCTTGCTTCTGGCAGTCGCCGGAATTGCCGCCACCGAGCTGCGAGCTCAGGGCACCGCTCAGTGCGCTCAGGTCGGCGGCGTGGACCGGCAGGGTGAACAGGCTGAGCAGAAGGGCGGCAGGGGCGAGCGTGGAGATGCGCATGAAAAACCTCAATGTTCGATTGCCTGCGCGCTTGGAACTCCCGGGCTGGCGCAGGGCAATATCCAAATAAGGTGAGAGGCCCGAGAGGGCGCGGATTCTAGAGGGCCATCATTGGGCCTGCAAGCTTTGGATCCAAAAAGTGTGAGGGGTGTCGCGCAAAGTGCGATGCAATAAAAAGCCCCGCCAGGCGAACCTGGCGGGGCTTTTGTGCACCTTGAGCGTTTACAGGCCGGCGGCGGTGCGCAGGTCGTTGGCGCGGTCGGTTTTTTCCCAGGTGAAGGTGGTGAAGGTGTCGTCGCCGACAGTCTTCTGCGCAGGGGTACGGCCGAAGTGGCCGTACGCTGCGGTTTCCTGGTACATCGGGTGCAGCAGGTCGAGCATGGTGGTGATCGCGTAAGGGCGCAGGTCGAAGACCTCACGCACCAGCTTGACGATCTTATCGTCGCTGATCTTGCCGGTGCCGAAGGTATTCAGCGAGATCGACGTAGGCTGGGCCACGCCGATAGCGTAGGAAACCTGGATCTCGCAGCGCTCGGCCAGGCCGGCCGCGACGATATTCTTCGCCACGTAACGACCCGCGTAGGCTGCCGAGCGGTCAACCTTGGACGGGTCTTTACCCGAGAACGCGCCGCCGCCGTGACGGGCCATGCCGCCGTAGCTGTCGACGATGATCTTGCGACCGGTCAGGCCGCAGTCGCCTACCGGGCCACCGATGATGAACTGGCCTGTCGGGTTGATGTGGAACTGGGTGTCCTTGCTCAGCAGTTCGGCCGGCAGCACGTGCTTGACGATCAGCTCCATCACGCCTTCGCGCAGGTCGGCGTAGGACACGTCTGGGTTGTGCTGGGTCGACAGTACAACCGCGTCGATACCCACGACCTTGCCGCCTTCGTAACGGCAGGTCACCTGGGACTTGGCGTCAGGGCGCAGCCACGGCAGCAGGCCGGATTTGCGGGCTTCTGCCTGACGCTGCACAAGCTGGTGCGAGAAGGTGATCGGTGCTGGCATCAACACGTCGGTTTCGTTGCTGGCGTAGCCGAACATCAGGCCCTGGTCGCCGGCGCCCTGGTCTTCCGGCTTGGCGCGGTCTACACCCTGGTTGATGTCCGGGGACTGCTTGCCGATGATGTTCATCACGCCGCAGGTCGCACCGTCGAAGCCGACGTCGGAACTGTTGTAGCCGATGTCGGTGATCACATCACGAACCAGTTGCTCCAGGTCAACCCAGGCGGTGGTGGTCACTTCGCCAGCGATGATCGCTACACCGGTTTTCACCAGGGTCTCGCACGCCACACGGGCGAACTTGTCTTCAGCAATGATGGCGTCCAGCACCGCATCAGAAATCTGGTCGGCGATTTTGTCCGGATGCCCTTCAGACACGGACTCGGAGGTGAAAAGGGAGTATTCGCTCATCTCGATGTTTTCCTGATATTTACCGATGGTGAGTGTCGCCAGCCGGCCGCTGAAAATGGCGGACCTGGATCTGGAAACCATTGCGTAAACCTACATAGAGGCTATCCCCGGGAACGAGTCCCGCAGCGGTGGCCCAACGGGCCAGATCATCCTGTTCAAAACCCAACCAGAGATCACCGCAGGCCTCCCTGGCCCAATTCTGGTTGTGGCTGCATAAATCCGTAACCAGCAGGCTACCGCCGGGGTGCAGCAGCCCGGCCATTTGCTTGAGGGCCTCGGCGGGGGCGGCGAAATGGTGCAAGACCATATTCAGCACCACGCAGTCGGCCTTGATTGTCGTGCTGCTCAGTGCGTCGGCCAGTTGCAGGCGGACATTGCCCAGCGACTCGCGCTCGCAGAGCTGGCGTGCCAGGTCGAGCATCGCCGGGCTGTTGTCCAGCGCCGTGACCTGGTGAAACCGCCGCGCCAGTTCCGGCAGGAAACCGCCATCGCCCGGTCCGACTTCCAGCGCTGTGGCCTCGTCGCTGAAGCTCAGCTTGTCCAGCAGCGCCAGTACGCTGTCGCGGTATTGAGCCAGGCCAGCGATCAGGTCCTGCTGGGCGCGAAACTTCTCTGCTACCCGCGCGAAAAAGTCCTGGCTGGCGGCGGCGCGCTGCCCGTGGACCTGGCCGATGCGCGATTGCACATCAAACGGCAGGCTCAGGTTGTCCACCTCTTCGAGCAGCGCGGTGTGCAGCTTGCCGCCCAGCAGTTCGGTGTGGGGCAGGGCGCGCCGATAGAAAATCGCATTGCCTTCACGGCGGGTCGCCACCAGCTCGGCCTGGGCCAATACCTTCAGGTGGTGGCTCATGCCGGACTGACCGATGGCGAAGATCTGCGCCAGCTCCAGCACGCCAAAGGAATCGTTGGCCAGTGCGCGCAACACGTTCAAACGCAACGGGTCGCCAGCGGCCTTGCACAAGGCTGCCAGTTCATCGCCGTCGTCGGGGCGCAGTGAGGGCATGGGTATATTCATAAGGCCAGCAGTCTAGTGACGGGTGGGCGTCCCCGCAAGGCCAATATCAAAAAGTTTTGATATTGGTCGATAAGTGGCGGTTATAAGCAGTCGCTATAACCTTTAGACGAAAAGCTTGAAGGGTTCTGCAAGGTATTGACGCCCAAAGCACAGGAAAAACCTCCTCAAGTGACTATCTGTCATTGCCCGCAGGCGGTGGCTGAGGGAAAATGCCGGTCCTTTTTTCCGTTTCTTTTATATTCAAACCTCAGGAGATCAGCGATGCCCAGCCGTCGTGAGCGTGCCAACGCCATTCGTGCCCTCAGCATGGATGCCGTGCAAAAAGCCAACAGCGGCCATCCCGGTGCCCCGATGGGCATGGCGGATATCGCCGAAGTACTTTGGCGTGACTACCTGAAACACAACCCGAGCAACCCGTCGTTCGCCGACCGTGACCGCTTCGTGCTGTCCAACGGCCATGGCTCGATGCTGATCTACTCGCTGCTGCACCTGACCGGCTACGACGTCACCATCGACGACCTCAAGAGCTTCCGCCAGCTGCACAGTCGCACCCCGGGCCACCCGGAATTCGGCTACACCCCAGGCGTCGAGACCACCACCGGTCCCCTGGGCCAAGGCCTGGCCAACGCCGTAGGCTTCGCGCTGGCTGAAAAAGTCCTGGGCGCGCAGTTCAACCGCCCTGGCCACGACATCGTCGACCACCACACCTACGTATTCCTGGGTGATGGCTGCATGATGGAAGGCATTTCCCATGAAGTCGCGTCCCTGGCCGGCACCCTGGGCCTGGGCAAGTTGATTGCCTTCTACGACGACAACGGCATCTCCATCGACGGCGAAGTCGAAGGCTGGTTCACCGACGACACCCCGAAGCGTTTCGAAGCCTATAACTGGCAGGTGATCCGCAATGTCGACGGTCACGATCCGGAAGAGATCAAGACCGCCATCGATACCGCCCGCAAGAGCGCGCAGCCGACCCTGATCTGCTGCAAGACCACCATTGGCTTCGGTTCGCCGAACAAGCAGGGTAAAGAAGACTGCCACGGCGCCCCACTGGGTGACGCGGAAATCGCCCTGACCCGTGAGGCCCTGAAGTGGAACCACGGCCCGTTCGAAATCCCGGCTGACATCTACGCTGAGTGGAGCGCCAAGGAAAAAGGCCTGGCCACCGAAGCCGAGTGGGACCAGCGCTTCGCGGCCTACTCCGCCGAATTCCCTGAGCTGGCCAACGAACTGGTGCGCCGCCTGGCCGGCGACCTGCCTGCCGACTTCTCGGAAAAAGCCTCGGCCTACATCGCCGAAGTCGCGGCCAAGGGCGAGACCATCGCCAGCCGCAAAGCCAGCCAGAACACCCTGAACGCCTTCGGTCCGTTGCTGCCAGAGATCCTCGGCGGTTCGGCTGACCTGGCCGGTTCCAACCTGACCCTGTGGAAAGGCTGCAAAGGTGTCTCGGCGGAAGACGCCAGCGGCAACTACATGTACTACGGCGTGCGTGAGTTCGGCATGAGCGCCATCATGAACGGCGTGTCCCTGCACGGCGGCCTGGTGCCTTACGGCGCGACCTTCCTGATGTTCATGGAATACGCCCGCAACGCCGTACGCATGGCTGCGCTGATGAAGAAACGCGTGATCCACGTGTACACCCATGACTCCATCGGCCTGGGCGAAGACGGCCCGACGCACCAGCCGGTCGAGCAACTGACCAGCCTGCGTACCACGCCGAACCTGGATTGCTGGCGCCCAGCCGACGCGGTGGAATCCGCCGTGGCCTGGAAGCACGCCATCGAGCGCAAGGACGGCCCATCGGCGCTGATCTTCTCGCGTCAGAACTTGCAGCACCAGGTGCGTACCGACGCGCAGATCGCCGACATCAGCCGTGGCGGCTACGTGCTCAAGAGCTGCATCGGCGAGCCGGAGTTGATCCTGATCTCCACCGGTTCCGAAGTGGGCCTGACCGTCCAGGCTTACGACAAGCTGACTGCCCAAGGCCGCAATGTGCGTGTGGTATCCATGCCGTGCACCAGCGTGTTCGAAGCCCAGGACACCGGCTACAAGCAGTCGGTATTGCCGTTGCAGGTCAGCGCGCGTATCGCCATCGAAGCGGCTCACGCCGACTACTGGTACAAGTACGTGGGCCTGGAAGGCCGCGTGATCGGCATGACCACCTACGGTGAGTCGGCGCCGGCGCCAGCGTTGTTCGAAGAGTTCGGCTTCACCCTGGAAAACATCCTGGGCCAGGCTGAAGAGCTGCTGGAAGACTAAGTCAGTCTGCGTTGTCTGTACTGGCGCCATCGCGGGCAAGCCCGCTCCTACATTTGGATCGCGGTCTAATGTGGGAGCGGGCTTGCCCGCGATAGCGATGGTGCTTTCAACACCGAACTCACCTTGATCGAGAACCCCATGCCTCAACCGCGTCCCTACAAAGTTGCACTCAACGGCTACGGCCGCATTGGTCGTTGCGTCTTGCGTGCTCTGTTCGAGCGAGGGACGACGGCCGGGTTTGAAATTGTTGCAATCAACGACCTGGCTGACATGGCCAGCATCGAATACCTGACACGCTTTGACTCCACCCACGGCCGCTTCCCCGGCGAAGTGCGGGTCGAGGGCGATTGTCTGCATATTAATGGCACTTGCGTGCAGGTCTTGCGCAGTGCCACCCCCGAAGCCATCGACTGGAAAGCACTGGGCGTCGACCTGGTGCTGGAATGTTCCGGTGTCTACCACACCCGTGCCGATGGTCAGCGTTTCCTCGACGCCGGCGCGCCGCGTGTGCTGTTTTCCCAGCCGATGGCCAGCGAGGCAGATGTCGACGCTACCATCGTCTACGGCATCAACCAGGATTGCCTGACCGGCGATGAGCGGCTGGTGTCCAACGCCTCCTGTACCACCAACTGCAGCGTGCCGCTGTTGCGCTTGCTGGATCAGGCGATCGGCCTGGACTATGTGTCGATCACCACGATTCACTCGGCGATGAACGATCAGCCGGTAATCGACGCCTATCACCACGAGGACCTACGCCGTACGCGCTCTGCGTTTCAGTCTGTGATTCCGGTGTCTACCGGCCTGGCCCGGGGTATCGAGCGACTGCTGCCGGAACTTGCCGGGCGAATCCAGGCCAAAGCCGTACGGGTGCCGACGGTGAACGTGTCCTGCCTGGACATCACCATGCAGACCGTCAGCGATACTGACGCGACGGAGGTCAACCGGATCCTGCGCGATGCCGCCACCAGCGGCCCGCTCAAAGGCTTGCTGGCCTACACCGAGTTGCCCCACGCCAGCTGTGATTTCAACCATGACCCGCATTCGGCGATTGTCGATGCCAGCCAGACCCGCGTTTCCGGCCCGAGGCTGGTGAACATCCTGGCCTGGTTCGACAACGAATGGGGGTTTGCCAACCGAATGCTGGATGTTGCGGAACATTATCTGCACATCGCCTCTAAACAACCTCATCAACAGTAATTCAGGAACTGCGACCCATGACCGTGTTGAAGATGACCGACCTCGATCTGCAAGGTAAGCGCGTACTGATCCGCGAAGACCTCAACGTCCCAGTCAAGGACGGTGTAGTCACCAGCGATGCGCGAATCCTGGCTTCGCTGCCGACCATCAAGCTGGCCCTGGAAAAAGGCGCGGCCGTGATGGTCTGCTCCCACCTGGGTCGCCCGACCGAAGGTGAGTTCTCCGCCGAAAACAGCCTCAAGCCTGTGGCCGACTACCTGAGCAAAGCCCTGGGCCGCGACGTGCCACTGGTGGCTGACTACCTGGGTGGTGTGGACGTGAAGGCCGGCGACATCGTGATGTTCGAAAACGTGCGCTTCAACAAGGGCGAGAAAAAGAACAGTGATGAACTGGCCCAGCAATATGCGGCACTGTGCGACGTGTTCGTGATGGACGCCTTCGGCACCGCCCACCGCGCCGAAGGTTCCACCCACGGCGTAGCCAAATACGCCAAGGTCGCTGCGGCTGGCCCACTGTTGGCCGCTGAACTGGACGCACTGGGCAAGGCCCTGGGCGCGCCGGCCCAACCTATGGCGGCCATCGTCGCTGGTTCCAAGGTGTCGACCAAGCTGGACGTGCTCAACAGCCTGAGCCAGATCTGCAACCAGCTGATCGTCGGCGGCGGCATTGCCAACACCTTCCTGGCGGCCGCCGGTCACCCGGTAGGCAAGTCCCTCTACGAGCCAGACCTGCTCGACACGGCCCGTGCCATCGCCGCCAAAGTCAGCGTACCGCTGCCGGTGGACGTGGTAGTGGCCAAGGAATTCGCCGAAAGCGCCGAAGCCACCGTCAAGCTGATCGCTGACGTGGCCGCCGACGACATGATCCTGGATATCGGCCCGCAAACAGCGGCCAACTTCGCTCAATTGCTGAAAGCTTCGCAGACCATCCTGTGGAACGGCCCGGTCGGTGTGTTTGAATTCGACCAGTTCGGCAACGGCACCAAAGTGCTGGCCAACGCCATTGCCGAAAGCTCGGCCTTCTCCATCGCTGGTGGCGGCGACACGTTGGCGGCGATCGATAAATATGGCGTTGCTGAGCAGATCTCCTACATTTCTACCGGTGGCGGTGCGTTCCTCGAATTCGTCGAGGGCAAGGTACTGCCGGCCGTTGAAGTGCTGGAAACCCGAGCCAAAGGCTGAGGCTCGTGATCCGGAAAAGGAGTATTCCCATGATCAAATCGTTGGCATTGGTGATCGCAGCGGGCCTGTTGGCCGGCTGCGGCAGCACGCCGAACGCGAAGTCTGCGGCAGATGAACCTGCCTCCGGGCAGAAAAAGAGCTGCTACCAGGCTGACTGGCAAGCCGAAACCATGCCGGTGATCAACAAGCGCATCGGCAACGAACGGCTGGAGAAATACGACTCCGCGCCCAACGGTCAGGAACAGGGTTGCCCTTGACGGGTCTGATCAACTAACCGACAGCAGCGGCGGCCATGGTCGCCCTGTGAGGATTGGCAATGAAAGGCGTTTTCGCCCTGGCAGCCCTGGCCTTGTTGGCCGGCTGCAGCAGCATGAACATGTTCAACGGCAAGGCCGAAACGGCCGACAAGTGGACCACCTGGACCTGCGACAGCAAGGCCGAGGTCAACTGGCGCTTTGCCAACCCGGCTAAATCCGAGGTGGATGTACGCCTCGGCGGTTCCGACCAGGTCTACCGCCTCAAACAGGACGTTGCCGCCTCGGGCGTACTGTATGCCAACGACCAATTGGCGTTTCACACAAAAGGTGAGGAAGGCCTGGTTTACTGGGTTGCCACCGATGATTTGATTGGGCGCGGCTGCAAAGCGCAGTAAGACCACGATCTCAAGACAAATGAGGTCCAAATGTGGGAGGGGGCTTGCCCCCGATAGCAGTCTGTCAGTGATGAGTCATTTGACTGATCCACCGCGATCGGGGGCAAGCCCCCTCCCACATTAGATTCGGTTCCAAATTGGGTTCTGAGTCAGCAATAACGATTCAGCAAGTCAGGCATGCAAACCCTGACCTGCAATAACTTGAATAGCAGCCGCCGCTACGGCAGGCTTGCACGATTAACGACCCTCGACCGGGAGAGACAACACAATGGCACTTATCAGCATGCGTCAAATGCTGGACCACGCAGCCGAGTTCGGCTACGGCGTCCCAGCCTTTAACGTCAACAACCTTGAGCAGATGCGCGCCATCATGGAAGCCGCTGACAAGACCGACTCCCCCGTGATCGTCCAGGCTTCGGCCGGAGCCCGCAAATACGCCGGCGCGCCGTTCCTGCGTCACCTGATCCTCGCCGCAATCGAAGAATTCCCGCATATCCCGGTGTGCATGCACCAGGACCACGGTACCAGCCCTGACGTGTGCCAGCGCTCCATCCAACTGGGCTTCAGCTCGGTGATGATGGACGGCTCCCTCGGCGAAGATGGCAAGACCCCGACCGACTACGAATACAACGTGCGCGTCACCCAGCAAACCGTAGCCATGGCCCACGCCTGCGGCGTGTCTGTTGAAGGCGAACTGGGCTGCCTGGGTTCCCTGGAAACCGGCATGGCCGGCGAAGAAGACGGCATCGGTGCCGAAGGCGTGCTGGATCACAGCCAAATGCTGACCGATCCGGAAGAAGCCGCCGACTTCGTGAAAAAGACCCAAGTCGACGCCCTGGCCATCGCCATCGGCACCAGCCACGGCGCCTACAAGTTCACCAAGCCACCTACTGGCGACGTGCTGGCCATCGACCGCATCAAGGAAATCCACAAGCGCATCCCCAACACCCACCTGGTGATGCACGGTTCTTCCTCGGTGCCGCAAGAGTGGCTGGCGATCATCAACCAGTACGGCGGTGACATCAAAGAAACCTACGGCGTGCCGGTTGAAGAAATCGTCGAAGGCATCAAGTACGGCGTGCGCAAGGTCAACATCGATACCGACCTGCGTCTGGCGTCCACCGGTGCGATGCGTCGCCTGATGGCTACCAACCCGAGCGAGTTCGACCCACGTAAGTTCTTCGGTGCGACCGTGACCGCGATGCGTGATGTATGTATCGCTCGCTACGAGGCCTTCGGTACTGCCGGCAATGCTTCGAAGATCAAGCCGATCTCGTTGGAAGCGATGTATCAGCGGTATTTGAAAGGTGAGTTGAACGCTAAGGTGAACTAAGCCAATAGCGCCAAAAAAACCCGCAGAAATGCGGGTTTCTTATAGGCGTGAAGTATTTTTCTAAGGACAGTGAACAGTTTTTCATCGTGAGTAACGCAATAGTTTTTCAGGTAATGGATAAGCCATCTTAGTAATTACTCTAGTTATACAACTGTAAATCTCAGGTTCTGTCCGATCTCCGTATATGTTTGAGATGCATTTTCAAGCTCCCAGTAAACATCATAGACTCCTGGGTTTGGAAGGTAGCAGGGTATTTCCTTCTCAAAATGTTCGCGTTTATTGTTGATGTAAATTTGTAGCAGCGCGGCAGTAAGAGTTATTTGTTCCAGAAACATCGTAGGAAGACCTGCGGACGGCACAGGGTAGCAGTAATAAGTCAGCACATCGCCTATCCTGGTGTTGTTGCTCAAAAAGTGCGACAAGACGAGATACCTGAAGGGCCTGGTGACAACTGGCATGTTTTGGGGCGGCGTCGCAAAAGAACCAGGTGGGGTGGAATTGTATATTTTTGGTTGCGACCCGGCGCCAAACCCCGAGACGGCAGGTTGGTTAATGGTGGCTATCGTTGGCATGTGTTTAACTCCTGAATGGGTACATGAGTCGGACGCACATGATTTTATGAGATGTGCGCTAGGGTGCGCACTGCAAGAGATACTATTTTTTTATGCTGTTTTGCTATAGGGGTAAGACGATCGTCGAAGTTCGTTATATCCAAGTAATCATTCCCCCGCCGTAGCGGGGGATGATTGAAATAATCTTACTCGTGATCAATATCCAACTTGGCAAACGTCACCCGCGCCCCTTCCTTGCTGTCGCCACTGTTGTCCTGCACATACGCTCCCGCCTTGAAATACAACGGCTTGGCGCCCCACGCCGCGCCGATGCGTTCGTTCCACTCGCCGTCCGCCGCATACACACTGAGCAGTCCAGCCTTGTTGAGGTTGATCACATAGGTGAAGGTTTTTTCCAGCGGCACATTAGATGCCACGGTGATCACCCGGCCTTCATCTTCATCCGGGCGCATGCGCACCTTGGCGACGATGTTGCCTGTCTGGGTCTTCTCCTTGAATTGATACTCCAGCTTGATCAGTGGTTTCTGGCTGTCATAGGCGTGAATCTGCCCGATCACGATTTTGCCGGAGGACGGCACTTGATTGACGGCCAGAGTGGCACGCAGGAAGTTGTCCGCATCCGGATAGGTCCAGTTGCGCAGGCGGCCATCGGCGTAGGTCTCGCGCAATTCACTGCGCGGGTAAATGGCGTTTTCGGTACGAGTGCCGGTGACCGGGGTCCAGAATTGGACGTTGCTGCCTTCGGCCTGGAAATATTGGTCGTTGAAGCCGCTCATCAATCTGGGGGTTTCGATGGTCGCGGGTGGAGAGCCGACAGGGATGCTGAGGTTCCAGGTAGATAGGTCGATCATGGCGTAGGCCTTTTTACAGAGGGGTGTAGGCTATGGCCCTTGGGCCAGACAGGTTCTTTATAGGTGGTGTTAACCGTCTTGTTAAATCATTGCTGGCAACTTATTGGCGCCAAAGGAATGCCAAAAAGCCATGTTTCCCGTGGTTCGTGGCTTGTAGCGATTGACCGTTAGTCGGCTTCCTGAACTTTGGCGCAATGATGGCACTGAGGTTACTTCTGCTTTTTCTGAACCGGGGCTAGAGTGAGGCCTCAGTGTTTGTCCGGGTTTTCTGTCAGAAATGACCGGAGTAGTCCTAAGGAAGAGACGTAGCATGGAATGCGCTCCACACCACGGCGATGGTCATTCGGTTCTTCTCGTGGTCGATGACTACCCAGAGAACCTGCTCAGCATGCGAGCGCTGTTACAGCGTGAAGACTGGCATGTGGTGACCGCTGCGTCCGGTGTGGAAGCCCTCGAGAAGTTGCTCAAGCACGAAGTCGACCTGGTGCTGCTGGATGTGAAGATGCCCGGCATGGACGGCTTCGAGGTGGCGCGCCTGATGCGTGGCAGCCAGCGCACGCGCATGACCCCGATCATTTTCCTCACCGCCAATGCCCAGTCGCCCGCCGCAGTACTTGAAGGCTATGCCAGTGGCGCCATCGATTACCTGTTCAAACCGTTCGACCCGCATATCCTCAAACCCAAGGTCCAGGCGTTGCTGGAGCATCAGCGCAATCGCCGGGCCTTGCAGCGTCTGACTCATGAGCTGGAGTCCGCACGGGCGTTCAATGCCTCGGTGTTGGACAACGCCGCCGAAGGCATTCTGGTGGTGGGCGAGGGCAGTGTGATCGAGTATGCCAACCCGGCCATTTCGCGACTGCTGAACGCTACCATGGCCGAGTTGCGAGGCGAGAGTTTCCTGAGCTTCCTGCAAAAACCCCATGTGCCGGCCTGGCTGGGGTTCGAGATGTACCTCGCTTACCGCCAGGGCCAGACCTGGCGCTTGCACGATGCGATCCTGCGTACCAGCCGCGGCCAGCAGGTGCCGGTGGCGTTGTCGTGTGCGCCGCTGCCGGCTGAACAGAAGGCCATGGTGGTGACCGTGCTGGACATGTCCGAAGTGCGTCACCTGCATCAACAATTGGAGTTCCAGGCAGTCACCGACCCGCTGACCGGGCTGTTGAACCGGCGCGGGTTTTACCAGGCGGCCGAGAACATTTTGCTGCGCAGCGAGCGCAACGAGCAGTCTCTGGTGCTGCTGTACCTGGACCTTGATGGCTTCAAGCGGGTCAATGATTCTCTCGGCCATGACGCCGGCGACCGGGTGCTGCGCTGGGTGTCGGAGCAGTTGCAGGGTTGCCTGCGTTCCTACGACATTCTCGGGCGCATGGGCGGCGATGAGTTCACCGCGCTGCTGGAACTGGAGTTCCCCGAGCAGGCGGCGAAGATTGCGGAAAAACTGATCGAACGGGTGTCTATCTGCCAGCAGGTTGACGGTTTGGATGTGATGCTCGGTGTCAGTATCGGTATCGCCACGTTCCCGGATTGCGGTTCGGACGTTAACGGCCTGTTGCGCGCGGCGGACATCGCCATGTACGAAGCCAAGCGCGCAGGTCGTCAGCAATATCGCTATTACGACCAGGAAATGAACGGCCGCGCCCGTTCGCGCCTGATGCTGGAAGACGGCGTGCGCACGGCGATTCAAAACAAGGAGTTCACCCTGGTGTACCAGCCCCAGGTGGCGTTGGCGGACGGACGTGTGCGCGGCGTGGAAGCGCTACTGCGCTGGCAGCACCCCAGTGTCGGTGATGTGCCGCCCGGTCTGTTTTTGCCGTTGCTGGAAGAAGCCCGGCTGATCAGCCAACTCAGCACCTGGATTTACCAGCAGGTCGGCGGCCAGCTCCAGGCCTGGCACGCCGGCTTGGATGATGAATTGGTGTTGAGCGTGAGCCTGAGCAGCAGTCAGTTCAACATGCCCAACCTGGCGAGCCAACTGCAGCAGGTGCTTGAGCGACATGGGCTGCAGGGGCGGCAACTGGAAGTGGAAATCAGTGAAGACTGCCTGATGAGCAACCTTGAAGAGTCGATCAAGCAGCTCAAGTTGCTGCGCCAGATCGGCGTGCGCACCGCCCTGGATGACTTTGGCCTGGGCAACTGTTCCCTGGCGCATCTGCGCGACCTGGCCTTCGACACCCTCAAGCTCGACCCGCAATTGGTCGCTCGCCTGCCAGGCTCAGCGCGGGATGAGGTGATGGCGCGCAGCATTATCGAGCTGTGCGGGCATTTTGATGTAGTGGTGGTGGCTGAGGGGGTGGAAACCCAGGAGCAGGCCCAATGGCTGAAGGCCAATGGCTGCCCTTTCATTCAGGGGCCGATGGCGGCGCAGCCGTTGGTGGCTGAGGAAGTGGCACACTGGTGCCACGCTCGCCTGCGCTGAATTCGTTACACTGGCGCCTATCCGAATCTGTTGCAGACCCCATGACCGCGCTGAAATACCTCCAGGCCTATCCCGCCGCCCTTCAGGAACAAGTGCGCCAACTGATCGCCGAGGACCAGTTGGGTGCCTACCTGGAGCAACGTTACCCCGAACGCCACGCGGTGCAGAGCGACAAGGCCCTGTACGCCTACGCCCTGGCCTTGAAGCAGGAACATCTGCGCAATGCGCCGGCCATCGACAAGGTGCTGTTCGATAATCGCCTGGACCTGACTCATCGCGCCCTAGGCCTGCACACCACCATCTCGCGGGTACAGGGCGGCAATCTGAAATCGAAGAAAGAGATCCGCATTGCTGCGCTGTTCAAGGAGGCCGCGCCGCAGTTCCTGCGCATGATCGTGGTGCACGAACTGGCACACTTCAAGGAGTCGGACCACAACAAGGCGTTCTATAAACTCTGCGAGTACATGATGCCGGGCTACCATCAGGTGGAATTCGACCTGCGGGTGTACCTCACGTACCGCGACCTGCTGGGCAAACCCTGACCGCACAAGGCAACCGACCATGGATGTGAGCAAGACCAAGAGCAGCTTCTACCGCCGCCTGTACGTGGCCTACCTGATCGACAGCGGCCAGGCCAGCAGCGTCCCGGCCCTGACCGACGCCACCGGCATGCCCCGGCGTACGGCGCAGGACACTATTGCGGCGTTGGCCGACCTGGACATTGTGTGTGAGTTCGAGCAGGAAGACGGTGCCCGCAACCATGCCGGGCACTATCGGATTCGCAGCTGGGGCGCGATTGATCGGCGCTGGATCGAGGCGAACCTCGGCCAGATCAAGCAGGTGCTGGGTTATCCCTAGTCCTTTCGCATGCCGATGTGTGGAATATCATCCTCAAGGTACTCCTCACCTGCCACGACAAAACCATACCGCCCGTAGTACCCCTGCAAATGCGCCTGGGCTGACAGGAATATCGGTGTCTCGGGCCAGGTATCGGCAATCTGCTTGAGCGCCTCTTCCATCATCCGATGGCCCAGCCCGGTGCCGCGCGCCACCGGCGCTACGATCACGCGGCCGATCACCACGTCGCCGCCCTGGGATTCCGGGTCCAGCAGGCGCAGGTACGCCACCAGTTGGTCGTCCTGCCACGCCATCAGGTGGTGGGTGTCGCCCGATAAATCCTGCCCATCGAGATCCTGGTACACACATTTCTGCTCGACAACAAACACCTCGTTGCGCAAGCGCAGGATCGCGTAAAGCTGCTCCTTGCCCAGGTCATCGTGGTGTTTGCACACCCATTCAACGGTCATGGCCAGTTCTCTTATCAATGTCTGTTGCGGATAGTAAGCGCAGCGGGCAACGCTGTCTAAATCAACTATTTTTGTGAGTGAAATCAATTTGCCATCATTGAGTGCGTTCGGCGCCGGTTTCTTTGTGTAATCTGAGCTACTGTTAGAACCTCGGGCCGCGCCTGAGCCAAGGCCACCGCCTGCCTGCCAAGGACTTTGAGCATGCCGCGATTCTCTCGTGCCGTTGCTTTGATTGGAGTGTTGCTGCTGGCCCAGCCGGCATTCGCGCAGCGTCTGCGTCTGGTGGCAGATGCCTGGCCGCCTTTTACCGATTCCACCTTGATCAACGGCGGGCTGGCCACCGATATCGTCAGTACCGCCCTTGCCCGTGCGGGTTATGCCAGTGACTTCGAGCAAGTGCCCTGGGCCCGTGCGCTGATGGGGGTTGGGGACGGCCGTTATGACGTGCTGATCAACGCCTGGTACGACGATGCCCGTACGAAACTGGGCCAGTTCTCAGGTGAATACCTGCTCAACCGTGTGCGCTTTATCAAGCGCCGCGACGATCCCATCGAATTCCAGAACCTTGCGCAATTGCACGACTATCCCATCGCCGTGGTGCGTGGCTATGCCTATTCGGCGGCGTTCGATGGGGATGCGCAGTTGCAGAAAGTCCCGGTGCACAACTTCGCCATGGCCGTGCGCATGCTCGCGGCGCAGCGGGTGCGGCTGACGCTGGAGGATGAGTATGTGGCGCGCTATTACCTGTCGCGCGAGTCGGCGCGGGTGCGCAATGCGGTGGAGTTTTTGCCCCAGCCGCTGAGCGAAAACAGCCTGCATATCCTGGTCAGCCTGAAGAACCCGGAGCATGAGCAGATCGTGGCCGGTTTTGATCGGGAGATTGCCAAGATGAAGGCTGACGGTAGCTATGAGCGGTTGATGAAGCAGCACGGTATGTAGCGGGCGCCTCTTGTGGCAAGCCCGCTCGCCACAGGTCAGGCCGCGCTGGTGTCCTTGATCAAATGCGCCGCCAAGGTGCGCAACGGCCCCAGTTGCCGGCAAATCAACGCCAACTGCGTCTGCACCAACCGCTGCCCTTCATCGATCTCATCCGGCATCTGCTCCAGGTCCGCCGCCAGCGCTTCTTCGGCATCGCTCTGGATCGCGATCGGCTGCTTGTTGGCCAACCCCGTGGCGATCTCATCGATGCTCGCCGCCAGGGTCTGGCCGGCGCCATCGATCAGATGCTCACGCACCTCGGCCGGCAATTGGGTTTCACGGTGCGCGCCCAGCCCTGACAAATAACTGAGCAAAGTGTGCGACAACACCAGGAACCGAAAACCCACGTCCGCTTCCTTACGGAAGTGCCCCGGTTCCATCAGCATGTTCGCCAGGGTGGTGGACAGCGCCGCATCGGCGTTGTGCGCGTTGCGTCGGGCCAGGCGGTAGGCCAGGTCGTCGCTCTTGCCGGCGGCGTACTGCTGCATGATCTGGCGCAGGTAGATGCTGTTGCAGGTCAGGGTATTGGCCAGCACTTTGTTCAAGCGGCGACCTTGCCAGTCCGGCAGGAACAGGAACACCGCGAGGCCGGCGATCAGGCTGCCGAGCAAGGTATCGAACAGGCGTGGCAGGAATAGTCCGTAGCCATCGCCGACCTGGTTGAAGCAGAACAACACCATCAAGGTGATGGCGGCGGTGGCCAGGGTGTAGCGGGTGGTGCGGTTGATAAAGAACACCAGGCCGGCAGCAATGGCGAACATCGATTGCACCAGGGGGCTCGGGAACAAGTCGAACAGTGCCCAGGCCACGGTCAGGCCGATGGCCGTGCCGATGATCCGCTGGCCGAGCTTGCGCCGCGTGGCGCCATAGTTCGGCTGGCACACAAACAGCGTGGTGAGGATGATCCAGTAGCCCTGGGACGCGTGGATCGCATGCAGCATGCCGTAGCCGACGGTCAGCGCCAGGGACAGGCGCAACGCGTGGCGGAACAGCAGTGACGTCGGCGTCATCTGCGTGCGCAGGCGCGTCCACATTTCCTTGAGGTTGCGCGGGGCGCGGTCGAGCAGGTTGCTGTCGGTGGCGTCCGCCAGGCTGTCGGGGTTGCTGGCGTCGCCGAGCAGGCGGTCCAGGGTCGACAGGTTGGCCGCCAGGGCGCGCAACGAACGCAGCAGGCCGCGCCAGGCTGGGTTGCTCTGGATGCGCAGGTGCTCCAGGGACGCGTTGAGGTCGCCCAGGGCTTCGGCGAAGCTGTCGTCATAGATGAACGGTTGGCGCATCTGGATCGATTCGGCCAGGGTCTGGCAGGCCTTGCCCTGCTGGCGCAGCAGGCGCTGGCAACGGAAGAGTACGTCGCTGTGGAAGAAGGCCTCGGCCAGGGCGTTGTACGGGTAGTGCGACGAACTGGCGCGTTCGTGGATGTCCTGGGCCAGGAAGTACAGCTTCAGGTAACGGCTGACTTTCGAACCGGGTCGACCATTGCCCACGCGATGCAGGATGATTTCCTTCGCCGCATTCAGCGCCGCCACCACGCGACCGTTCTGCTGGGCCAGTTCCAGGCGCCGCGCTTCCACGTCCAACTGGCGGATTGGCTCGAACAACGATGACTTGAGCTTGAGGTACCGTCCAAGCTCACGGAACAACCGCGCCAGGCTCTGTTGCACCGGCTGGTTGGAAAACAGCGCCTGCCACAGCACCGACAGCGCGCCATACCAGGCTGCACCGGCCACCAACAGCAGCGGCTCATGCCAGAAATCGCTGACGGCGCCGCCGCGTTGGTCCACGCCGATCATGGTGTATACCGAAAGAATCAACGTTGCCGAAGCAATCGCCCCATAGCGCTCGCCCAAGGCGCCGAGCATGGTCAGGCAGAAGGTGGCCAGGGCCAGTGAGACCGCGAAGATCAAGGGATAAGGGAACAGCAACTCTACCGACAGCGCGGCGATGCTGAAACACACCAGCGTCACCGCCAGGGCGTTGAGGCGGCCCTGCCAACTGTCATCGGTCTCGGCCAGGGCGCTGGCGATGATCCCCAGGAACAACGGGATCAGCAGTGCCATTTCATCCTGATACCAGCACAGCGCCATGCTGCCGGTGAGGGCAATGAATACCCGAATGCTGTAGCTGAATTTATCCAGTGCCCACAGGCGCCGCAGGGACTGCTTGAACGAGGTCGATGACATGAAGTCTGGAGTCTTCCGGGACGATGCCGCTAAATTGAGCTATCAAGGACGCCACGGCAAGCGTGGCGATCACATCCAACAGCAAAATTTATTCCATGTGGGAGGGGGCTTGCCCCCGATAGCGGTAGATCAGTCACAGTCGTACTGATTGACACACTGCCATCGGGGGCAAGCCCCCTCCCACATTTGACCGATTACACTCTTCAGGCGTACTGCGCCGCCGCGTAACCCGAAGCCCAGGCCCACTGGAAGTTGAAGCCGCCCAGGTGACCGGTCACATCCAGCACTTCACCGATAAAGTACAGGCCGGGGCTTTTCAGCGATTCCATGGTCTTGGACGACACTTCCCGTGTGTCCACGCCACCCAATGTGACTTCCGCCGTGCGATAACCCTCGGTGCCCGCCGGCACCAATTGCCAGTTGCCGAGTTTTTGCGCGATGTCGGCAATTTCGGCATGGGTGTATTGCTTCATCGGCTTGGACACGAACCATGTCTCGGCCAACAGGTTGGCCATCTTCTTGGTGAAGATCTCGCCCAGCAGGGTTTTCAACTCGCTGTTGGGGCGCTCGACTTGTTGCTGTTGCAGCCAGGTGTGAGCGTCGTGGTCGGGCAGCAGGTTGATTTCAACCGTGTCGCCGGATTCCCAGTAAGAAGAAATCTGCAGAATCGCCGGCCCGCTGAGGCCACGGTGGGTAAACAGGATGTTCTCGCGAAAGCTCTGGCCGTTGCAGCTGACCAGGCAATCCACCGACGTCCCCGACAACTCGCCACACAAATCCTTGAGCTGGTCGGTGATGGTGAACGGCACCAGCCCGGCGCGGGTCGGCAGCAGTTCGTGGCCGAACTGTCTGGCCACCTGGTAACCAAAACCGGTCGCGCCCAGGGTCGGGATCGACAGGCCGCCGGTGGCGATCACCAGGGATTCACAGCGCAACTCGCCCAAGGTGGTCTGCAACTGATAGCCGCTGTCCAGCTTGGCAATCTCCTGGACCGACGTGTCCAGGTGCAGGCTCACGCCGACCTGGATGCACTCATCGAGCAGCATGCCGAGGATGTCGCTGGATTTGTTATCGCAGAACAACTGGCCGAGTTTTTTCTCGTGGTACGGCACGCCGTGCTTGGCCACCAGCCCGATGAAGTCCCACTGGGTGTAGCGGGCCAGGGCGGACTTGCAGAAGTGTTCGTTGTGCGACAGGAAGTTGGCCGGCTCGGTGTACAGGTTGGTGAAGTTGCAGCGGCCACCACCGGACATCAGGATCTTCTTGCCGGCCTTGTTCGCATGGTCGACCAACATCACCTTGCGCCCACGCCCGGCGGCGGTCAGCGCGCACATCAAGCCTGCGGCGCCGGCGCCAATGATCACAACTTCGGTCGAGCGCAAAACGGTGTCCTCATACAAGTTCTGATTTGGAATACAGTCAAATGTGGGAGGGGGCTTGCCCCCGATAGCAGTGTGTCAGCCAGTGCATCGGTAACTGATAGATTGCTATCGGGGGCAAGCCCCCTCCCACATTGGATCTCCATTGAAGCGGAGAGCCCGTTACAGGATGCGCACGCGCAACGAACGGCCTTTGATCTTGCCGTCATTCAAGCGCTGCAAGGCCTGCTTGGCGATCCCGCGTTCCACGGCCACGAAGGCCTGGAAGTCAAAGATCGCGATCTTGCCGACCTGGGCACCCGGGATGCCAGCTTCACCGGTCAACGCGCCGAGGATGTCGCCTGGACGAACCTTGTCTTTACGGCCTGCAGCGATGCACAAGGTGCTCATCTGCGGCAGCAACGGACCACCGCTTTGCGGCTTGAGGTTGTCCAGTTGGTCCCAGTTCAGTGGCGATTTCTGCAACTGCTCGATGGCCTGGGCGCGGTGCGCTTCGGACGGAGCGACCAGGCTGATGGCGATGCCGGTCTCACCGGCGCGACCGGTACGGCCGACGCGGTGGATGTGGATTTCCGAATCGCGGGCCAGTTCGACGTTGATCACCATGTCCAGCGAGTCGATGTCCAGGCCACGGGCTGCAACGTCAGTGGCAACCAGCACCGAGGTGCTGCGGTTGGCGAACATCGCCAGCACCTGGTCGCGGTCGCGCTGTTCCAGGTCGCCATGCAGGCCAACGGCGGAAATGCCCTTGGAGGTCAGGTGATCCACGGTTTCCTGTACTTGCTGCTTGGTGAAGCAGAAGGCCACGCAGGAGGCAGGGCGGAAATGCGCCAGCACCTTGGTCACGGCGTCCATGCGTTCTTCCGGTGAGATCTCGTAGAAACGCTGCTCGATCTGGTCATCGGAGTGGAACGCTTCGGCTTTGACTTGCTGCGGCGCGCGCATGAACTTTGAGGCCAGCTGCTTGATGCTCACCGGGTAGGTGGCGGAGAACAGCAGGGTCTGGCGGCGCGGCGGGGTCTTGCTGATGATGTCTTCGATGGCGTCGTAGAAGCCCATGTCGAGCATGCGGTCGGCTTCATCGAGGATCAGCGTGTTGAGGCCGTCCAGCACCAGCGAACCCTTGCGCAAGTGCTGCTGGATGCGGCCCGGTGTGCCGACGATGACGTGGGCGCCGTGCTCCAGGGAAGCGATCTGCGGGCCGAGGGACACGCCGCCGCACAGGGTCAGCACCTTGATGTTGTCTTCGGCACGGGCCAGGCGGCGGATTTCCTTGGCGACCTGGTCGGCCAGCTCACGGGTCGGGCACATGACCAGGGCCTGGCAGCCGAAGTAGCGCGGGTTGATCGGGTTCAACAGGCCGATGCCGAAGGCGGCGGTCTTGCCGCTGCCGGTCTTGGCCTGGGCAATCAGGTCCAGCCCCTTGAGGATCACCGGCAAGCTTTGCGCCTGGATCTGCGTCATCTCGACATAACCCAGCGAGTCGAGGTTAGCCAGCATGGCGGCGGACAGGGGCAAAGTATTAAAAGCGGTGGCGATGGTAGTCACGGGACTGGCTCTGCAAAACAAAATGTCGCGCAGTGTACCAGTCCCGTGGGAATTTCCCTGCAAGTTCTAGACGAGAAGCCTGTTAATGCTCGATGTCGTGCTCGCGGCTGACTACTCGTTTGCCATCGGTTGGCGACAACTGCAGGAAGATCGCCGCCGCCAGCATCGCCATGATGCCCACTGTCAGAAAGGTCAGTTGGAACGCGCCGAGTACGCTTTCCACCCCATCATTACCGGTTTCGGCGGTGAACCCGCCGAGCAGCGCACCCGCGCAGGCCACGCCGAGGCTGAGGGACAACTGCGCCACCACTGACAGCAAACTGTTGCCGCTGCTGGCCTGGGCGTCGTCGAGGTCGATCAGGGTGACGGTGTTCATCGCGGTAAATTGCAGGGAATTGATCGCCCCGAGTAACGCCAGCATGCACAACAGCAGCGGGTAGGGCGTGTGCTCGCTGACCAGGCCCATGCTCGCCAGCATGATGCCCAGCGCCAGCGTGTTGCCGGTGAGCACGATGCGGTAGCCGAGGCGTTCGATCAGGGTGCGGGCGATGGACTTGGCAAACATCGCCGCCGCCGCCAGGGGCAGCATGCTCATACCGGCTTCGGACGGTGAGTAACCCAGCGCGACCTGCAACAGCAACGGCACCAGAAACGGCAACGCACCGCTGCCCAGCCGCGCAAACAGGTTGCCGAGGATGCCGATAGCAAAGGTGCGAGTCTTGAACAGCACCGGCGAAAACAGTGGGTTGTCGATATGCCCGGCGCGCAGCCAATACGCCGCCAGGCACGCCAGCCCGCCGAACAGCAGCAACATCACCCGCAGGTGCGGCAGGTGCAGTTCGCCCAAGCCTTCCATGGCGATGGTGATCAACACCATTGCCGCGCCAAACAAGAGAAACCCGACGCCATCAAAGCGCGTACGTTCGCTGCCGCGCAGATCGGGGATGAGTTTCCACACGGCGTAACAGCCGACCATACCCACCGGCAGGTTGATCAGGAAGATCCAGTGCCAGGTCAGGTATTGCACCATCCAGCCACCCATGGTCGGGCCGAGTAGCGGGCCGAGCAGGCCGGGAATGGTAATGAAGCCCATGATGCGCACCAGTTCGGAGCGGGGGTAAGCACGCAGCACCACCAAGCGGCCGACCGGCAACATCAGCGCGCCGCCCAGGCCCTGGATCACCCGGGCGCCCACCAGCATGGTCAGGCTGCTGGACAAGGCGCACAGCAGCGAACCGATGCTGAACAGCATGATCGCGCCAAAGAAGATTTTCTTGGTGCCGAAGCGGTCGGCGATCCAGCCCGAAGCCGGGATCAGCAAGGCAACGGTGAGCATGTAGGCGATCACCACCCCTTGCATGCGCAGCGGGTTTTCAGCGAGGTCCCGGGCCATGGCCGGCAACGCCGTGTTGAGGATCGTCCCGTCCAGCGACTGCATGAAGAAGGCAATCGCGACCACCCAGGGGAGCCAGCGGGCGGTCTTGGCATCGAGCGGGACGCGATTGGGCATAGAGAACCTTTTTGTTAGCTGGCTATGTGTTGGCGATTATGCGCCAACCGGGGTGCTTTTTCCCACCAGGAAATCCAGCAGTTCACGGTGTACCGCTGCGGCGGCTTCGTTGGATTCGAGGTCGAGCAAGTGGCCAGTGTGTTCGGCCACGGCGAAGCTGCTGCGTCCTACGTACTGCTTGAACAATTGCGCTTCGGCGGCGGGGGTGTATTCGTCGAGCGCGCCGTTGAGGAAGTGCACCGGTGTTTCAATCTGCTTGAGTGTCGGCAGGTAGTTGCCGTCGCCCAAGGCCAATACCTGATGGATGTGAAAACGCGCCTGGCGGTATTCGGTGGTGGCCATGCTCGACAAGTGCCGGTGGTTGTTGCGCTTGAGGCGGGGCGACAGGTACTTGCCCACGGTCACGTTGAGCAAGTGGCCGACCGCGGACTTGTCATCGGCCTCGATCAGCACGCGCACGCGCTCCACATAATCGAGCATGGCCTGGTTGAGGCTGGGCGCCAGGGCCATCACCACCGAGCTTTCGATGGACGGCGGGTTATGGGCCAGGGTCAGCAACGTCGAGATGCCGCCCCAGGAGGCCGACACCAGGTGGTTGACCTGGAAGCGCTCGACCAGGGCGCGCAGCATCTGCACCTCGTCGTCCTTGGTGACCAGGTCCAGTTCGGCGTTGTGTTCCCTGGAATAGCCGGAGAACGGCAGGTCGAACAGCAGCACATTGAAATGCCCGGCCAGGCATTTGCTGGTGCGGGCGAAGGAACGCGTGGTGGACAGCGCGCCGTTGACCATCAGGACGGTCTTTTTTTCCGAATCGTTTCCTAGCTGCTCAACATGAACGTTGTAGTGTTTGAACAGCTTCTCTATGACAAAACTTCCATGGTTCATGTCAACGCTCCAGCTTGCCCTTCCCGGGCAAGGCCATGCTCTCGTGGGTGGGGTGGCGGGGTGCCACTAACCCTTATAACGAGGAATCTGGAGGTGAACAACAGGCCGAATGGCCAAAGTGTGGAGAAGGGAAGCTTCGCTACGGCGCAGGTAAATCCCCTGTAGGAGCCGGCAAGCCGGCGCCCACGAAGGATGGGGTTTACAGGGTGAGGGTCAGGCGTTTGACCAGGGCTCCCGGCAACAGGTTGGAAGCGGTGTTGCGCTGGCTGTAGGTACTGGCCGAGAGCAGCAATTCCCGCTCAGCGGTCAGGGCTTCCAGCTGCGAGCCGAGCAGGTTGTACACGCTGTCATCAAAGCGCATGGTGCTGACCGGTGCCTTGATCTCGCCGTCTTCCACCCAGAACGTGGCGAAGCGTGTCATGCCGGTCAGGCGCGCCGCCGGCAGGTCCGAGTAGTTCAAATACCACAGGTTGCTGATGTACAGCCCGGTGCCCAATTGCTTGAGGATATCGGCCTGGGCCAGGCCGCCGGCGGCCATCTGCAAGGCGCTGGGGGATTCGTCGCTGCTGGCGCCGTTGGTGCTCAGGCCGTATTCGGCGGCGCTGCGCGAGTTGACCAACTGGCCTTCGCCTTTGCCCGCGCTGATCAGTGTCACGTCACTGCGCGGATAGCCTTCGGTGGAAAACGCCTGGCTCAGGGAGCCGCTGATCTGTTCGTCCACGGTCACCAGCGGGCTCAGGGATTGTTCACCGGCATACAGCTTTTGCAGCGAACTGCCTTTGCTGGCAATGGCCTGGGCGGAAAAACCACCCCAGGTGATGAGGCTGATGATCTCTTCCAGCGCCGCCGGGGCGAGGTAGGCGCGGTACTGCCCGGGTGCCAGCTTGTGCAGCGGGCGGCCAAGGAATTCCAGTTGCTCGCGGGCTTGCTGGAAGCGCGCGGCGAACTCGGCGCTGTTCCAGGTGTGCCCGGCATAGCTGGCCTTGACCGCTTCACCATTGGCGTGGAACAGGCTGAAGTCGAAGTTGAAGCTGTTGGCGCGGTGCCAGCCGAACGCGCCGTCCGAGCTGGCAAAGCCACGGCTGATCGGGCCGGCAGCGTAGAAACCGACCAGATCAACACCTTCAGCAGCCTGGCTGATGTCTTCCAACACCCGGGCCAGGTCCGGCAGCGGTCGCGTTTGTTCGTTGCTGCTTTGCCAGGCATTGTGGTTGAGCAGCAGGTACGGGTCCTTGGGTAGCAACGGCAAGGTGTCGCGCAGTTGTTGCAGGCCGTCGGCCAGGCGTTGGCGGTCCAGCCCCGCTTCGCCGGACAAGGTGATGCCCAGGTCGGCATGGCGGCCATCGTTGATCAGTTTCAGGGTGAGGCTGGCTTGTTGCACCTGGCCGGCCTGGCGCACCTTGGCGTGGTTGAAGCGTACGAATTCGGAGGCTTCATCGGCATAGCCGAGGTGGAATTGTTCGTTGTCGGTGATGGCCTGCTTGAGCCACTCCACCAGTGCCTTGAAATTGTTCATCAGGCATCTCCCCCAAATACGTCGACATCACTGAATACGCAGGCCGGCGACGCATGGCCGACGCGAATCACCTGGTTGGGCTCGCCTTTGCCGCAGTTCGGTGTACCCAGCACCTTGAACGTACTGGCATCGCCGACGGCGCTGAGATTGCGCCAGAAGTTTGCGGAAATGGCCCGGTAGTTGGGGTTTTTCACCACGCCTTTCAACTCGCCATTTTCGATCAGTTGGCCCCATTCGCAGCCGAACTGGAATTTATTGCGCGCATCGTCGATGGACCACGAGCGGTTGGTCGACATCAGGATGCCGTTTTCGATGCCGCCGATCAGTTGCGCGAGGCTCTTGTCGCCTGCTTCGATATTCAAGTTGGCCATGCGATCGATGGGCGCGCGGTTCCAACTGCTGGCCCGGCTGTTGGCCACGCCTGGCATGCCTGCACGGAATTGCGACAGCGCTCCACCGAGGGGCTTGAGCAGCAGCCCCTCACGGATCAGGAATTGCTTGCTGGCTTTGGTGCCTTCGTCATCGTGGCCGTAGCTGGCCAGTTGTTCGGGAATGTCCGGGTCGAAGGTCACGTTCAGCAGCGGGGAGCCGTATTGCAGGTGGCCGAAGTCGCTGGCCTTCACAAAGCTGGTGCCGGCGTAATTGCGCTCGTCGCCGAGGATGCGGTCCAGTTCCAGGGGGTGGCCGATGGATTCGTGGATCTGCAGGATCATCTGGTCGGGCATCAACAGCAGGTCACGCGGACCGTTGGGCGTGTTCGGCGCGGCCAGCAGTTGCAGGGCCTCATCGGCGATGCGCGGCGCGGCGCCGACCAGGCCGAAGCGGCTGATCACGTCGAACCCGCCTTGCTGGCCGAAGTTGCTGCCGCCGAGGGTGCGGGTCTGGCTGTCATCACCGTCGTAGGCGGTGACGTTGACGCCGGGGAATACAAAGCGCTGGGCCTGGCGCAACTGGGCACCGGCATTGTTCAGGTAGATCTGCTCGACGTGGGTCAGGCCCAGGCTGACTTCCCAGCTCACCAGGCGCTCGTCCTTGGGCACGGAGGCCGATTCGCTGCCGAGCAACTGGTAGCAATCGCTCAGGGACGGGAAGGGCTGTTGAAGCTCGGGCGACAGGTAATCGGCGACGTCACTGGAGACGTGTTGCTCGCGCAGGTCGAGCAAGGCGTGGGGGCTGATCAGGCGGGCTTGTTGTTCGGCACGCTCAAGGGCGGCTTGCAGGCCGGCGAGGGAAATGTCGTTGGTCGCGGCGTAGGCTTCCACACCGTTGAGACGCACGGTGAGCATGGCGCCCTCGTCGTGGCTCAGGTGGGGCGGTTCGGCGACGTTCTTGCGTACGGCCAGGTATTGGCCGGATTCGCGTACGTAGCGCAGCGAGAAGAATTCGGCGCGGGTGCGCAGGGCACTGAAATGCTGTTTGAGTGTGGCGTGGTGGTCGAACATGGGGCCTTCCTTGTGGGCGGCTCGTCGCGGGCAGGCAGACAGAGTAGCTGATCAAGGAGGGGTTTTGCAGTGACTGGTCGGGCCTCTTCGGGGGCAAGCCCCCTCCCACACTTGATCGGGTTCACACGGTCAAAAATGTGGGAGGGGGCTTGCCCCCGATGGGAACACCGCGGTGTATCCGTTACTGCGCGGTAGGGCCCACTTCACGCAGCGGCTTGCCACGTACCGGCGCGTCGCCTGCCACGTAGTAGTCGGCGGTGCTGCGTGGCAATGGCTTGCGGCCACGGATCTTGTCGGCGATTTTCTCGGCGATCATGATCGTTGGCGCGTTCAGGTTGCCGGTGGTGATGATCGGCATGATCGACGCATCGACTACACGCAGACCCTGCATGCCATGCACGCGGCCTTCGCCATCGACTACTGCCATCTCGTCGGTGCCCATTTTGCACGAGCAGGACGGGTGGAACGCCGTTTCGGCGTGCTCACGGATGAACTTGTCCAGTTGCTCATCGGTTTGCACATCGATACCCGGGCTGATTTCGCGGCCACGGTAGGGGTCCAGCGCCGGCTGCTGCATGATTTCACGGGTCAGGCGGATGCCGTCGCGAAATTCCTGCCAGTCCTGCTCGGTGGCCATGTAGTTGAAGAGGATGCTCGGGTAGTCCCGTGGGTTCTTCGACTTCAACTGGATGCGGCCACGGCTCGGCGAGCGCATGGAGCCCATGTGCGCCTGGAAGCCGTGCTCTTTCACACCGTTGCTGCCGTTGTAGTTAATCGCCACCGGCAGGAAGTGGTACTGGATGTTCGGCCATTCGAATTCTTCACGGGTGCGGATGAACCCGCCCGCTTCGAACTGGTTGCTGGCGCCGATGCCGGTACCGTTGAACAGCCACTCGGCACCAATGGCCGGCTGGTTGTACCAGAGCAGCGACGGGTACAGCGACACGGGCTGGGTGCAGGCGTATTGCAGGTACAGCTCAAGGTGGTCCTGCAGGTTTTCACCGACGCCTGGCAGGTCGTGGACCACCGGGATGTCGAGGCTTTCCAGCAGTTTGGCCGGGCCGACACCGGAGCGTTGCAACAATTGCGGCGAAGCGATGGCGCCGCTGCACACCAGCACTTCCTTACGGGCGCGGGCTTCGACGCGCTCTTCGGCGGCGCCGATCAGGTAACGCACGCCAACCGCACGTTTGCCTTCGAACAACACTTTGTCGGTGAGGGCGTGGGTGACGATGGTCAGTGTGGAACGCTTCTTGGCGGTGTCCAGGTAACCGCGTGCGGTGCTGGCGCGACGGCCTTTAGGCGTGACGGTACGGTCCATCGGGCCGAAGCCTTCCTGCTGGTAGCCGTTCAAGTCTTCGGTACGCGGGTAACCGGCCTGCACGCCGGCTTCGACCATCGCGTGGAACAGTGGGTTGTTGCCAGGCTTGGGCGTGGTCACGCTGACCGGGCCATCGCCGCCGTGCCAGTCGTTGGGGCCGATATCGCGGGTTTCGGCCTTGCGGAAGTACGGCAGGCAGTCGAGGTAGGTCCAGTCTTCCAGGCCCGGCAGCTTCGCCCAGTTGTCGTAGTCCATGGCGTTGCCACGGATGTAGCACATGCCGTTGATCAGCGAGGAACCACCCAGGCCCTTGCCGCGCCCGCATTCCATCCGGCGACCGTCCATGTGCGGCTCTGGATCGGTTTCGTAGGCCCAGTTGTAGCGGCGGCCTTGCAGTGGGAACGCCAGGGCGGCTGGCATTTGCGTGCGGAAGTCGAAACGGTAGTCGGGACCACCGGCTTCCAGCAGCAGGACGGTGACGCCTTCGTCTTCGGTCAGACGGGTCGCCAGGGTGTTACCGGCGGAGCCGGCACCCACAATGATGTAGTCGTATTCTTGGGACATTGGATGCACCCTCTTTGATGTGTGGTCAGGTCGGGCCTCATCGGGGGCAAGCCCCCTCCCACATTTTTGAATGTATGCGCAAATCAAAGTGTGGGAGGAGGCTTGCCTCCGATGGCGGCCTCAGGCAATACATGGCCCGGGTCTTAGAACACCGAGGCGTAGTCGCCCAGCTCGACCTGTACCGATTTGATGCGGGTGAAGTTGTTCAGCGAGCTGATGCCGTTCTCACGGCCCACACCCGATTGCTTGTAGCCACCGACCGGCATCTTCGCGTCGGATTCGCCCCAGGCGTTGATCCAGCAGATACCCGCTTCCAATTGGTGAATCACGCGGTGAGCGCGGTTCAGGTCTTTGGTCACCAGGCCAGCGGCCAGGCCGAAGTCGGTGTCGTTGGCGCGGCGGATCACTTCTTCTTCGGTCTCGTAGGTGAGGATGCTCATCACTGGGCCGAAGATTTCTTCACGGACGATGGTCATTTCGTCGGTGCAGTCGGTGAACACGGTCGGGGCCACGTAGGCGCCTTTGGCGAAGTCGCCGTCGGTCAGGCGGTCGCCACCGCACAGTACGCGTGCGCCTTCTTCCTTGCCTTTGGCGATGTAGCCCAGCACGCTTTCCATGTGGGCGAAGCTGACCAGCGGGCCGAAGTTGGTGTTGTCGTCCTGCGGGTCGCCGACGCGGATGCGCGCAACACGCTCGACGATCTTGGCTTCGAATGCCGCTTGCAGGTGCTTGGGTACGAACACGCGAGTGCCGTTGGTGCAGACCTGGCCGGAGCTGTAGAAGTTGGCCATCATCGCGATGTCGGCGGCGCGATCCAGGTCGGCGTCTTCGAACACGATCAATGGCGACTTGCCGCCCAGTTCCATGGTCACTTCCTTGAGCGAGGAGCTCGACGCGCTCGCCATGACTTTCTTGCCGGTGTCGGTGCCGCCGGTGAACGAGACTTTCTCGATGCGAGGGTGCTCGGTCAGCCAGGTGCCGACTTCACGGCCGCTGCCGGTCAGCACGTTGAACACGCCCGCCGGAACGCCGGCTTCGGTGTAGATCTCGGCCAGTTTCAGCGTGGTCAGCGAGGTGACTTCGCTTGGCTTGAAGATCATCGCGTTGCCGGCGGCCAGGGCCGGTGCGGATTTCCACAGGGCGATCTGGATCGGGTAGTTCCACGCGCCGATACCGGCGACCACGCCCAGCGGCTCGCGGCGGGTGTAGACGAACGAGGTGTCGCGCAGCGGAATCTGCTCGCCTTCGATGGCCGGCACCAGGCCTGCGTAGTATTCCAGCACGTCGGCGCCAGTGACGATGTCGACGTACTTGGTTTCGGAGAAGGCTTTACCGGTGTCCAGGGTTTCCAGGGCGGCCAGCTCGTCGTTGCGCTCGCGCAGGATGTCGACGGCACGACGCAGGATGCGCGAGCGCTCCATGGCGGTCATCGCAGCCCAGATTTTCTGGCCTTTCTCGGCGCTGACCACGGCACGTTCAACGTCTTCTTTCGTCGCGCGTTGCACTTGGGCGAGAACTTCACCGTTAGCCGGGTTGATGGCTTCGAAGGTGGCATCGCTGCCAGCGTCGCTGTAGCCGCCGTCAATGTAGAGTTTTTGCAGTTCGAAACGGGCCATAAAGTCCTCGCAAGTGCATAAGTGGTTGGCGTTGACTGCCGTACCGTAAGCCGGTGCGGCAGCGTTCAGGGGTTGAGCGTTTATGTGTGCTCTAACTCACCTGCTTGGCCAATTGGAAATCCATGTATTCGTAAGCGATCCGTTGCGCCTGCGCCGTGTCGAAAGCGTCTCCCGACAGGGCGCCGCGCAACCACAAACCGTCGATCAGGGCCGCCAGGCCTCGGGCTGCTTTGCGTGCGTGCGGTAGCGGCAGCACTCGGCGGAACTGGCAGCACAGGTTGGAATACAGACGTTGATCGTTGATCCGCTGCAACCTGTGCAATGACGGGTGGTGCATGCTGGTGGCCCAGAAGGCCAGCCAGGTTTTCATTGCCGGTCCGTTGACCTGGCTGGCGTCGAAGTTGCCCTCGATGATCACCTGAAGGTGCGCCCGTGGGCTGTCGTCCGTCAGCGCCTGCCGGCGCTCATGGACGTTGTCGATCAGCGCGTTCATCAAGTAGCGCATCGTCGCTGCAATAAGGCCGTTCTTGTCCTTGAAGTAGTGACTGATGATGCCGTTCGAGACGCCGGCCAAACGGGCGATCAGCGCAATGCTGGCATCTCCCATTCCGACCTGATCGATGGCCGTCAACGTGGCTTCGATCAACTGCTGGCGGCGTATGGGTTGCATACCGACCTTGGGCATGTAGCACCTCTCCTTAGGCCTGCGGCGGGCGATAAACGTCCGTCGGCTTGATGGCCAGTCTATTTTGTTTTGATTGAACGTTCAATCAACAAAGAATAAGATCTGCGACAAATGGTCGCGTCCTACAGGTATTTCCCACCTGCAGGCGCGACATCCGGCACCTGGTTAAACCCCTGAAACGTCCCTGGGCACTGCGCCCGTGGGGGACAGGGATTTAAGGGGTGTCTTTATAACACCCGTCCGTCGACTGCCGAAAAATCGATGTCCCGGGATAACCGTTGCCTTGTGTTTCTCTCTCGCACTGCCCGGAGCATCTGCGCCATGAGTTCTGCCTCTCTTATAAAAACCCCACCGGAAAAGGTGCGGGTCAACGGTTGGGTGTTCTACACCTCCACCGCGCTGATTCTGTTGTTGACTGCCATTCTGATCATCGCCCCGCAGGAGGCCGGGCGCATGCTCGGTGTTGCCCAGGCGTGGCTTTCGAAAAGCTTCGGCTGGTACTACATGGTGGTCATCGCCGCCTACCTGGTGTTTGTGGTGGGCCTGGCGTTTTCGTCCTACGGCAAGTTGAAACTGGGCAGCAAGGACGACACCCCGGACTTCAGCTACGGCGCCTGGGCCGGCATGTTGTTCTCCTCGGGCATCGGCATCTCGCTGCTGTACTTTGGCGCCTCGGAGCCGCTGGACCATTACTTCAACCCGCCCGAAGGCGCAGCCGCCAGCAATGGCGCCGCACGCCAGGCGCTGCAACTGACCTTCCTGCACTGGGGCCTGCATGGCTGGGCGATCTATGCCCTGGTTGGCCTGGCCGTGGCGTACTTCGCGTATCGCCATAACCAGCCGCTGGCCCTGCGTTCGGCGCTGTACCCGCTGGTGGGCGAGCGTTGGGTGAAAGGCGCGGCCGGCCATGCGGTGGACGGTTTCGGTATGTTCGTGACCCTGCTGGGCCTGGTGACGAACCTGGGGATTGGTTCGATGCAGGTGTCGTCCGGGTTGGAAAACCTGTTCGGCATGCAGCACAGCAACACCAACCTGTTGATCGTGATCATCGTGATGAGCACCGTGGCAACCATTGCTGCCGTGTCGGGCGTGGAGAACGGCATCCGCCGCCTGTCCAACCTCAACATCGTGCTGTTCAGCGGCCTGTTGATCTTTGTGCTGTTGTTCGGCCCGACCCTGCATTTGCTCAACGGCCTGGTGCAGAACACCGGGGACTACCTCAACGGCATCATCCTGAAAACCTTCGACCTCTACGTGTACGAAGGCGATGCCGACAAGACCGAACGCTGGATGGGCCTGTGGACCCTGTTCTACTGGGCGTGGTGGATTTCCTGGGCGCCCTTCGTGGGCATGTTCATCGCGCGGATTTCCCGTGGTCGCACGGTGCGTGAACTGGTGGCCGGCGTGCTGCTGATTCCGCTGGGCTTTACCCTGGCGTGGCTGTCGATCTTCGGTAACTCGGCCCTGGACCTGGTGCTGAACCACGGTGCGGTGGAGTTGGGCAAGACGGCGCTGGAGCAGCCTTCCATGGCCATCTACCAGTTGCTGGAGCATTATCCTGCGTCGAAAATTGTTATCGGCGTGTCGATCTTTGTAGGCTTCGTGCTGTTCCTCACCCCGGCGGATTCCGGCGCGGTGATGATGGCCAACCTGTCGTGCAAAGGTGGCAACGTGGATGAAGATGCGCCGCACTGGCTGCGGATCTTCTGGTCGGCGGTGATCACCCTGGTGACCATCGGCCTGCTGTTTGCCGGCAACTTCGAAGCCATGCAAACCATGGTGGTGCTGGCGGGGCTGCCGTTCTCGGTGGTGCTGATCTTCTTTATGTTCGGCTTGCACAAGGCGATGCGCCAGGACGTGGCCATCGAACAGGAGCAGGCGCAATTGGCCGAGCGTGGTCGCCGTGGTTTCAGCGAGCGTCTGACGGCGCTGGACCTGCAACCGAGCCAAGGCACCGTGCAGCGTTTCATGGACAAGCATGTGACGCCGGCGTTGGAAGAGGCGGCGACGGCGTTGCGTGATCAGGGCTTGGAAGTGCAGACCCTGCTCGGTAAGTCCAAGCGTTGCATCGGTGTGCGCATCGAGATGGAAGAGGGCAACCCGTTTGTCTATGAAGTGAGCCTGGATGCCTACTCGTCGGCGCCGAGCGACCTGCCCGAGGAAGAGCGCACTCGCTACTACCGTGCCGAGGTATACCTGCACAACGGACCTCAGGAATACGACCTGATGGGCTTCACCCAGGAACAGATCACCCGGGATGTGCTCGATCAGTTTGAAAGCCATCGGCAACTCCTTGGCCGGGTCTATAGCTGATAGTTGAAGACGGGTGGTGTCCTCACTGACACCACCTGTCTACTGTGCAGTGTCAGCCCAGGTTCTTGCCCAGCAGGGCGTGGTACAGCTCACTGTCTCCCAGAATCCCCACCACCTGGTTGTTGTCATGCAACACCAGCTTGTTGCCGGTGTGATAACGAATCTGCAACGCATCGCGCATGCCGATGTTCGAGTCCACCAGTGTCGGCAATCGACCCAAACCTTCCACCGCTTGCCCCGGCGCCCAGTTCTGCAGGTTCATCACCGCGCCGTTCTGGCGGGCGCCCTTGATGGTGTTGCCTTCGGCCAGGTCCAGCCACGAGTCGCCGCCCGGATCGAGGCATACCGAACCGTTCACGCGCTTGCAGTTGTCCAGGGTGCGCATCAGGCTGCGACCGCACAGCACGTTCAACGGGTTGGTGTGGGCGACGAAGGTACGCACATAGTCGTCCGCCGGGTTCAGCACGATCTCTTCCGGCACGCTGTACTGGATGATCTTGCCGTCTTTCATGATTGCGATACGGCTGCCCAGCTTGAGCGCTTCGTCGAGGTCGTGGCTCACGAACACGATGGTTTTGCTCAGCTTGCGTTGCAGCTCCAGCAACTCGTCCTGCAGGCCTTGCCGGATCAGCGGGTCGAGGGCGGAGAAGGGTTCATCCATCAGCAGGATATCGGCGTCCATCGCCAACGCTCGGGCCAGGCCGACGCGCTGCTGCATGCCGCCGGAGAGTTCGTCCGGCTTCTTGTTGCGCCACTGGGTCAGGCCCACCAGTTCAAGCTTTTCATCCACCAGCTTGCGCCGGTCTTTCTCTGGGCGGCCCTGCATCTCCAGGCCGAAGCTGATGTTTTCGCGCACCGTCAGCCAGGGCATCAGGGCGAACTTCTGGAACACCATGGCGATGCGCTTGGTGCGCATCATTTTCAGCTCGGCGGGCGTGCAGGACGCGATGTCGATCTGGCGACCTTCATGCTCCACGAACAGCTGGCCACGGCTCACGGTGTTGAGACCGTTGATGCAGCGCAGCAGGCTCGATTTGCCGGAGCCCGACAGGCCCATCAGCACGCAGATCTCACCTTTCTCGATATCCAGGCTGGCTTTTTCCACGCCGACAATCTGTCCGGTCTTTTTCAGGATCTCGTTACGGCTCATGCCCTGGTCCAGCAGCTTGAGCGCTTCGCGTGGGTCTTTGGAGAAGATCACGTCGACTTTGTCGAATCGGATAATGCTCATGCATCACCCCCTACTTTGGCGTCGGGTTGTTTGCAGATGCGGTCGAGCATGATGGCCAGCAGGACGATCGCCAGGCCCGCTTCAAAGCCCAGGGCGATGTCAGCGGTGTTGAGCGCGTTGACCACCGGCTTGCCGAGGCCGTCGGCGCCCACCAGGGCCGCAATCACCACCATCGACAACGACAGCATGATGCATTGGGTAATGCCGGCGGCAATGCTCGGCATGGCGTGGGGCAGTTCAATGCGCGAGAGCAACTGACGACGCGAGCAGCCAAAGGCCTTGCCGGCGTCCATCAACTCTTGCGGTACATCACGGATACCCAGGTAGGTCAGGCGGATCGGCGCGGCAATCGCGAACACCACCGTGGAAATCAGCCCGGGCACCACACCCAGCCCGAAGAGGGTCAGGGTAGGGATGAGGTAGACGAAGGTCGGTACGGTCTGCATCAGATCGAGCACCGGCCGCATCATGGTGTAGAACAACGGTTTGTGCGCGGCAACAATGCCCAGCGGCACACCGATGACCACGCAGACCAGGGTGGCGAACAGCACCTGCGCCAGGGTCTCCATGGTTTCCTGCCAGTAACCCAGGTTGAGGATCAGCAGGAAGGAGGCGATGACAAAAACAGTCAGTCCCCATTTACGTTGGATAAAGTGAGCCAGCAGCGCAATCAGACCGATCAATGCCAGCGGATTGAACCAGGTCAGCGCAAACGTCACGCCGTGGATCATCGTTTCCAGTGTCGATGCGATTGCGTCGAAATAGTTGGCGCCGTGTTGGGTCAACCATTCGACGAAGGCAGCGATGTACTGGCCTAGTGGGATTTTCTGTTCAGTCAGCATGGTAGTGAATGTCCACATGCGAAGAGGGAAAACATCCCGGGGCAGCGCACCGCCCCGGGGTCAGCGGCATTACTTGGAGAGGTAAGCTTTCACGGCCTCCAGGCCAGGTTTGCCATCAACGGTGGTGACACCGGCGAGCCAGGTGTCGAGTACTTGAGGGTTCTTCTTCAGCCAGGCTTTCGCCGCGGCGTCGGGTTTCATCTTGTCGTCCAGGACATTACCCATCAGGGTGCTTTCCATGTTCAGGGTGAACACCAGGTTCTTCAGCAACTGACCCACGTTGCTGCATTCCTGGGTGTAGCCCTTGCGGGTGTTGGTGTAGATGGTGGCCTGGCCGTAGTTGGGGCCGAAGGAATCATCACCCCCGGTCAGGTACTTCATCTTGAAGCGGGTATTCATCGGGTGCGGTTCCCAGCCGAGGAACACGATGGCCTGGTCGCGCTTGGTGGCGCGTTCGACCTGGGAGAGCATGCCGGCTTCGCTGGACTCGACGACTTTGAAACCGGCGGTTTTCAGGCCGAAGGCGTCTTTGTCGATCAGCGTCTGGATGGTGCGGTTGCCGTCGTTGCCCGGCTCGATGCCGTAGATCTTGCCGCCCAGCTCATCCTTGAATTTGGCGATATCGGCGAAGTCCTTCAGGCCTTTGTTGTACAGCGCTTCCGGGACCGCCAGGGTGTACTTGGCGTTCTCCAGGTTGGCGCGCACGGTTTCCACGGTGCCGGCATCGCGGTACTGCTTGATGTCGTTTTCCATGGTCGGCATCCAGTTGCCGAGGAAGATGTCCATGTTCTTGCCGTCGGCCAGGGACTTGTAGGTCACGGGCACCGAAATCATCGTGGTGCGTGGCTTGTAGCCCAGGCCCTTGAGGACTTCGCTGGTGGCGGCGGTGGTGACGGTGATATCGGTCCAGCCGACATCGGAGAAGTTGACGGTCTGGCATTGTGCCGGTTCTGCAGCGTGCGCCACGACTGGCAGACTCAGCATGGCGGCCAACAACAACGAGGGTGAAGCTTTCATGGGGCTAGACTCCTGTGTTTTTTCTGACGGCGTTCGCCGCGCTTTATAAGTGTTGCGGTTGGAGCGTGCGACAACAGCTCTGGCACGGTGCCTTGCAAACGAGTCGAGACTGATCATGTACCAGTGAAAATCTGACGCCTACAGGGGGCGTCGTATCCAGTACAGGGAGGGTCGTATCCAGTGTCGGTGACGTCGCTTACAGGTTTTTCCCAAGGCAAAACTGCAGTTTTTGCCCATCTGCACCGCTAAAAACGGCCAAAACCGGTGATCGCACAGGCGCGACGCTGGTGAGCATGGGTGCGTCGGTGTGAGACGCCGTGACGGCAAACAAAAGCTTGATGATGCCGCCATCTGGGCGATCTGAGCGTAGCAGCTCGTTGGTGTCCGGCCTGTTCACCTGCGGAGTTCCACGTTAATGGCTATCAGTGTTTTCGACCTGTTCAAGATCGGCATCGGGCCTTCGAGTTCTCATACCGTCGGCCCCATGCGCGCCGCGGCGTTGTTCGTTCAAGGGTTGCGTGAACGTGATCTGTTGGAACAAGTGCGGCGCGTCGAAGTTCAGCTGTATGGCTCGCTGTCGGCCACCGGCATCGGCCATGGCAGCGACACCGCGACCATCATGGGCCTGATGGGCGAATGGCCGGACGCCATCGACCCGTCGCAGATCGGCCAACGCATCCACGCCCTGCGCGAGACCGACACCCTGCTGCTCGACGGGCGCTTGCCGGTGCCCTTTGTCTGGGCCAGGGACATGCGCCTGCTCGACGAAAACCTGCCGTTCCATCCCAACGCCATGACCCTGGTGGTGTCGGGTGACAACGGCGAGCTGCACCGCGACACCTACTATTCAGTGGGTGGCGGTTTCGTGGTGGATGAAGCCCAGGCGCAAAGCGGCGTGGCCGATATGGACCGCACCGAATTGCCTTACGACTTTTCCAGCGCGGTGGAGCTGTTGCAGCTGTGCAAGACCCACAACCTGCGCGTGGCCGAGTTGATGATGGCCAACGAGAAGGTCTGGCGCTCTGAAGATGAAATCCGCAGCGGCCTGATGAAACTCTGGCGCGCCATGCAGGATTGCGTGGAACAGGGTCTCAAGCACGAAGGCATCCTGCCCGGCGGCCTCAACGTGCGCCGGCGTGCCGCCAAGTTGCACCGCAGCCTGCAGGAGTTGAACAAGCCCAATGTGATTGGTTCGACCCTGAGTGCCATGGAATGGGTCAACCTGTTCGCCCTGGCGGTGAACGAAGAAAACGCCGCCGGTGGACGCATGGTCACGGCGCCCACCAACGGCGCTGCCGGGATCATCCCGGCGGTGCTGCATTACTTCATGAAATTCAGCGAAGAAGTCACCGAGGCCAATGTGGTCGACTACCTGCTTGGTGCGGCGGCGGTGGGCATTCTGTGCAAGAAGAACGCCTCGATCTCCGGCGCCGAAGTCGGCTGCCAGGGCGAAGTGGGCTCTGCCTGCGCCATGGCCGCCGCCGGGCTGGCCGAGATCCTCGGCGCCACGCCGGAGCAACTGTGCAATGCTGCCGAAATCGGCCTGGAACACAACCTGGGGCTGACCTGCGACCCGGTGGGCGGCTTGGTGCAGGTGCCGTGCATCGAGCGCAACGCAATCGCGGCGGTGAAGGCGATCAACGCGGCGCAAATGGCGCTGCGCGGCGACGGCCAGCACTTTATCTCCCTGGACCGGGTGATCCGCACCATGCGCGATACCGGAGCGGACATGCATGACAAGTACAAAGAGACATCGCGCGGTGGGTTGGCGGTCAGCGCGGTGGAGTGCTGAGACCGCGTTGCCTGCATCGGGGGCAAGCCCCCTCCCACATTTGGATTGGTGAACACAGTCAAAGGTGGGAGGGGGCTCGCCCCCGATAGCAATCATCCAGGCGCCGCTGCGCAAAAAGTGAACACCCCAACCAAAAGCGCCACCTTTTAGCGCGTCGCAAATAGATAAGTAGCTTGCGAACGATTTTCGACCTGACCACTGGCCTCCCGCGCTTTGGGTGACAGACTTCTCCCACACCCGAAAAGCGCCTTCCCACAAGTGCTACCGATCTGCTCACACACCTTGCCCGGGCGTGTTCCTACGGCCAATTCCAGCCATAACCGTACGTGCGGCGCGGGCTTATTTAGACGCGTCATGAGGTCGTTTTTAGGAGTTATTGGACGGCCATTCAAATTTAGGCATGGCATTTGCTCTATCAATTCAAAGCCTCTCTCCTCGCCGGATGAAGAGCGCAATAACAAGAGCCTCGCCTGAGGCCATCACCCGCTTTGTGTGAGGAGATACCGCGATGACGTCGTTCAACTCCGGGGCCCAACCCCAGAACCGTGCGCCTCAATCCATCGGCTTTTTGCTGCTGGACAATTTCACGCTGATTTCCCTGGCCTCCGCAGTCGAACCGCTGCGCATGGCCAACCAGCTCTCCGGCCGCGAGCTGTATCGCTGGACGACCTTGAGCGTCGATGGAAACCAGGTGTGGGCCAGCGACGGTCTGCAAATCACTCCCGATGCTTCCATGCACAAAGCGCCCGCCCTGGATACCGTGATCGTGTGCGGGGGTGTGGGTATCCAGCGTACCGTGACCCGTGAACATGTGTCGTGGCTGCAAAGCCAGGCACGCCAATCGCGCCGCTTGGGCGCGGTATGCACCGGCAGTTGGGCCTTGGCTTGCGCCGGTCTGCTCGACGGTTTTGATTGCAGCGTGCATTGGGAATGCCTGGCTTCGATGCAGGAAGCCTTCCCCCGCGTGGCCATGAGCACACGCCTGTTTACCCTCGACCGCAACCGCTTCACCAGCTCGGGCGGCACCGCGCCGCTGGACATGATGCTGCACCTGATCAGCCGCGATCACGGTCGCGAACTGTCGGCCGCCATCTCCGAGATGTTTGTGTACGAACGCATCCGCAACGAGCAAGACCACCAGCGCGTGCCGCTCAAGCACATGCTCGGCACCAACCAGCCGAAGCTTCAGGAAATCGTCGCGCTGATGGAAGCCAATCTGGAAGAACCGATCGACCTGGATGAACTGGCGGTATACGTCGCCGTCTCACGTCGCCAGTTGGAGCGGTTGTTCCAGAAGTACCTGCATTGCTCGCCGTCGCGTTACTACCTCAAGCTGCGCCTGATCCGTGCACGGCAGTTGCTCAAGCAAACGCCGATGTCGATCATCGAAGTGGCGTCGGTGTGCGGGTTTGTGTCCACGCCACACTTCTCCAAGTGCTACCGCGAATATTTCGGCATTCCGCCACGGGATGAACGCGTCGGCTCCAACACCACCCAACAGGTGGCGATGATGCCAATTCCACAGGCGCTGGTGTTGTCGCCGTTGTCGGGGCCGATGTCGGCGTTGAGTCAGGCGCGCAATGAGTCGACGTTTGCCAGCGTAAGGCTCTAGACCGAGGTTTCTGCATCGGGGGCAAGCCCCCTCCCACATTTGGATGGGTGAACACAGTCAAAGGTGGAAGGGGGCTTGCCCCCGATAGCAATCTAATCAGGCGCCAGAGTTCTGCTTGAACTGCACCAGTGCCGGCAACAACTGCTTGTCGATTGCCTGGCGCACGGCCGGCAGAATCGTCGCACTGCCGGTGTACATCTGCTCCACCATGCCCTTGAGCGCCTTGGCCCGTGCCTCGCTCAAGCCGCGCACCGCGCACTCGCAGGCCTGCTCGGCAGTGGCGCCGCTGGACACTTCGAAACCCAGCGAGCGCAGTTGGCCCAGCAGGTCATCCTGGTCAATCAAATCCGCGTGCATCATGACGTTTATCCTGGTGAGGTGAACGGGGTCTGACTGGGATTCTGGTAGCCACCCAAGAGGGCGGCAAGCGCAGATTGTATGAATGCCTCAGATGGCTATGAGCATGTCGTTTTCGGGCCATTTACCGGCGGCGGTAATGGGCACACTGAGTACCAGCAAACAGCTTGAAGGTTTGGTCACCCTCGGGATGTCACGCTCACACAAGGCCCTCTGCCTCGATCCAGTCACGGCTGGATCGGGGTTTTTTTGTGGGGGCGGGCTTGCTCGCGAAGGGCGCGCCAGGGTCTACCGTTGCAACACCAAAATGCGCGAGAGCAACTCATCCCTATCGATATAACACCCTTGAAAATGCCGAGCCCCGGAAGCCGGGTCAAAAGCGTGACGCGCATGCAACGTGCGGCGGTTATCGAAGCACCACAGCTCACCGGGGTTCAGGCGCTGCACCACACGAAAGCGATCTTCCCGCGTCATCGCGATAAAGCGCCGATAGGCGCGATACAGCAACGGCATCTGTTCCACACTCGTCTCAAACGGCCCGCGTAGAAAATTGGCCATGCGGATCTCCGCGATATCGCCCAAGGCATCCAGCGCAATGATCGGCGCCAACTGGCGGTAGTCGCTGTGACGGTCCTTGTTGCGAAACTCCACCGGGATGTCGCACAGAGCCAGGAACGCTTCGGGGTCTTCGGTACGCAGGGCGCAGGCGATGGCAAACCCATCGACAAAAATACTTTCGCCACCGTCGGCATCGTTCACCAGGCAATGCAAAAACTGCAGGCCCGGTTGCAGCTCCCGCGTGGGCAAGTCACTGTGCAACGGCAGGTTGAAGGCGGTGTAGGCATTGCTGTCGGCATCGGCCTTGGATTGCACGTTGAACAGCACGCCGAAGTTGCTCTCGCGGATGAATGAAATGCGCTTGGCGACCAGCGCCAGGGCGCCGGGCTCGGTGGGCACGCCGCGGATTTGCGTGAGGCCGCAGTCACGTAGCGCCAGCAGCCACTGCAACAATGCGTGGGGGTCTTGCATGACCGCTGAATAGTCGAACACCGGCAGTTGGAAGCGGCTGTCCCACAGCTGGGGTTTGGGCTTCGCCGCCCAGCGTTCGGCGCGGGACTCATCGTCGTAGGCATGCGCCCGCAGCCAGCCGGGGTCGTACTGGCTGCGGTGGCCGCCGCTCCATTGCACGCTCAACAAGCCTTGATCGATGCATGCGTCGACAGCGCTGAGGTGCTCGTCCACATCGACAATCTCCAGCACCTGCTCGCGGGTCACGCTGTACACGCATTCCGCGCAGGGGCAGTTGTCCCGCAGCCACTGATGATGAAACGGACTGACCCGCCCATCGGCCCATTGCACACGAATCTGATCATTTAGCACCCGCACCTGCGCAAGGTCGCAGATCTTCGGGTAGGTACGGAAATCGGCAACAGCGGCGGCGGTTTGCATGGGGTCTCCTTATGGTTTTTTGGGTGGCAGTCCAATCACTCGGCCGAGCAGGGCGGGGCGAGGCAGGTCAGCCTGCTGGGCGCTGATGGCAGAGAGTCTTTCCAACGTGGCATCGGTGAACGGCGCGGCATGCGGACCGGCCAGGTCAACGTGCAACAGCATCTGTTCGTTGCCCGCCAGTTCCTTCTCATCCCCCACCAAGTGCAGGCTGTGATAGAGGTGCAGGCGCTTGGCGTCATGGGCGATCAGTTGGGTATGCACCTCCACGTCGGCGCCGAGTTTCACTTCGTGCAGGTAGTTCAGGTGCAGCTCCAGGGTGAACAGCGAATGACCGCTGGCTTCGCGATTTTCACTGTCCAGCCCGAGGATGTCCATCAGCGCGTCGGTGGCGTAGCTGAAGATCAGCAGGTAGAACGCGTCGCGCAGATGGCCGTTGTAGTCCACCCAGTCGGGGTGGACCTGGGTGGTGTAAGTGGTGAGTGCGGGCATGTCAGGGGTTCCGTTATTCAGCGAAGGTCATGCCGTGCTTGGCCTTGGTGGTTTTCACCGCTTCCAGCACCGCCAGCAGGCAATCATCACGATAGCGCTCCAGCGCTGAAATGCTGTGCTTGCCCAACTGGTCGCTGGTGCCGTCGACCACGTCGTCGATCAGCTTGTCGGTCAGTTCCGGCGCCGGCAGGTAGGTCCACGGCAATTGCAGTGCCGGGCCGAACTGCGCCATGAAGTGCCGCATGCCGGCATCGCCGCCCGCCAGGGTGTAGGTGAGGAACGTGCCCATGATCGACCAGCGCAGGCCGGCGCCAAAACGGATTGCGTCATCGATCTCGCCGGTGGTCGCCACGCCATCATTGACCAGGTGCAGTGCTTCACGCCACAACGCTTCGAGCAGGCGATCGGCGATGAACCCCGGGACTTCCTTGCGCACATGCAGCGGGCGCATACCGAGGGATTCATACACCTTGATCGCGGCCTGGATGGCTTCTGGCGCGGTGTTCTTGCCGCCAACCACTTCCACCAGCGGCAACAGGTAAACCGGGTTGAACGGGTGGCCGACCACACAGCGTTCCGGGTGGGTCGAACCTTCGTAGAACTCACTCGGCAACAGGCCCGAGGTGCTTGAACCGATCAACGCATTCGGCTTGGCTGCCGCACTGATCTTGCTGTGCAGGTCCAGCTTCAGCTCCAGGCGTTCCGGGGCGCTTTCCTGGATGAAGTCGGCGTCTTTCACGCATTCTTCAATGGTGGCGACAAAGCGCAGGCGCTCTTGCGACGCACCCGGCGCCAGCCCTTGTTTCTCCAGGGCGCCCCAGGCGTTGGCGACGCGCTTGCGCAGCGCAGCTTCGGCACCAGGTGCCGGGTCCCAGGCGACCACATCCAGGCCATGGGCCAGCGCGCGGGACACCCAGCCGCTGCCGATGACACCGCTGCCGAGGGCGGCGAAGGTTTTGATTTCGGTGATAAAGCTCATGGCAAATTCCTATGGATTTCGGTGGTCCAGTGTGGGAGGGGGCTTGCCCCCGATAGCGGTGTGTCAGTCGATACATTCGGTACTGATGCACCGTAATCGGGGGCAAGCCCCCTCCCACATTTTTTGATTAGCGGCGTTTGGTGAGGCCCATTTTTATGCGTCCTTCGGCGGGGGTCATTACCCGTGCGCCGAGGCGGCTGAGGATTTCACTGGCCCGTTCCACCAACTGGCCGTTGGTCGCAAGCACACCCTTGTCCAGCCACAGGTTGTCTTCCAGACCGACCCGCACGTTGCCGCCCAGCAGCACCGCTTGCGCCGCCATCGGCATTTGCATGCGGCCAATCCCAAAGCCGGCCCACACGGCGTCGGCGGGCAGGTTGTCGACCATGGCTTTCATGGTGGTAGTGTCGGCCGGTGCGCCCCACGGGATGCCCAGGCACAGCTGGAACAGCGGGTTGTCGAGCAGGCCTTCCTTGATCATCTGTTTGGCGAACCACAGGTGACCGGTGTCGAAGATCTCCAGCTCGGCCTTTACGCCCAGCTCCTGGATGCGTTTGGCACCCGCCCGCAGTTGGGCCGGAGTGGACACGTAAATGGTGTCGCCATCGCCGAAGTTCAGGGTGCCGCAGTCCAGGGTGCAGATTTCCGGCAGCAGTTCTTCGACGTGGGCCAAGCGGGTCAGCGGGCCGACCAGGTCGGTGTTGGGGCCGAATTCCATCGGGTTCTCGCCGCCACCGATCTCCAGGTCGCCGCCCATGCCGGCAGTGAGGTTGACGATGATGTCGATGTCGGCCTCGCGGATACGCTCCATCACTTCGCGATACAAGGCGACGTCACGGCTGAACTTGCCGGTGTGCGGGTCGCGCACGTGGCAGTGCACAACGGTCGCGCCCGCTTTGGCGGCTTCCACGGCGGCGGCGGCGATTTGTTTGGGGGTGACCGGCACGTGTGGGCTTTTGCTGGTCGTGTCGCCAGCACCGGTGAGTGCGCAGGTGATGATGACGTCGTGGTTCATGAGGCAGGTTCCTTACAAGCGGGCGTAGGGGTGCCGTGCGCAGCCGGGAGTGGCTGCGACACGGTGATTCGAATCAGGTTATTTGCTGGTCAATTGCAGGTTGGCCGCCGCCGGTTTGCCGTCGAAGGTGGTCACACCTTCCAGCCAGCGGGCCTGGTCTTGCGGGTGATCCTTGAGCCATTGCCTGGCGGACTCGATAGGGTCCTTGTGATCCAGCAGCGGCTGCATCATCCGGCTCTCGTCGGCGGCGGTGAAGGTCAGGTTGGTCAGCAGTTTGTGCACGTTGGGGCATTGTTCGGCGTAGTTCGGTGCGGTGACGCTCCACACGGTGGCCATGCCTTCGTTCGGCCCCAGGGCGTCGTCGCTGCCGGTGAGGTAGGTCATGGCGACGTTGACGTTCATCGGGTGCGGCGCCCAGCCGAAGAACACTACGGCTTCCTTGCGGCGCACGGCGCGGTCGACGGCGGCGAGCATGCCGGCTTCACTGGACTCGACCAGCTGGAATTTGCCGAGGCCGAACTGGTTCTTGGCGATCATCGCCTTGATCTGGGTGTTGGCGCCCGAGCCTGGCTCGATGCCGTAGATCTTGCCGCCCAGTTCTTTCTCGAACCTGGCGATGTCGGCAAAGGTTTTCAGGCCTTTGTCTGCCAGGTAGGTAGGCACGGCGAGGGTGGCACGGGCGTCTTCCAGGCTGGGCTTGTCGAGCACCTTGACTTGCTTGGCGTCGACGAACGGCGTGATGGTCTGGGTCATCAGCGGGTTCCAGTAGCCCAGGAACAGGTCCAGGCGCTGGTCGCGGATACCGGCGAAGATGATTTGCTGGGAGGCGCTGGTCTGTTTGGTCTTGTAGCCGAGGCCGTCGAGCAACACTTGGGTCATGGCGCTGGTGGCGATTACGTCGGTCCAGTTCACCACGCCCATGCGCACGTTCTGGCAGGATGCCGCGTCGGCAGCCAGTACGTTCGTGCTCAAGATGGCGCTGGCGCTGAGTGCGAGCACGCAGCGGCTGATCAGTCGGTTCATGGTGGATCCCTCGGCAGGTCGTTATTGTGGGGTCCGGCGTCTTTGTGCGCCGTGGGATCAAATTACGCAGCTTGAGGGCCGACAAAACGCACGGCGGCGACCAGCTCTTGCACTGCAGCGACCTGTGCTCTTGAATGGCTCGTTGAACTGGCGTATCACAGTGAGCACGCTGCCCGTCCTACGAGAGCGCACCATGTCCCAGGATTTCTACTTTCTGCTGATGCCGGGCTTCTCGGCCATCGGCTTTATCTCTGCGCTGGAACCGCTGCGGGTGGCCAACCGCTTTCGTGGCGAGTTGTACCGCTGGCATGTATTGAGTGCCGATGGCGGCGCGGTATTGGCGAGCAATGGCATGTCGGTCAACGCTGACGCCGCGCTGGAACCGTTGAAAAAGGGCGCGACGTTATTGGTGGTGGCGGGCTTCGAGCCGCTGCAGTTCGCCACGCCTGCGCTGGAGCACTGGCTACGGCGCCTTGACCATGATGGCGTGACCCTCGGCGCCATCGACACCGGCGCTTGTGTGCTCGCCGAAGCCGGGCTGCTCGACGGCCACCGCCTCACCCTGCACTGGGAAGCCATCGACGCGTTCAAGGAATCCTATCCGCACCTGACGGTCACCCAGGAACTGTTCGAAATCGACCGCCGCCGCATCACCTGCGCTGGCGGCACCGCTTCCATCGACCTGATGCTCGACTTGATTGCCCAGGCCCACGGCCCCGAACTGGCGATCCAGGTCTCCGAACAATTCGTGCTCGGCCGCATCCGCCCACGCAAAGACCACCAGCGCATGCAGATCGCCACGCGCTACGGCATCAACAACAAGAAACTGGTGCAGGTGATCGGCGAAATGGAGCAACACACCGAGCCGCCGCTGAGCACCTTGGCCCTGGCCGAGGCGATCAAAGTCACCCGGCGCCAGTTGGAGCGGCTGTTCCGCCTGCACCTGAACGACACCCCGAGCAATTTCTACTTAGGCCTGCGCCTGGAAAAAGCCCGACAGCTCTTGCGCCAAAGCGGTATGAGCGTGTTGGAGGTAGGTATTGCGTGCGGGTTCGAGTCGCCGTCGTACTTCACCCGCAGTTATCGCGCGCGGTTTGCGAAGTGTCCGAGGGAGGATCGGCGACGGGAGGTGGTGTAATGGCCAATTATAGTAAATTATACTCGCGACTATAATTTATAGTCCTTTCCATAATTGAGTATAAAACCATGTCCAAGCACAGCGGCTTTGTATTCCGCCGCCCCACCCTGGCCAGCAGTATTGCTGACGGCCTGGTGGGCGCCGGCATTCAGGATTTCACCTCTGGCCTGTTTCTCGCGGCGCCGCGTCGTACGGGCAAAAGTACTTTTTTGCGTGAGGATCTGATCCCGGAGTGCCAGCTTCGGGGTTGGCTTACCGTGTATGTCGATCTGTGGGCCGACAAAGAGAAAGATCCTGCGGAGTTGATTGCCAGTGCTATTGCTGCCGCGCTGGTGCCCTATGAAAAGGGCATTCGCAAGCTGGCCAAGCACATTGGAATCGAGAAACTGAGCTTTCTGCGTACCCTGTCCTGGGACTTCAGCAAGCCTCAATTGCCGGTTGGCGCGACGTTGACCCAGGCCTTGGAGTTGCTCCACCGCGCAGCGGAAAAACCTGTCGTCCTGATGATTGACGAGGCTCAGCACGCTTTGACCAGCGATTCAGGCATCAATGCGATGTTCGCGCTCAAGGCTGCCCGGGATCAGCTCAACCAAGGCCGTGACGAGGACGGCAGCGGTTTGCATCTGGTATTCACCGGCTCCAATCGCGACAAGCTGGCTCACTTGGTACTGGGTAAAAGCCAGCCGTTCTTCGGCTCCAGCATCACGCCGTTCCCGCTGCTGGGTAAAGAGTTCACCCAGGCCTACACCGCGCACCTCAACGCGCACCTGGCCAAGACCAACCAATTCAACGCCGCCGATATTGATGAAGCCTTTGAGCTGGTAGGCCGGCGCCCCGAGATGTTGCGCACGATCATCGGTGAAGTGGCGCTGGAGTTGGGCGAAGCCAGCAACCTCGGCCAGTTGCTGCACAGTCGTGCCGAACTGCTGCGTGCCGGTGTGTGGACCGAATTCGAAAGCGCCTGGAACAACCTCACCATCCCCCAGCGCGCCGTACTGCAAGTGATGGTGGAGCGCTCGCAAAACAACGAACCCTTCGCGCCGTTCACCGACAGCACCGTAACGGCGGTCAGCAAGGCGCTGGAGGACATGGGCAGCGACGTGGTGCCGGGCACCCAGACGATTCAGGCCTGTATCGATGCCCTGCGCGACAAGGAACTGGTGTGGAAGTCGAGCCGGGGAGGGTATGCCCTGGAGGACAAAACCTTCGGCGACTGGCTGCGCAACAAGCGCTGACATGTGGGAGGGGGCTTGCCCCCGATGACAGGCTGTCAGTTGATACAACTTCGGCTGACCCACCGCTATCGGGGGCAAGCCCCCTCCCACAGTAGATTAATGATGTGGCCTATTTCTTCAGCAGCGCCGAACACGCTGCTTTGTACGCTTCATGCTGGTATTTGTTCAGCGTCGCCGGCAGTTCGAAGTTGTGCTTCTTGTTCTGCGCATTAAGGGTCTGCGGCGACAGCAAGGTCACCTCAACCCCGTCCAGCAGCTGGAACACCCCTTCAATCTTGAACGTGGTCGGGCCACCGGCGAACTCGCCTTTCTTGCTGCGCTTCTTGATCGCGATACGCTCGATGGCGTTTTCCTGCACAAATGCCTTTACCTGTGCGGCGAAGGCTTTGACGTTGGCGGCCTCGTCATCGTCTTCCAGGGCAATTTTCTTGGTCGCCAGGATGACGTGGGCAAGTGCCTGGTTGTCCAGTGAGGCGACGGCGATGATGGCTTCGCTGCCTTTGATTTCGATGCCGCAAGTCTTCATGAATAGCCTTGGTTCAGAGTAAAAGTGGCGGAGATTGTCGCTTATTCCTGCCCAATCGACTCCAAAAACTCCGACCGCTCATCACTCATCCGCGCCAGGCAGTCGTTCTGTGCGATCGCGTAGGCCTTGGTGCCGGTCACCGCCGGAAAGGTGTCCACCGCGCAATCAGCGTCACGCAATTTTTCCCACTTTTGCTGGGCATCCTTCAGACGAGCGGTAATGTCCGCCAGCTTGGTCTTGTCGCTGCCGTAGGTCGACGCCATGCGTTCGAGCAGGCCCTGGTAGTTATCCTTGAGCAGCTGTTCAGCAGTGGTTTTGTTATAGGTGGCGCATTCCAGGGTTTGCTTGTCGTTTTCGATGCCGTCGCACGGCGTGCTGTCGGTGTCTTCAGCCGCGTGAACGCCGGTTGCGATGAGTGCCAAAGCCAGGAAAATCGATTTCATTGCGCCGTCTCATATCAGTTGATGCCCGAATTCTGGCTCAAGCGTAAGACAAAGAACAGCCGCGAGTCAGACCTCTCTTGGTAGCCTTTGTCGCGGATTGACGCTTTCGGCAATTCCCCTGTCGTTTTTGCACCCGGCTCTGTCGGCCCCTGGGCATATGCTGGCCCCAAAGCGCCGGCAGACGATTCGGCGCATGAATCGCCAATAAGGGGACGCCTGATGAGCCCAGCCGAATTGCACGCCGACAGCATCGTTATCGACGGGCTGATTATTGCCAAGTGGAACCGCGACCTGTTCGAGGACATGCGCAAAGGGGGGCTCACCGCCGCCAACTGCACGGTGTCGGTGTGGGAAGGGTTCCAGGCCACCATCAACAATATCGTGGCCAGCCAGACTTTGATCCGTGAGAACAGCGACCTGGTGATCCCGGTGAAAACCACTGCGGACATCCGCAAAGCCAAGGAACAGGGCAAGACCGGCATCATCTTCGGCTTCCAGAACGCCCATGCCTTCGAAGACCAACTCGGCTACGTCGAGATCTTCAAGCAGCTCGGCGTCGGTGTGGTGCAGATGTGCTACAACACCCAGAACCTGGTCGGCACCGGTTGCTACGAGCGCGACGGCGGCCTGTCGGGCTTCGGTCGCGAGATTGTCGCCGAGATGAACCGTGTCGGCATCATGTGCGACCTGTCCCACGTGGGCTCCAAGACGTCCGAAGAAGTCATCCTCGAATCGAAAAAGCCGGTGTGCTATTCCCACTGCCTGCCGTCGGGCCTTAAAGAACACCCGCGCAACAAGTCCGATGAAGAGCTGAAGTTCATCGCCGATCACGGGGGGTTTGTCGGTGTGACCATGTTCGCGCCGTTCCTGGCCAAGGGCATCGATTCGACCATCGACGACTACGCCGAAGCCATCGAATACACCATGAACATCGTCGGTGAAGACGCCATCGGCATTGGCACCGACTTCACCCAGGGCCATGGCCAGGATTTCTTCGAAATGCTGACCCATGACAAGGGCTACGCCCGCCGCCTGACCAGCTTCGGCAAGATCATCAACCCGCTGGGCATCCGCACCGTGGGCGAGTTCCCCAACCTCACCGAGACCCTGCTCAAGCGCGGCCACCCTGAGCGCGTGGTGCGCAAGATCATGGGCGAGAACTGGGTCAACGTCCTCAAGGACGTCTGGGGCGAATAAGCCACCGCTAACGCATCTTCTCCCCGGCCATCCGCGCCGGGGCACTACACAAGAATTTTCTGGAGTTAAGTTTCCATGGCTAAGATCGCCCCGCAATTGCCTATCGAAGTCGACAGCGAAACCGGTGTCTGGACCTCCGACGCCCTGCCGATGCTGTATGTGCCACGCCATTTCTTCGTCAACAACCACATGGGCATCGAAGAAGTGCTGGGCGCCGAGGCCTATGCCGAGATCCTCTACAAGGCCGGCTACAAATCCGCCTGGCACTGGTGCGAGAAAGAAGCCGAATGCCACGGCCTGGAAGGCGTCGCGGTGTTCGAGCACTACATGAAGCGTCTGTCGCAACGTGGCTGGGGCCTGTTCAAGATCCAGGACATCGACCTCGACAAAGGCACCGCCAGCGTCAAGCTCGAACACTCGGCGTTTGTCTACGTGTACGGCAAGGTCGGGCGCAAGGTCGACTACATGTTCACCGGCTGGTTTGCCGGTGCCATGGACCAGATTCTTGAGGCCCGAGGCAGCAAGATTCGCACTGTGGCCGAACAAGTCTACGGAGGCTCCGAAGAGGGCCACGATGACGGCCTGTTCACCGTCAAGCCGTTGTAAGCCGAGGACCGTGCCATGGCTTTCGAAGCAATGTTCCAGCCGATCCAGATCGGCAAGCTGACCATCCGCAACCGCGTGCTCAGTACCGCCCACGCCGAGGTGTATGCCACCGATGGCGGGATGACCACTGACCGCTATGTGAAGTATTACGAAGAGAAAGCCAAGGGCGGTATCGGCCTGGCAATCTGCGGCGGTTCCTCGGTGGTGGCCATCGACAGCCCGCAGGAATGGTGGAGCTCGGTGAACCTGTCCACCGACCGCATCATCCCGCACTTCCAGAACCTGGCCGACGCCATGCACAAGCATGGCGCCAAGATCATGATCCAGATTACCCACATGGGCCGCCGCTCGCGTTGGGACGGCTTCAACTGGCCGACGCTGATGTCGCCGTCTGGCGTGCGTGAGCCGGTGCACCGCGCCACCTGCAAGACTATCGAACCGGAAGAAATCTGGCGTGTGATCGGCAACTACGCCCAGGCCGCACGCCGCGCCAAGGCCGGTGGCCTGGACGGGGTGGAATTGTCCGCCGTGCACCAGCACATGATCGATCAGTTCTGGAGCCCGCGGGTCAACAAGCGGACCGACGAGTGGGGCGGCACGTTTGAAGGGCGCATGAAGTTCGGCCTAGAAGTGCTGAAGGCCGTGCGTGCCGAGGTGGGTGACGACTTCTGCGTGGGCATGCGCCTGTGCGGTGACGAGTTCCACCCGGATGGTTTGTCCCACGAGGACATGAAGCAGATCGCCAAGTATTACGACGACACCGGCATGCTCGATTTCATCGGCGTGGTGGGTTCGGGTTGCGATACCCACAACACCCTGGCCAACGTTATCCCCAATATGAGTTATCCACCGGAGCCGTTTTTGCACCTGGCCGCCGGTATCAAGGAAGTGGTCAAGGTCCCGGTGCTGCACGCGCAGAACATCAAGGACCCGAATCAGGCCACGCGCATCCTGGAAGGCGGTTATGTGGACATGGTCGGCATGACCCGCGCGCACATTGCCGACCCGCACCTGATCGCCAAGATCAAGATGGGCCAGATCGACCAGATCAAGCAATGCGTCGGCGCCAACTATTGCATCGACCGCCAGTACCAGGGCCTGGATGTGTTGTGCATCCAGAACGCCGCGACGTCCCGTGAATACATGGGCGTGCCGCATATCATCGAGAAGTCCACCGGGCCGAAACGCAAAGTGGTGGTGGTGGGTGCCGGCCCGGCCGGGATGGAAGCTGCACGCGTGGCCGCCGAACGTGGCCATGATGTGACGCTGCTGGAGAAGAAAGAATTTATCGGTGGGCAGATCACCACCGCTTCGAAAGCGCCGCAGCGTGACCAGATTGCGGGTATCACCCGCTGGTTCCAACTGGAGCTGGCACGCTTGAAAGTCGACCTGCGCCTTGGCGTGGCGGCGGATGCCGACACCATCCTGGACCTGCGTCCGGACGTGGTGGTGCTGGCGGTGGGTGGGCATCCGAATGTGGAGCAGAACGAGCACTGGGGCGCCGCCGAAGGTTTGGTGGTGAGCAGTTGGGATGTGCTCGACGGCAAGGTAGCACCGGGCAAGAACGTGCTGGTGTACGACACCATCTGCGAATTCACCGGCATGTCGGTGGCGGATTTCCTCGCGGACAAAGGCAGCCAGGTCGAGATCGTCACCGACGACATCAAGCCGGGCGTGGCCATCGGCGGTACGTCGTTCCCGACCTACTACCGCAGCATGTACCCCAAGGAAGTGATCATGACCGGCGACATGATGCTGGAAAAGGTCTACCGCGAGGGCGACAAGCTGGTGGCGGTGCTGGAGAACGAATACACCGGCGCCAAAGAGGAGCGGGTGGTCGACCAGGTAGTGGTAGAGAACGGCGTGCGGCCGGACGAAGCCATCTACTACGCGCTCAAGGAAGGCTCGCGCAACAAGGGCCAGATCGACGTCGAAGCCTTGTTCGCGATCAAGCCGCAGCCGTGCCTGAGCGAGACGGGTGATGGGTACTTGCTGTTCCGCATCGGTGACTGTGTGGCGCAGCGTAATACCCACGCTGCGATCTATGACGCTCTGCGCCTGTGCAAAGATTTCTGAGCCAGCCTTGAACCAATGTGTACTCGGTCCAAATGTGGGAGGGGGCTTGCCCCCGATGGCGGAGTGTCAGTTGATACAGCTGTAGCTGACCCACTGCTATCGGGGGCAAGCCCCCTCCCACATTCAGCGCCAGTTTCACAGTAGACCTGTGCGGTCTGTGGGAGCTTCACCATGTTGAACACCTTGCTGCCTATTCTCTTGTTTACCGCCCTGGGCCTCGCCGTCCTCGGCGCCCTGCGCCGGGTGAACATGTGGCGCCGTGGCCGCGCGTCCAAAGTCGACCTGCTGGGCGGTCTGCTGGCCATGCCCAAGCGCTACATGGTCGACCTGCACCACGTGGTCGCCCGCGATAAATACATCGCCAATACCCACGTCGCCACCGCGTTGGGCTTTGTGCTGTCGGCCTTGCTGGCGATCCTGGTCCACGGTTTCGGCCTGCAAAGCCGTATCCTCGGCTACGCCTTACTGTTGGCCTCGGTGCTGATGTTTGTTGGCGCCACCTTCGTCTATCTGCGTCGGCGCAACCCGCCGTCGCGCCTGTCGAAAGGCCCGTGGATGCGCCTGCCGAAAAGCCTGATGGCGTTCTCGGTGAGCTTCTTTCTGGTGACGCTGCCGGTGGCTGGGATTCTGCCGGCGGACTTCGGCGGCTGGCTGCTGGCCGCATTGCTCAGCGTCGGTGTGTTGTGGGGCGTGTCCGAAATGTTCTTCGGCATGACCTGGGGCGGCCCGATGAAACACGCCTTCGCCGGTGCCCTGCACCTGGCCTGGCACCGCCGCGCCGAGCGTTTTGGCGGTGGCCGTTCCACCGGTTTGAAACCGCTGGACCTCAGTGACAAGACTGCGCCCCTGGGTGTGGAGAAACCCAAGGATTTCACCTGGAACCAACTGCTCGGTTTCGACGCCTGCGTGCAGTGCGGCAAGTGTGAAGCCGCGTGCCCTGCGTTCGCCGCCGGCCAGCCGCTGAACCCGAAAAAGCTGATCCAGGACATGGTCGTCGGCCTGGCCGGCGGCACCGATGCCAAGTTCGCCGGCAGCCCGTATCCGGGCAAAGCGGTGGGCGAGCACAGCGGCAACCCGCACCAGCCGATCGTCAACGGCCTGGTCGACGCCGAGACCCTGTGGTCGTGCACCACCTGCCGCGCCTGCGTGGAAGAGTGCCCGATGATGATCGAGCACGTGGACGCCATCGTCGACATGCGTCGCCACCTCACGTTGGAAAAAGGCGCCACGCCGAACAAGGGTGCCGAAGTCCTGGAAAACCTGATCGCCACCGACAACCCCGGTGGTTTCGCACCGGGCGGTCGCCTGAACTGGGCGGCGGACCTGAACCTGCCGCTGCTCAGCGAAAAAGGCAGTGCCGAGGTGCTGTTCTGGGTCGGCGACGGTGCCTTCGACATGCGTAACCAACGGACTTTGCGTGCCTTCGTCAAAGTGCTGAAAGCGGCCAAGGTCGACTTCGCCGTGCTCGGCCTGGAAGAACGCGACAGCGGTGATGTCGCCCGGCGCCTGGGTGATGAAGCGACCTTCCAGCTGCTGGCTTCGCGCAATATCCAGACCCTGGCCAAGTACAGCTTCAAGCGGATCGTCACCTGCGACCCCCACAGTTTCCATGTGCTGAAAAATGAATACGGCGCTTTCAACGGCAACTACCGGGTACAGCACCACAGCACCTTCATGGCCGAGTTGATCGCTGAGGGAGCGCTGAACCTGGGCCAGCACAAAGGCAACAGCGTGACCTATCACGACCCTTGTTACCTCGGCCGCTACAACGGCGAGTACGAGGCGCCGCGCCAAGTGCTGCGTGCATTGGGGATTGAGGTCAAGGAAATGCAACGCTCGGGGTTCCGTTCACGCTGCTGCGGTGGCGGCGGCGGTGCGCCAATCACTGACATCCCCGGTAAGCAACGTATCCCGGACATGCGCATGGAAGACATCCGCGAAACCGGTGCCGAGCTGGTGGCGGTGGGTTGTCCACAGTGCACGGCGATGCTTGAGGGCGTTGTAGAACCAAGACCCTTGATCAAGGACATTGCCGAGCTGGTGGCCGACGCGCTGCTCGAAGACGCCGCGCCTGCCAAAGCCCCATTGAAGCGTGAACCTGCGGAGGTGCACTGATGAGCGACATTATCCGCCGTGACCCACGCGCCGAGTGGATCGCCCGCAACCGCCTGCACCCGCTGCATGCGGCGATGCAACCGGTGCAGCACAGTTGGATGGGGCCCAATGGCGTCATCCGCAAGAACGTGCACGGCGTCGGTTTTATCGGCCCCAATGGCATCAAGCGTATCGACCGCAGCGGCGCGCAGCAGGGCGGCTCGGCCAAGCGTACGGCGGCAGTAGAAGTGCAATTGCCGCTGCATCAGATTGCCGCCCCCGCGTTCTACATCAACGTGGTACCGGACATGGTTGGCGGCCGCTTGAGCAGCCACGATCGCGACCTGCTTGGCCTGGCGCGACAACTGGCCGGCAGCGACGGCGCGGTGCTGGCGGTGGTGTTTGGTGATCACAAGGAAAGTGCGTTTGCCACGGCGGGTGTCGACCGTTTGCTGGTGCTGGAAGGCCACGCATTCGACGGTTATTCACCGGAACAACGCGTCCAGGGCCTGCGGGCTGTGGACAATCAGTTCAACCCGCGACACTGGCTGCTGCCGGACAGCCGCAGCGGCGGTGGCGAGTTGGGTCGACGCTTTGCCGCCAGCCTCAAGGAGCGCCCGGCCACGCGGGTGTGGCAGATCAAGGGCGACGAGTGCATCGGCCGCGCCGGTGCCGGCCAGGAAGACTTGGCCCGGCCACTGCCGCGCCTGGTCCTGGCGGTTGCCGAATGTGCCGATCCGGTCAGCGAAACCCGTCACGAAGTGCTGCCAGTGGAGTTATCCACAGCCCTGGCGCGCAGCCTGCCACGCATCGAAGACCTCGGCGCGGTGGCGGTGGACCCGGCGGCGATTCCCATGGCCGAAGCGGAATTCATTTTCTCCGGCGGCAACGGCGTGAAGGACTGGGCGCTGTTCCACCAGACCGCCGCCGCCCTGGGCGCCACCGAAGGCGCCTCGCGGGTGGCGGTGGACGATGGCTTCATGGCGCGTGATCGCCAGGTCGGTGCCAGCGGCACCTGGGTCACGGCGCGGGTCTACGTGGCCGTGGGTATTTCCGGGGCGATCCAGCACCTGCAAGGCATCGGCGCCTGCGACAAAGTGGTGGCGATCAACCTCGACCCGGGCTGCGACATGATCAAGCGGGCCGACCTGTCGGTGATCGGCGAAAGCGCCGCAATACTGCAAGCCTTGATCGCGGCGGTCGAAGCCTACCGCAACGGCGCCAAGCGCGATGCAGCATGAGGATACGACCATGACGACGAATGTAATCAGCCTGGTGTCCATCGGCGCCCACCCGACTTCCGGGCGCCCGCGCCGTGCCGAGCAGGATGCGCGAGCCGTGGAGCTGGGCCTGCAAATGGCTGGGGATAAGTTGCAGGTGCTGCACGCCGGCAACATCGCCGAACCGACCCTGCGCAGCTACCTGGGCATGGGCCTGCCGCAATTGCATGTGCTGGAGCAACCGGCGGGTAGCGATGCGTTGCCGGTGCTCAGCGAGTACCTGCGCGATGCGGGTGCCCAAGTGGTGCTCGCCGGCAGCCAGGCCGAAACCGGTGAAGGCTCGGGCATGCTGCCGTTCCTGCTGGCCGAGCAACTGGGTTGGCCGCTGATCGTGGGGCTGGCGCAGGTGGAGTCCATCGACGGCGGTGTGGCCCATGTGCTGCAAGCCTTGCCCCGTGGTCAGCGGCGGCGCTTGAAGGTGCGCCTGCCGTTCCTGGCGACGGTGGATAACGCTGCGCCCAAGCCACGGCAAAGCGCCTACGGCCCGGCGCAACGCGGTGAGTTGGCGGCCCATGAAGTCCAGATTGAAGAGGATGAGCTGTTCCATGCGGCGGTGTTGCAGCCGGCCAAGCCACGGCCCAAGCGTCTCAAGGTGATCAAGGCCAAGAGCGGCGCTGACCGGATGAAAGCCGCCACGGCCAAGGCCAGTGGTGGCGGTGGGCAAGTGCTCAAGGGTGTGAGCCCGGAAGAGGGCGCCCAGGCGATCCTCAAGCTATTGGTTGAGGAAGGTGTGGTTCGCTGAACATGAACAGGGACTGTGGTTTACCCACAATCCCTGTTGACCTGTCTGTGGATAACCTGTTCGCGGTTGTCCACACCCCTTATGAATCAAGCGCTAGAGTCCCATGTACGAAAAATAACCAAGCTAACTGAAGGTTTTTGATGGGGTTTTTCGCGCCGTCGGTGTATTTCGCTGAACCGACTTGCCCCCATAGTCTGTTGGTGCTTCTGTGGATAACGTGTTCGCTCTCGGCTGAGGGCCTTATTAATAAAGGCCTGCATGGAGTTGATCAAAATCTGATCGATGTAAGCGGTTTCTCAGCTGAGACGCCTGAAAGCCTAGATTCATGAAGCTTTGAGGTGGTTTTCCACAGCGTGATCGGAGTTGCCCCCAAAGTCTGTTGGTGCATCTGTGGATAAGGTGTTCGTGTACTGCTACAAGCCACGTAAATCATGGCTTTCAGTAGGTTGTTCAAAAAACGAACAAAGCCGGGCCAGACTCACTGGTTTGAATAAGTCACGGATTTTATTCACTTGATTTCAGGCTGGTGCGGCGCTTGTCCACAATTGCTGTGGGTGGCTCTGTGGATAAGTTGTTGGGCAAAGTCTGGAGGGCAGGGGAAACAAGGGGAAGCAGGGGGTTGAATGTTTTTTGCACAATTCAGCCCCCCGGACCAACGTGTCATTCGTGAGCGGCAACACCCTTGAGGTAGGGCGCCGGAGCGGCCCCAAGGTTGTGCAGCATGCGCTCGCTGTACCAGTCCACGAAGTTCACCACGCCGAACTCATAGGTCTTGGAGTACGGGCCAGGCTGGTAAGCGGTGGAGTTGATCCCGCGCTGGTTCTCTTCGGCCAGGCGACGATCCTGGTCGTTGGTGGCGTCCCACACTTCGCGCATGCGTGCCACATCGTAGTCAACACCTTCCACGGCGTCCTTGTGCACCAGCCACTTGGTGGTGACCATGGTTTCCTGGGCGCTGATCGGCCACACAGTGAACACGATGATGTGGTCGCCCATGCAGTGGTTCCAGGAGTGGGGCAGGTGCAGGATGCGCATCGAGCCCAGGTCCGGGTTCTTGATGCGGCCCATGAGTTTAGCGCAGCCCTGCTTGCCGTCCATGGTCATCGACACGGTGCCTTTGAGCAGCGGCATGCGCACGATACGGTTACGCAGGCCGAAGCTGGCGTGGGCGTAAGGGATCTTCTCGGCATCCCAGGCGGCGGCGGAGGCGGCTACATGGTCCTTGAACGCCTGGTCGGCGCGCGGATCGGTGACGTCGTCCCATTCCAGCAGGGTTTTCAGCAGTTCCGGGTGCGACGCGTTGCAGTGGTAGCACTCGCGGTTGTTTTCCAGCACCAGCTTCCAGTTGGCTTTTTCCATCAAGGTGGTTTGCACCGCCACCTTGGTGTTCTCCATGTCGTAGGGTTCCATGTAGTGGTTCAGCGTCGACAGGAAGTCGTCGATGGCTGGCGGGTTCTCGGCCAGGCTGATGAAGATGTAGCCGCCGGCGGTCTTCACGTTCACTGGCTTGAGGCCGTACTGCTTCATGTCAAAGTCGGCGCCCATCTCGGTGCCGGCGAACAGCAGGCGGCCGTCCAGCTCGTAGGTCCACTGGTGGTAGTGGCACACGAGTTTGGCGACCTTGCCCTTGTCGCTGGTGCACAAGCGCGAGCCGCGGTGGCGGCACACGTTGTGGAACGCGTGCACCACGCCTTCGGCGCCACGGATCACGATGATCGGGTTCTTGCCCACTTGCAGGGTCAGGTAGTTGCCCTTGGTGGGGATCTCGCAGGTCATGCCGGCGATCAACCACTCTTTCTGGAAGATCTCCTGCATGTCGATATCAAACAGCCGCTCATCAGAGTAGAACGGCTGTGGCAGCGAGAAAGTGCGCTCGCGCTCTTGCAGCATCTGCGCGGTGGCCTTGCGTGCGGGTTCCAGCGGATCGCCCAAGCTTAAGGTTGCGGTGACGTCCATCGTGTGTGTCCTCATGGCCATTCTGTGTGGCCGGCGAATAGTGGCTACGGTTGTACTACGCAAGGCATAAAGAAAGCGTCGTTGTTGGGAGCGAGTGTGGGGCCGCGCAACGTCAGAACCTTATCCATGGGCGACATGGCCCAATCTGTTCCCGACGCGCAACCCTAGGTCGTTGGGGGCTGGTCGCGATAAGTATGTGAATGTCGCAGATAGGTAAATGGGCGGTTCCGGCGTTACGCAGAATCGCCACCATAAGGCCGACGTCGGCGGTGGAGAACAACATGTCCAATAATTTCCTGAATCCGGTAACCACCCAGACCTGGGCCAATGGTCGGCACATTGTCCGGTGCGTCAAAGTCATCCAGGAAACCTGGGACGTACGCACCTTCTGCTTCATGGCTGATCAGCCGATCCTGTTCTTCTTCAAGCCAGGGCAATTCGTCACCCTGGAGCTGGAGATCGAAGGCCAGCCGATCATGCGTTCCTACACCATTTCCAGCTCGCCGTCGGTGCCGTACAGCTTCTCGGTGACCATCAAGCGCGTGCCGGGCGGCAAGGTTTCCAACTGGCTGCACGACACGTTGCACGAGGGCCAGGAACTGGCGGTGCACGGGCCGGTAGGCCTGTTCAATGCCATCGACTATCCGAGCCCGAAGGTGCTGTACCTCAGCGGCGGCGTCGGCATCACGCCGGTGATGTCCATGGCCCGTTGGTTCTACGACACCAACGCCAACGTCGACATGACGTTTATCCACAGCGCCCGCTCGCCGAAAGACATCATCTACCACCGCGAGCTGGAGCACATGGCGTCGCGGATCGACAACTTCAGCCTGCACCTGATTTGCGAGAAGCATGGGCTGGGCGAGCCATGGGCCGGTTATCGCGGTTACCTGAACCACAAGATGCTCGAACTGATGGTGCCGGACTTCCTCGAGCGCGAAGTGTTCTGTTGCGGGCCTACACCGTATATGAATGCGGTGAAGCGCCTGCTGGAAGTGGCGGGTTTCGACATGACGCGGTATCACGAGGAGTCCTTTGGCGCCACGCCGCCGGAGGCCCGTGCGGATGCGGTAGAACAAGCCGAACAGGCCGCCGACGCGCCGGAAATCGACTTGGCGGATCTGCATCAGGTGGAGTTCATTGCGTCGGGCAAAAGTATTCGCGTGGCCCCTGGCGAAACTGTCCACGCCGCTGCTGCGAAGCTTGGATTGCTGATCCCGAAAGCCTGCGGCATGGGCATCTGTGGTACGTGCAAGGTGATGAAGCTGGGTGGCGAGGTCGAGATGGACCACAACGGCGGGATTACCGAGGAAGATGAAGCCGAGGGTTACATCCTGTCGTGCTGCAGCGTGCCGAAGGGTGATGTGCGTATCGAGTTCTGACTAACGAAGCCGCTCTAAATGTGGGAGGGGTGTAGAACCCCCTCCCACAGTCAGTGCTTAACGCACAAACAGGTTGATGAGATACGCGCCCGATGCTGTCATTTCGAACTCTTTACCCGTGACGGTAAAGTGCCTTGAAGGCTCGATGATAGCGTCACCAACGTCCGCCAGTTTCCTCAGGTCGTCCAGGCCGACGAGGGTGGCGTTGGTGTCGGATTGAAGCTGAGAAGCAGTCGTGTAGCATTGAATTTCCATGATGTTGCCCTCTGTGGGATATCCATTTCCAGCCGACTATTCGGCAGGCAGTCAGCCCCGAAACAACGCGTCCATTGGTTCGGGGTGACGAGATCTTATCCAGGGCAGGGGCTAGATAGATACTGTCAGAAATACGTACAAACAGTCTCTGAAAACGGGCTGGAAGGCCCGTAGTCTCAGGCCCCCATCACTTTCCGAATATCCGCCGCCAATTCTCTTACACGCTCTTCCTCGGTATCCCACGCACACATAAAACGCGCGCCGCCTTTGCCGATGAAGGTATAGAAACGCCAGCCCTTGGCCGTCAGCGCTGCGATGGCCGGCTCCGAGAGTTGCAGGAACACGCCGTTGGCCTGCACCGGGAACATCAACTCCACACCGGGAATATCCGCCACCAGGCTGCTCAGCAGCTGCGCGCAGTGGTTGGCATGGCGTGCGTGTTTGAGCCAGGCGTCGTTTTCCAACAGACCTACCCACGGGGCCGAAAGAAAGCGCATTTTCGACGCCAGCTGCCCGGCCTGTTTGCAGCGGTAGTCGAAGTCTTCGGCCAGCTTGTGGTTGAAGAACAGGATAGCTTCGCCCACGGCCATGCCGTTCTTGGTGCCGCCAAAGCACAGCACGTCCACACCGGCTTTCCAGGTCAGGTCGGCGGGCGAGCAGCCGAGGAACGCGCAGGCGTTGGAGAAGCGTGCGCCGTCCATGTGCAGGTTCAGGCCCAGCTCTTTGCAGGTGGCGCTGATGGCGCGGATTTCTTCCGGGGTGTACACGCTGCCGACTTCCGTGGCTTGGGTCAGGGTGACCACGCGTGGCTTGGGGTAGTGGATGTCCTGGCGCTTGAGGGCGATCTCGCGGATCGACTCCGGGGTCAACTTGCCGTTTTCGGTGCGGGCGGTGAGCAGCTTGGAGCCGTTGGAGAAAAACTCCGGCGCGCCGCATTCGTCGGTTTCGACGTGGGCGGTTTCCGAGCAAATCACGCTATGGTAGCTCTGGCACAGCGAAGACAGCGCAAGCGAGTTGGCGGCAGTACCGTTGAAGGCGAAGAACACTTCGCAGTCGGTTTCGAACAAGTTGCGGAAACCGTCGGCGGCGCGGTGGGTCCATTCATCATCGCCATAGGCGCGTTGATGACCCTGGTTGGCTTGTTCCATGGCGGCCCAGGCTTCCGGGCAGATGCCGGAATAGTTGTCACTGGCGAATTGTTGGCTCTTGTCGGTCATGGCCCATTCCTGTGGTCGATGTTGGTGCGCACTGTAACCAAGATTGTCGCGGGTGCGCACGCACTGTAAATGCAAAGTCACTGGGGAATTATGCACGGTACTGGAACGATGCCTGTCGGACGTGTCCGCGATGGCGCTCTGGATCTGCTCAAGTGGCTGGCGCTGTTGAGTATGGTGCTGGACCACCTGCGCTATGTCGGTTTAAGCCTGGATGGCCTGTATGTGCCGGGGCGCCTGGCGTTTCCATGGTTTTGCCTGGCAATTGCGGCCAACCTGCATCGGGTCGCAGGCACGCCGGTGACGCGCCAGTGGCGTTACCTGGGATGGCTACTGCTGTTCAGTGTGATCAGCGAAGTGCCGTACCGGATGTTTATCGACGATGCCGATACATTGAATGTGTTGCCAACCCTGGCGCTGGGTTTGCTGGTTGCCAGAGGATGGCAGCAGAAGACGTTTTTTGATCGAGGATTGGCGTTGATCGCCATCACGATTGCGACCGTTTTTTCCGCGCACTTGATGTTCGGCTTTTTCGGCGTATTACTGCCGTTGGCGATGTTGCTGGTCTTCAGTCGCCCCTGGTATTTCAGCGTCTTGCCGGGCGCGATCTGCGTAGCAGCCAATCAATGGCAGGCCCTGCTCAACAGCGGTACGTTTTTGGCGCTGTCGGGACTGACGGTGTGCATGATCGCGCCACTGCTCGGCTTGGTCCTGCTGCGACATGCCAAAAACGCCGCGCCACCCGCCATGCGGCGCTGGGCGTATAGCCTTTACCCTGCGCATTTTATAGTGTTGCTTGCCGTTCGACAGCTGATTGCTTGACCGCGCAAGGGCCGTATTGGCTATGGCTTTTCAAGCCACGGAGGAGGGAACGGATGGGCACGATACAGTTCACGCATTCTTTTTACATCGCTCTCGAACCAGTCCCGTATCCATCGTTGGTACTGCAGGGAAATAACCTGTTGATTCGTTGGGTTGGCACATCCTTCGACGACAGCCTGGGCGGCCATCATTCCTGACATTAGTGCTTTAAGAACCCCATGAGAGGCGCCCGGATCTATCACCGCGCTGGCGTCTCCCACGATGAAGTAGCCACTGCCTGCCGATTGATCGCAGATTCTCCAAGTAACATCGGCACCCTGCATTTTCCCCACGCGGGTCAGGTGTTCGAAGGAGGATGGAACAGCAGATGCCTTGCAGATCTGATCGTGCTCAAAATAGAGGCGTGTCCAGTGATACAGCTTTCGTCCTACGTGTGCGGTCCAATACCACCCCAGCCGATCGGCGAAAATACCCAGTGCACTTTCGTCGATGGTTCCGCTCGTATAGCCATACAGGGCCGTAAGTGGCGGTGAGTAGCAACGTGATCCCAGCCCGAGCTGACGTGTGAGCCAGCCATGAGCGCCGCTGGCATCCACAAGCTGGCGGCAAGACAGAGTCCCGGTAAGGGTTTGTACGCCCATGACGCGACCGTTTTCCAGGAGTACCTTTTTTGCATGGCAAGGCTGCAGGGCATGGACCCCCAGCGCGATTGCCTTCGCCAATAAAAAGCCATCCAATATGGACCTGGGTATTTGAAACCCTGACCAAGCGCCATCGGCATCATTTCCGAAGGGAGTAAAGTTTCGTTCCTTATCCCAGGTTACCCAGTTTCCAAAAGGCCTGATGAATTTGCCCGCCTGCACTTGGTTCATCACGCCTAGCTGCTTAAGAAGAGGCTCAATGCCAGGATGCAGTGTTTCGCCAGGACGTTCGCGAGGAAATGAAAGGCGCTCAACAATGGCCACCCTCAGGCCATGTTGAGCGCAAGCAATAGCCGCCGCGCATCCTGCCGGGCCGGCGCCTATTATGACGACATCGTAGTCATTCATCGTGTCGGACTTTAGCTGTGGTTAAACGGGTTGCCATGGACGCGTGCCTGATTGGTGAAAGATCACATGTGGCCAGACGAGATAATTTGAAGTTTCTATGACTTTGATTAGGGTTTTATTGAAATGTGGAGAGGCGCTTGGTTCATAGCGATAGAGTTCGAATCGATATGCTGTGGTATCAAGGGTGACGTTTGAATTTAGAGGGGAATCGAGCTCTCTTAAATCGTCGGAAGTTATAGTTTTGAACGAGCGTATAAACCATTTTTCATGCAGGGAGCCGAGTGCAAGTTTGACGCGTCGGAATGCATCAATACGTCTTTGGTATTCCAATGTATCAATCTTGCCGGTCAGGGCGAGTGAGAACTTACCTTCCAGAGCGCTTTCCGTATAATCACCATAGCGATAACTGTGATAAGCAATTTGTGTCACGTTGTTGGTAATAATACTGTGTGGTGCGGGGATGCCGTCCCAAGAAAAACCGGAAGTTATGCCAATTTCCTGATCGAGCATCGGTTTAATCGTCGGGCCCGCTCCGGCGTCGGGTTCAAAGGATTGAGCGGCGTCAGGAGCGACTGCCGGCCAAAATGAACTGAGCGCGGCACACAGTTTTGCGTCCTCTGGAAAAGGGCTGCCTAGCCTGTAGGCTGCGAGGTGCGGCACGGCCCCCGAGCTACTCTCGTATTCGACAGCACCAACATCCCAGCCAGGAGCAAAGACTCCCGCTGCGGCATCTGGAAGGCATGAGGCACGTTTTGCCGACGCTGTATCAGGTTTTGCCGCAGTCGACTGCCCAACAGTTGACCCATGGTGACCCACAATCGCAGTTACGCTGACATCAGTGCTGGAAAAGAGGGTGGGAAAAGACTGGATATTGGCCGCATAGCGAGAATCGGACAGGCATTCAGGGGGCGTCTGAAACACGGTTTTTTGAATGTCCGGACTCAGGGTCTCCAGCCACTCGCTCAGATGCCGCTGATTACACAGAGGGTAGAAGTCGGGAGCGCACAGCAAAGAGTAGGCGGGTATGCGAGTTGGAAAAGCGGTGTCCAGCGCTGGGCACTGAGCTTGAATCCAGCCGTCTGCGGTAAAGTCCAGGTAATGCAGGGCTCGGAAGTCGCCTTTTTCCAGCTCACTGAGGATGCCTGGCTGTTGGTTGAAGTTAACAAGGTTGCCGGCGTCGTCAACTTTATGGCGAATGTGCACATATTCCGGAGCGTTTTCGGGCCCGATCAAGGTGGATGCTAACAGCCTTGGCGATTTTGGTACGTTGAAGGTCAACGGTTTACCTTTGTATTGCGCCGCCTCAACCAGAAATCTGCGTGGCGAGGCTGCCATGAGCCCCGCGCCGAATTCCTGTTCGCAAAGCCAGTTGCCGAGCCCTTCGGTTATGACAAAAGGTGGTTGACTGATGTCTGGTTCTTCCCAGCCCGACCCGGCGCCCAACATTAAGTGTAGGCGGCGTATTTTCTCGTTTTTGTGCATCGCTGTCAGTTGGACGTCAAGGCTCAGACCTGCAATGCACTCGGTGCCGTTGAACAGTTTGTGCAGGGGTACCCAAAAATCGTGGGTTTCGTCCTCTTCGCGCACGCGCATAGGGCCGAAAGTTGTGGCGTCTCCCTTGCGTTGGATGGCGATGTAGGCGGCGTATCGAGCAGGCAAGACACGAATGGCGTGGTTGTCATCTGCAACAAAAGGTAGGAACCCCCTACTTTGCGCATCGTACAAAGGTTCAGCGGTGCCAACGCGTGATATGCCGGTTCGTGAAAAACACATATCGGCCTGTTCTTTGTGAACTGTATCAGGTGCCGGTCGGTACTCATTAGCAAAGACGACCACAGCCATGGGCGCACCATTGGCGCGTTCTTTTAATTGCTGGAGGCTGGGTGGTTGGCTGCCGTAAACATAGTTCATGACCGTTTCCAACTCGGCAGCCGTAGGGTAAATCTGAAGTGGATTACCTTTCGCATCCACTGTTACGTTAGCGTTGGCCAGTGCGTGAAACAGCAAACTGAGTGCTGGGTTGCCGGGTTCAATGCCGCGTACTCCGCTTAACGCGAAGTCTTCAAAGCCGGCGAGTGTTCGATCCACCTTTAAGATGTTACGAAGTTCGTCTTGCAAGGACGGTGCAAGGATGTTAAGGCCGTGATGAAGCAGTAAGTTATGCCAGCCACCAGGGGCCAATCGGGTGCAAATATCTTTGACTTGATCAATTAAAGCCATGTTTGTTCTCCTGCGGTTTAAAAGTCAGTTTCAAGATAGCGTTGCCGGATTGTTGCGCGAGTCGAGGTATTGCTCGGCGAGCAATTAAGTTCTCATGTAGGGTGAAATGCAAAAGATGTTTTGTAAGTGGTTATTTGGTTGGGTATTTTCAAAGTTTATTTTAATGTTTGCCTGTTAGTGGTTTTTGTAAGAAGCCTCTTTCAGTAGGTTTTTTGTATATAAAAACTTTCTGCCGGGCAGGTGCCTGCCTCTTCGTGTACGTTGAAAACGAGGTCGACCAGCAACCCATGTCGTAAACGCACCTTTGCATGGCGTGCGCAGGCATTTGACCTGTCTGCGCCAGCCCTACCATCGCATCAAAGGGCCCTGCACGGGCCTCAACAATACGAAAGGCTGGGAGAGACGCGATGTTCAGCAAACAAGACCAGATCCAGGGATATGACGACGCACTGCTGGCGGCCATGAATGCCGAGGAGCAGCGCCAGGAAGATCATATCGAGTTGATCGCGTCAGAGAACTACACCAGCAAACGCGTGATGCAAGCCCAAGGCAGCGGCCTCACCAACAAATACGCCGAAGGCTACCCAGGCAAGCGCTACTACGGTGGCTGCGAGCATGTGGACAAAGTTGAAGCCCTGGCCATCGAGCGCGCCAAGCAGCTGTTCGGCGCCGATTACGCCAACGTGCAGCCACACTCCGGTTCGTCCGCCAACAGCGCCGTGTACCTGGCCCTGCTGAACGCCGGCGACACCATCCTGGGCATGAGCCTGGCCCACGGCGGTCACCTGACCCACGGCGCCAAGGTGTCGTCCTCGGGCAAGCTGTACAACGCGGTGCAATACGGGATCAACACCGACACCGGCCTGATCGATTACGACGAAGTCGAGCGCCTGGCGGTGGAGCACAAGCCGAAAATGGTCGTGGCCGGTTTCTCCGCCTACTCCAAGACCCTGGATTTCCCACGCTTCCGTCAGATCGCGGACAAAGTGGGGGCGCTGCTGTTCGTCGACATGGCCCACGTCGCCGGCCTGGTTGCCGCCGGCCTGTACCCGAACCCGCTGCCCTACGCCGACGTGGTCACCACCACCACCCACAAGACCCTGCGCGGTCCTCGTGGCGGCCTGATCCTGGCCAGGTCCAATGAAGAGATCGAAAAGAAACTCAACGCCGCCGTATTCCCCGGCGCCCAGGGCGGCCCGCTGATGCACGTCATCGCCGGCAAGGCCGTGTGCTTCAAGGAGGCGCTGGAGCCAGGCTTCAAGGCTTACCAGCAGCAAGTGATCGACAACGCTCAGGCCATGGCCAGCGTGTTTATCAAACGCGGCTACGATGTAGTGTCCGGCGGCACCGATAACCACCTGTTCCTGGTCAGCCTGATCCGTCAGGGCCTCACCGGCAAAGAGGCGGACGCCGCCCTCGGTCGCGCCCACATCACCGTCAACAAGAACGCCGTGCCGAATGACCCGCAGTCGCCGTTCGTGACCTCGGGCCTGCGCATCGGCACCCCGGCGGTGACCACGCGTGGTTTCAAAGTGCCGCAGTGCATCGAACTGGCCGGCTGGATCTGCGACATCCTCGACAACCTCGGCGACGCCGACGTCGAGGCCAACGTGGCCAAGCACGTGTCTGCCCTGTGCGCTGATTTCCCGGTTTATCGCTGAGCGCGGTTTTGGAGTAATGACTATGCAACGCTACTCGGGCTTCGGCCTCTTCAAGCACTCCCTCAGCCACCACGAAAACTGGCAGAAGATGTGGCGCACGCCGACCCCCAAGAAAGTCTACGACGTGGTCATCGTCGGCGGCGGCGGGCATGGTCTGGCAACCGCCTACTACCTGGCCAAAGAACACGGCATCACCAACGTGGCCGTGGTCGAGAAAGGCTGGTTGGGCGGCGGTAACACCGCGCGCAACACCACCATCGTGCGTTCCAACTACCTGTGGGACGAGTCGGCGCACCTGTACGAACACGCGATGAAGCTGTGGGAAGGCCTGTCCCAGGACCTCAATTACAACGTGATGTTCTCCCAGCGTGGCGTGTACAACCTGTGCCACACCTTGCAGGACATCCGTGATTCCGAGCGCCGTGTGAGCGCCAACCGCCTCAATGGGGTGGACGGCGAATTGCTCAATGCCAAGCAAGTGGCCGACGAGATCCCATACCTCGACTGCTCGAAAAACACCCGCTACCCGGTGCTCGGCGCCACCGTGCAACGGCGCGGCGGCGTGGCCCGTCACGATGCCGTGGCCTGGGGCTTTGCCCGTGCCGCCGACGCATTGGGTGTGGACCTGATCCAGCAGACCGAAGTGATCGGCTTTCGCAAGGAAAACGGCGTGTGCATCGGCGTGGAAACCAACAAGGGCTTCATCGGCGCCAAGCGCGTCGGTGTAGTCACTGCCGGTAATTCCGGGCACATGGCTTCGCTCGCCGGGTTCCGCCTGCCGATCGAATCCCACCCGCTGCAAGCGCTGGTGTCGGAGCCGATCAAGCCGATTATCGACAGCGTGATCATGTCCAACGCCGTACACGGCTACATCAGCCAGTCCGACAAGGGCGACCTGGTGATCGGCGCCGGTATCGACGGCTACAACGGCTACGGCCAGCGCGGCTCGTACCCGGTGATCGAACACACCATCCAGGCCATCGTCGAGATGTTCCCGGTGCTGTCCCGCGTGCGCATGAACCGTCAGTGGGGCGGTATCGTCGACACCACGCCGGATGCGTGCCCGATCATCTCCAAGACTCCGGTGCCGAACATGTTCTTCAACTGCGGTTGGGGCACCGGTGGCTTCAAGGCCACGCCGGGCTCAGGCAACGTGTTTGCCGCCAGCCTGGCCAAGGGTGAAATGCACCCATTGGCGGCACCTTTTGCCATCGACCGTTTCCACAACGGTGCGTTGATCGACGAACACGGCGCTGCGGCCGTCGCCCACTAACAGGAGAAATTCCCTATGTTGCATATCTTCTGTCCTCACTGTGGCGAACTGCGCTCCGAAGAGGAATTCCACGCATCCGGCCAGGCGCATATCCCGCGCCCGCTGGACCCGAATGCCTGCACCGATGAAGAGTGGGGCGACTATATGTTCTTCCGCGACAACCCGCGCGGCCTGCACCACGAACTGTGGATCCACGCTGCCGGTTGCCGCCAGTACTTCAACGCGACCCGCGACACCCTGACCTACGAAATTCTTGAAACCTACAAGATCGGTGAGAAGCCACAATTCACCGCCAAGGCCTCTGGAGAGAAGGTATGAGCCAGACCAATCGCCTGTCCAACGGTGGCCGGATCGACCGTAATAAAGTCCTGACGTTTACTTTCAACGGCCAGACCTACAAAGGCTTTGAAGGCGACACATTGGCCGCAGCCCTGCTGGCCAACGGCGTCGACATCATCGGCCGTAGCTTCAAGTACTCGCGCCCTCGCGGCATCTTTGCCGCCGGCGCCGAAGAGCCGAACGCGGTGCTGCAGATCGGTGCCACCGAAGCCACTCAGATTCCCAACGTGCGCGCCACGCAACAGGCGTTGTACCAAGGCCTGGTCGCCACCAGCACCAACGGCTGGCCGAACGTCAACAATGACGTGATGGGCATCCTCGGCAAGGTCGGCGGCAAGCTGATGCCGCCGGGTTTCTACTACAAAACCTTCATGTACCCGCAATCGTTCTGGATGACCTACGAGAAGTACATTCGTAAGGCCGCCGGCCTCGGCCGCTCGCCGACCGAGAACGATCCGGACACCTACGACAACTTCAACCGTCACTGTGACGTGCTGGTCGTCGGCGCCGGCCCTGCGGGCCTGGCTGCCGCACTGGCCGCCGCCCGCAGCGGTGCCCGCGTGATCCTCGCCGACGAGCAGGAAGAGTTCGGTGGTTCGCTGCTGGATTCGCGTGAAAGCCTCGACGGCAAGCCGGCTGCGGAATGGGTTGCCAGCGTCATCGCTGAACTCAAGGCCCTGCCGGACGTGGTGCTGTTGCCCCGCGCCACCGTCAACGGCTACCACGACCATAACTTCCTGACCATTCACGAGCGCCTCACCGATCACCTCGGTGACCGTGCGCCGATTGGCGTGGTGCGTCAGCGTATCCACCGTGTGCGTGCCAAGCGCGTGGTGCTGGCGACCGGCGCGTGCGAGCGTCCGCTGGTGTACGGCAACAACGACGTGCCGGGCAACATGCTGGCCGGTGCGGTCTCCACCTACGTGCGTCGCTACGGCGTGGCACCGGGCAAGAAGCTGGTGCTGTCGACCAACAACGACCACGCCTACCGCGTTGCCCTGGACTGGCTCGATGCCGGCCTGCAAGTGGTGGCCGTGGCCGATGTTCGCCACAACCCACGCGGTGCGCTGGTGGAAGAAGCCCGCGCCAAAGGCATTCGTATCCTCACCGGCAGCGCCGTGATCGAAGCCCGTGGCAGCAAGCACGTGACCGCCGCCCGCGTGGCCGCGATCGATGTGAAAGCGCATAAAGTCACCAGCCCAGGCGAATGGCTGGAGTGCGACCTGGTAGCCAGCTCCGGCGGCTACAGCCCGGTAGTTCACCTGGCTTCGCACCTGGGCGGCAAGCCGACCTGGCGTGAAGATATCCTCGGTTTTGTACCCGGCGAAGCGCCGCAGAAACGCGTGTGTGTCGGTGGGATCAACGGGGTCTACGGCCTTGGCGACTCCCTGGCGGATGGTTTTGAAGGCGGCGTGCGCGCGGCCAGCGAAGCCGGTTTCGCGCCGGTGGAAGGCACCTTGCCCAAAGCGCTGAGCCGCCTGGAAGAGCCGACTTTGGCGGTTTACCAAGTACCGCACGACAAGCCGACTGCACGGGCGCCGAAGCAATTCGTCGACCTGCAGAACGACGTGACCGCCGCCGCCATCGAACTCGCCACTCGCGAAGGTTTCGAGTCGGTCGAGCACGTCAAGCGCTACACCGCGCTGGGCTTCGGCACCGACCAGGGCAAGCTGGGCAACGTCAACGGCCTGGCCATTGCCGCCCGCTCGCTGAACGTGACCATCCCGCAGATGGGCACCACCATGTTCCGTCCCAACTACACGCCGGTGACTTTCGGCGCCGTAGCGGGCCGTCACTGTGGGCACATCTTCGAACCGGTGCGCTACACCGCGTTGCACGCCTGGCACGTGAAGAACGGTGCCGAGTTTGAAGACGTCGGCCAGTGGAAGCGCCCTTGGTACTTCCCGCGCAACGGTGAAGACCTGCACGCCGCCGTCAAACGCGAATGCCTGGCCGTGCGTGACAGCGTCGGCCTGCTGGATGCGTCCACCCTCGGAAAGATCGACATCCAGGGCCCCGACGCGCGGGAGTTCCTCAACCGCATCTACACCAACGCCTGGACCAAGCTCGACGTGGGCAAGGCGCGCTATGGCCTGATGTGCAAGGAAGATGGCATGGTCTTCGACGACGGCGTGACTGCCTGCCTCGCCGACAACCACTTCCTGATGACCACCACCACCGGCGGCGCTGCCCGTGTGCTGCAATGGCTGGAAATCTACCAACAGACCGAGTGGCCAGACCTCAAGGTGTATTTCACCTCGGTCACCGACCACTGGGCGACCATGACCCTGTCCGGCCCCAACAGCCGCAAGCTGCTGGCGGAAGTCACCGACATCGACCTGGACAAGGACGGGTTCCCGTTCATGACCTGGAAAGAAGGCCTGGTCGGCGGCGTACCGGCGCGGGTGTTCCGCATTTCGTTTACCGGTGAGCTGTCGTACGAAGTCAACGTGCAGGCCGACTACGCCATGGGTGTGTTGGAAAAAATCGTCGGCGCCGGCAAAAAGTACAACCTGACCCCGTACGGCACCGAGACCATGCACGTATTGCGGGCCGAGAAGGGCTTCATCATTGTCGGCCAGGACACTGACGGCTCGATGACCCCGGATGACCTGAACATGGGGTGGTGCGTGGGCCGTACCAAGCCGTTCTCGTGGATCGGCTGGCGTGGCATGAACCGTGAAGACTGTGTGCGTGAAGAACGCAAGCAACTGGTGGGCTTGAAGCCGGTCGATCCGAAGGTGTGGCTGCCGGAAGGCGCGCAGCTGGTGTTTGATCCGAAGCAATCGATCCCGATGAAGATGGTCGGTCACGTCACCTCCAGCTACGCCCACAACTCCCTTGGCTATTCGTTTGCGCTGGGTGTGGTCAAGGGCGGCTTGAAGCGTATCGGCGAGCGGGTGTTCTCACCGCAGGCCGATGGCAGCGTGATCGAGGCGGAGATTGTTTCTTCGGTGTTCTTCGACCCCAAAGGCGATCGCCAGAACATCTGACAGGCCAAGCCCCTCCCTCAAGTTGAAATGCATTCCCCTGTGGGAGGGGGCTTGCCCCCGATGAGGTCAGCAGCCTCACAACAGAATTCAGAACAGGTGCTTTATGACAGCAGCCAATGTTTACCAACAACGCCCCACCTCCGGCGCCAAGGCCGAGTCGTCGCTGCACCACGCCGACCTCGCCAGCCTGGTCGGCAAGGGCCGCAAGAACGCCGGCGTGACCGTGCGTGAAAAGAAACTCCTGGGCCATCTGACGATTCGTGGCGACGGCCATGACGCAGCCTTCGCCGCCGGCGTGCACAAAGCCATCGGCATCGAGTTGCCCGGCGCGCTGCAAGTGATCGTCAAGGGCGAAACCAGCCTGCAATGGCTCGGCCCGGATGAGTGGTTGCTGATCGTGCCGAGCGGTGAAGAATTCGCCGCCGAGCAAAACCTGCGCGCCGCCCTGGGCGACCTGCATATCCAGGTCGTCAATGTCAGCGGCGGTCAGCAGATCCTCGAACTCAGCGGCCCGAACGTGCGCGATGTGCTGATGAAGTCCACCAGCTACGACGTACACCCCAACAACTTCCCGGTGGGCAAGGCAGTGGGCACGGTGTTCGCCAAGTCGCAACTGGTGATCCGCCACACGGCTGAAGACACCTGGGAGCTGGTGATCCGTCGCAGCTTCTCGGATTACTGGTGGTTGTGGTTGCAGGATGCATCGGCCGAGTTCGGCCTGAGCGTCCAAGCCTGAGGAATGAGCCATGAGCCGCGCACCCGATACATGGATTTTGACCGCCGACTGCCCCAGCGTGCTCGGCACGGTGGACGCGGTCACCCGCTACCTGTTCGAGCAGGGTTGCTACGTCACCGAGCACCACTCGTTCGATGACCGGCTTTCGGGCCGGTTCTTTATCCGCGTGGAATTCCGCCAGCCCGACGGTTTTGACGAACAGGCGTTCCGCGATGGTCTGGCCACCCGCGGTGAAGCCTTCGGCATGATCTTCGAGCTGACGGCGCCGAACTACCGGCCAAAAGTGGTGATCATGGTATCCAAGGCCGATCACTGCCTCAACGACCTGCTGTATCGCCAGCGCATCGGCCAACTGTCGATGGACGTGGTCGCGGTGGTGTCCAACCACCCCGATCTGAAACCCTTGGCCGACTGGCACCAGATTCCCTACTACCATTTCCCCCTCGACCCCAACGACAAACCGTCCCAGGAGCGTCAGGTGTGGCAGGTGGTGGAAGACACTGGCGCCGAATTGGTGATCCTTGCGCGCTACATGCAAGTGCTGTCGCCGGAGCTGTGCCGCAAGCTCGATGGCAAGGCCATCAACATTCACCACTCGTTGCTGCCGGGGTTCAAGGGCGCCAAGCCGTATCACCAGGCGTATAACAAGGGCGTGAAGCTGGTAGGCGCCACGGCGCATTACATCAACAACGACCTGGACGAAGGCCCGATCATCGCCCAGGGCGTGGAGGTGGTGGACCACAGCCACTATCCCGAGGACTTGATTGCCAAGGGGCGGGATATCGAAGGGCTGACGTTGGCCCGGGCGGTGGGGTATCACATTGAGCGGCGGGTGTTTTTGAACGCCAATCGGACGGTGGTGCTCTGACTGACGCCATCGGGGGCAAGCCCCCTCCCACCTTTGGAATGCGGTCGAATGTGGGAGCGGGCTTGCCCCCGATGAGGCCCTTACTAACAACGCAAGAACAGCATCTGTACCCGAGCACTTAAACGCGCTGCCCACCCAACGGGCAACGCAGTTCCATAAAAACAACAGCGAGGTGAAAGCATGTCTGGTAATCGTGGTGTCGTGTATCTCGGCAACGGCAAGGTCGAAGTACAGAAAATCGACTATCCCAAAATGCAGGACCCCCGTGGCAGGAAGATCGAGCATGGCGTCATCCTGCGCGTGGTCTCCACCAACATCTGCGGCTCCGACCAACACATGGTGCGCGGCCGCACCACTGCCCAGACCGGCCTGGTGCTCGGTCATGAAATTACCGGTGAAGTGATCGAGAAGGGCAGCGACGTCGAGAACCTGAAGATCGGCGATCTGGTCTCGGTGCCTTTCAACGTGGCGTGCGGGCGTTGCCGCTCGTGCAAAGAGCAACACACCGGTGTGTGCCTGACCGTCAACCCGGCCCGTGCCGGTGGCGCCTATGGCTATGTTGACATGGGCGACTGGACCGGCGGCCAGGCTGAATACGTGCTGGTGCCGTATGCCGACTTCAACCTGCTCAAACTGCCGGATCGCGACAAGGCCATGGAGAAGATCCGCGACCTGACCTGCCTCTCCGACATTCTCCCGACGGGCTACCACGGGGCCGTCACTGCCGGCGTTGGTCCGGGCAGCACTGTGTACATCGCGGGTGCCGGTCCTGTGGGCCTGGCGGCTGCCGCCTCCGCCCGCCTGCTGGGCGCCGCAGTGGTGATCATCGGCGACGTCAACCCGGTCCGCCTGGCTCACGCCAAGGCTCAGGGCTTCGAGATTGCCGACCTGTCCAAGGACACCCCGTTGCACGAACAGATCGCCGCACTGCTGGGCGAGCCGGAAGTGGACTGCGCCGTCGATGCCGTGGGCTTTGAAGCCCGTGGTCATGGTCATGAAGGGGTCAAGGCCGAAGCGCCGGCCACCGTACTCAACTCGCTGATGGGCGTGGTGCGCGTGGCGGGCAAGATCGGTATCCCTGGCCTGTACGTCACCGAAGATCCGGGTGCCGTGGACGCCGCCGCAAAAATGGGCAGCCTGAGCATTCGCTTTGGTCTGGGCTGGGCTAAATCCCACAGCTTCCACACCGGGCAGACGCCGGTGATGAAGTACAACCGCCAGCTGATGCAGGCGATCATGTGGGACCGTATCAACATTGCTGAAATCGTCGGTGTGCAGGTGATCAGCCTGGATGACGCACCGCGCGGCTATGGCGAGTTCGATGCGGGCGTGCCGAAGAAGTTTGTGATTGATCCGCATAAGTTGTTCAGTGCGGCATAAAGAGCAGGGCAAATAATAAGGGCGACCCCAGGGTCGCCCTTATTATTTATTGTGAGTTGAGCCGCAGGTAGGGAGTGGCTGTTACACCCTCTTCAACGACAGTCTTTCCGCCATAGTCACAACGTAGCCTTCCCTCTGTCTGGGTGATGGTCTCTGCCTTGAGTGCGTACCTGGGGGCTAGATAATCGTCATCTGTTCCGGCTGTCTGGCCCTTCCATGTCCTGCCCCTGGTGTGGGCCGAGTATTCATATCCTTCGCCGTAGGGCGGTGGCAGGTCAGGGTCCGTGTAGGGTTTGGAGTGGATGTCGCTGACGGCTGGGCATTGGCCGATGTCGATGGCCTGGCCCGACGAAGCCTGGTGTGGCCTGCGAAAATCGAGAAGGTTGAGTGCGGTAGCGGCAGCAAAAATATTGGGTATCAATCCGATCATCTCGTCACAGTTCCTTGTTTGTGGCTGAACCTTCGCGTCGAAAATCGTGAGAAGGCTGCCTTGGGTGGGCCGTGCCGGGCCTACAGTTCCGCAAGCACGTCGGCGGCTGGCTGAGGATTTGTGAACGTGAACGGTCGGAATGATTCGGATGACGTTTTTACTGATGCGTAAATGAACACTTGGAAATTGCCAGGGCTTCGCAATACGTGCCTTTCCACTCGCCAATAGGAGGGATAAGGTTCCAGGCAGACACAGGTTTGAGCGTGACCGAAAAGCTCGCGTCGTTATTCATGGGGCCCTTATAGGTGCAGGTGACGGTTTTGTTATTTGCATCGTACCGGGCATCGTGAAAGGTCGAATCATTCAAGTATGAAGCGGCAGCCAACGGGTTTTCACCTATCCAGGCCCGTCCATCAGGTTGTGACGCCTCATAGCGGTAACCGCCATTGATCATCTCCGTTTGTTTGATGGCTTGGATCGAGGGACAGGTGGAGGTCGCTGCACCGACAGTGTGCACCAGGGCCATCGTGGCCAACATACCTGCAAGCAGTGAGCTTCTCATTACCCGCCTCCTGTGGGTTGCGGGAAGGGCGACCGCAAAGTCGCCCTTATTAATTATTGCGGTGCTGTGAGTCTTAGATTAGGAACTGCAGTTTCACCATTTTTTATCAGCGTTTTGCCTCCGTAGTCACAGCGCTGCTTTCCATTCACTACATTGAACGTCTCTGCTTTGAGTTCATATTCAGGTGCCAGGTAATCATCTTTAGTGTTACCTGTTTGGCCCGTCCACTCCTTACCACCGCTCTTGGCGGTGTATTTGAAACCGTCGACGCTATTACCTTGGATGGTTTCTTGGAATGCTTCAGATTTAATGGTTTTAGTTGCCGGGCAGTCCTCGATATCAGCTGCATGAGCGCCCCCGGCCAATACACAAGCAGCCAGCATCCCTACGGCGAATTGATAATTCATATCTGATCCTTAATTGAATTGTGAGGTGAAGTCTGAATGCTAAGACGGTTTGCTAGCGTGGGGTACTGTTAGAAATGACAGTAATTTATAATTATTCGGTATGAGAAATTCGTTTTATATGGGAGTCGGTATATTTGAAGCTGCCAGAAATAGCATACGCAGGTACAGAAAGGGCGACAGGGCATCGCCCTTTTTGCGGCAATTTTTTAAGCCTGCAATCGCCGGCTGATGACATCGAGCAAATCGCAGCCGTCGCACAGCGGAATGGCGCATAGCAGGTCGAAGTCCTGGGGGACGAGGGTGTCGGTGTGCAGGGATGGGGTGGCGCTGTCGTGGCCGGTGAGCGGCATGTATCGGTTCATGTTTTGAACCCATTCAAGTAGAGGTGGGCTACACATATATTCGTCGCCAAACGAATTGGGTGGCAGCTGTACGCAGGTTGGCGAACCGGGAATGGAACCGGCAGACCCGAAGGTCTCCCGCGCACAGCCACCATGAAAGCGGCTATTGCGGACGCAAAAGGGCCTGCAAAAAAGCAGAAGCTTTTGCACCATTCACCGGGTCGCCAAACCCGTGTCGCCATGTGGACGACGGCCGAACTATAAAGCGCGATCCCTTGCCACGAGCAAGTCACCCAGGCACTGAATGTCAATGTGGGAGGGGGCTCCGATGGCGGTGGCTCAGTCAGTAAAGTTGTGACTGAACTACAGCTATCGGGAGCAAGCCCCCTCCCACATGGGTTTGTGGTGTTTGGGGAATCAGCGAGTGGCCAGTGCGCCCTGGTAGACGGTCGGCCCCGTCGGCTGTTTGCTGATGGAACCACCCTTGGTCTCCGAACTCACCATCAACTCCACCGGCTTGCGGATGCTTTTCTGCTGGCGCGGGTTGAGTCCGATAATGCCTTTGCCATCTTCCGGCAACAGCCCCAGGGAAACCGGCGCGCTGCCTTCTGGAATGGCCCAGAGTTCCAGGCTGCGGTCCGGCTCCGGTGCCGCCGTGGCGATCGGTTCAACTTCGAGGTAATCCTTGTGCGCAATGATTTGAGCGGCCGGCTGCTGGGCCGTGGTCACCAGGGTGGCGGCGGACTTGACGTTATCCTGGGTGTAGAGCGCGCCACCGAGGCCGGCGACGATGGCCATGCAGGCGCCGATAAACACACGTGGGCGGCTCCAGAATGGGGACGTTGGCTCAATCACTTGGGGGCGTGTGGCGCTCATATGGCTATTCCTGGCTGTGTTGAAGTCATTTCATGGACTCTGGTATTCCCCTTGGGTTCCTCGGCCCGCCAGGAACAATGCGTCGGATACCCAGTCAAACGCCTGCTTTCACCCCGACACCCAGAGGTTGTTTCGATGAAGATTTCACGCGGTTTCGCCCTTTCCTGCCTGATGACCCTGGCAGCCGGCCCGGTGCTTGCCGCAGGGTTCAGCCTTGGCGACGCGGCCAATGCCATTTCCGGCATGCAGGGTGGTAACAACAAGGCAGCGGCAGCAGCGCCGTCGTCCGAGACGGCCGGGTTGCTGAGCGCCCTGACCTCGCAACTGAACATCACCCCCGAGCAAGCGGTCGGCGGTACGGGCGCAATGCTGGGCCTGGCCAAGAACAAATTGAGCGGCAACGACTATTCGCAACTGGGTAATAGTGTGCCTGGCCTCGACCAACTGTCGGGGAATAATGCGTTGGGCAGCCTCGGGGCCTTGAGCGGGATGCTCGGCCAGGCTGGCGGTAGCAAGACCAGCGGCCTGGATGGCCTGCTGGGTAACGTGAAGAACACCAACGACCTGAACACCGCGTTCAGCGCCCTGGGCATGGACAGTGGCATGGTCGGCCAGTTTGCCCCGGTGATCCTGCAATACCTGGGTGGTCAGGGTGCCAGCAGCTCGGTGCTGGGCAAGCTGGCCAAGGCCTGGGGTACAGGCGGTTAATCGCCCTTTCTCCAAGGAGTGCATTTCCTGTAATTATTTCTGCGTCATTATTCATGATGAGTTGGATTATCGGCGCAATGAGTTGTAGTAAAGCGGTAGGAACGGTAGGAAGTCTGAGTGCCACGCAGTTGTACCCTTCGCAGCATCACTTCGGTGCTGTTTGAAGGGCAAATCGACTGAATTAATGGTGAACTAATGACATCTGTTAATCCGCAGCAAACAACGCTTCAGAATCAATATAACCAGATTGGCGCCAACTTGCAGAGCACCAAGCCTGTGCTGACTGCCCCCAATTTTTTGCGTGATATGGGGTTGAACGCGAACTTACTGCACAACTTGCGAAATGACTTGGACGCGGTGATTAATGGGTCGGTCCCTGACCGGGCACTCACTAATTTGGTGGCTGGGTTTCAACAACTCCTGACTTCTTTTAGTGGCGGGGCCAAAGAGTGGCCTGCAGACAAAGTGATCCCTGAAGGCGGTAAATTCTTTGTGAAGGGCAGTGACGGCCTGCTAAAAGAAATCACCCCGCCCAAAGAGTGGCCTGCAGACAAAGGGTTCCCCGAAGGCAGTAAATTCTTTGTGAAGGGCAGTGGCGGCCTGCCAAAAGAAATCACCCCGGCCAAAGAGTGGCCTGCAGACAAAGTGATCCCTGAAGGCGGTAAATTCTTTGTGAAGGGCAGTGACGGCCTGCTAAAAGAAATCACCCCGCCCAAAGAGCGGCCTGCAGACAAGGCGTTGCTGGAAGCTAGGGCTGCTGTAGACGACATCTCGCAGGCAGCGGAAAACTTGCGCTCGGGTTTGAAGCCTCTTCTTAGCAATTCGTTTTTTGCTAACAGCCCTGAGCAATGACGAGATACTTTTTGCAATAGCATAAACTCGCAGGCTTGAACTTTAGTTTTGAAACAGTAGGGTTTAACAGCCCTACTGTCTTTGACACTTTCATTTGAGAAGGTTTTGAATGCGCTGATCCTTCTCGCCCCAGAGCTGGTTGACCCAGTCCTGGACGGTCTGGCGAAATGCCGGATCATTCTCGTAATCTCCTTGCCACAGCGCCGGGTCCAGCTCACGGGTGCGGATATCGATGATCACCTTCGGTACCGATCCGCAAATCAAATCCCAGAACCCTGGAATCCTGTCTTGCGGGTAGACCACCGTCACATCGAGCACAGCATCCAGTTGTTCACCCATCGCCGCCAGCACGAATGCCACACCGCCTGCCTTGGGCTTGAGCAAGCGGGTGAAAGGTGAGCCCTGCTGTTTGCGCTTGGCCTCGCTGAACCGCGTACCTTCCAGATAATTGACCACCGTCACCGGCTGGCGCTTGAACAGCTCACAGGCCTCTTTGGTGATCTTCAGATCCTGCCCCGCCAGTTCCGGATGCTTGGCCAGGAATGCCTTGGTGTAGCGCTTCATGAACGGGTAATCCAGCGCCCACCAGGCCAGGCCCAGGAAGGGCACCCAGATCAGCTCTTTTTTCAGGAAGAATTTGAAGAACGGCGTACGCCGGTTGAGGGCCTGGATCAAGGCCGGGATGTCAACCCAGGATTGGTGGTTGCTGATCACCAGGTAACTGGTGTCACCCCGCAGATCGTCGCCGCCGCGAATGTCCCACTGGGTCGGGATGCACAGCGAGAAAATCAGCTTGTCGATCTCGGCCCAGGTCTCGGCGATCCACATCACCGCCCATGACATGTAGTCACGCAAGCGCCCCGGGGCTACCAGCTTGAGCAGGGCAAACACCATCAACGGGCCGAACAGCACGAGGGTGTTGAGCAAGAGCAGCAGGGTGACGAAACAGCCGGTGAGCAGGCGGCGCATAAGTAACTCTTGGAATCTTGTGGGCGGGCCATCATAAGCAAGGTGAGTCTAGAGGCCAAATCGCAAATCACCGTACGAATGTTTCACAATGTGCCGGGTATGGTGGGGTTAGCTAACTAACCGGCGCTTTTGCGGTCTAGAATCCGCCTACTTCTTTCCGAGGACATCACTTCGTGAAACTGTTTCTTGCCTCCCTCGCCCTGGTTGCCCTGCCGGTCATGGCCGCCGAGCCGACCCTCTACGGTCGCTACGAATACATCCAGTTGCCGGAGATCGGCGAAACCTTCAAGGCCAAGATGGACACTGGCGCGCTGACCGCCTCGCTGTCGGCCCGCGACATCCAGACCTTCACCCGTGACGGTGACGATTGGGTGCGTTTCCGCCTCGGCGGCAAGGACGCGTCCGATAAGGTCTACGAACACAAAGTCTCGCGCATCAGCAAGATCAAGAGCCGCGCCGACGAAGACGAGGACAAGGACGAAGCCACCGTGGCCAAGCGCCCGGTGATCGACCTGGAAATGTGCCTGGGCGACGTCAAGCGCACCGTTGAGGTCAACCTCACCGACCGCAGCAGCTTCAACTATCCGCTGCTGATCGGCGCCAAGGCTCTGCGCGAGTTCGGCGCTGCGGTCAACCCGGCGCGTCGCTACACTGCTGACAAACCGGACTGCTGACCGACCACCATGCCCCACATCCTGATTGTCGAAGACGAAGCGGCGATAGCCGACACGCTGATATTCGCCCTGCAAGGCGAGGGCTTCACCACCACCTGGCTGACACTTGGCCAGGCGGCGTTGGAGCATCAACGCCAGACCCCGGCCGACCTGATCATCCTCGACATCGGCCTGCCGGACATCACCGGGTTTGAAACCTGCAAGCAACTGCGCCGGTTCAGCGAAGTGCCGGTGATGTTCCTCAGCGCGCGGGATGGCGAGATCGATCGGGTGGTGGGGCTGGAAATCGGCGCCGACGATTATGTGGTCAAGCCCTTCAGTCCTCGGGAAGTGACGGCGCGGGTCAGGGCGATCCTCAAGCGCATTGGCCCAGGAGCTGCGCCGGTGGTGTTCCAGGTAGACCTGGAGCGCATGCAGATCATGTATCGCGGCCAGCCATTGAGCCTCACGCGTCACGAATTCCGCCTGCTGCAAAGCCTGCTGGAACAGCCTGAACGTGTATTCAGCCGCGAGCAGCTGTTGGACGCGGTCGGCGTGGCGGCGGATGCCGGTTACGAACGCAACATCGACAGCCATATCAAAAGCCTGCGCAGCAAGTTACGCAGCGTGGCTGCGGACGCCGAGCCGATCCAGACCCACCGCGGCCTCGGCTACAGCTACAGCCCGGGCAACAGCTGATGCGCCTGGGGCTGCGGATCTTCCTGGTATACGCGCTGTTTATCGGCCTGACCGGCTACTTCGTGCTCAGCACCGTGATGAAGGAAATCCGCCCTGGCGTGCGCCAGTCCACCGAAGAAACCCTGGTGGACACCGCCAACCTGCTGGCCGAAATCCTGCGCGACGACGTGAAGAACGGCACCCTCGGCCAAAGCCACTGGCCCGAACTGCTCAAGGCCTACGGCAATCGCCAGCCGGGCGCGACCATCTGGGGATTGCCGAAGAACCAGGTCAACCACCGCATCTACGTGACCGACGCCAAGGGCACCGTGCTGCTCGACTCCACGGGTGAAGCAGTGGGGCAGGACTATTCCAAGTGGAACGACGTGTACCTGACCCTGCGTGGCGAGTACGGTGCGCGTTCCACTCGCAGCGAGCTGGATGACCCCACTTCCTCGGTGATGCACGTGGGTGCACCGATCCGTGACAACGGGCAGATCATTGGCGTGGTCACCGTGGCCAAGCCGAACAGCTCGTTGCAGCCCTACGTCGACCGCACCGAGCGGCGCCTGCTGTGGTACGGCGCGGGCCTGGTGATTCTCGGCCTGTTGCTCGGCGCGCTGCTGTCGTGGTGGCTGAGCGTTGCGCTGCGTCGTTTGACGGCCTACGCCGAGGCGGTCAGCGAGGGCCGGCGCGCCGAGCTGCCGCATTACCGTGGCGGTGAACTCAAGCAGTTGTCCACCGCTGTCGAGCACATGCGCACGCAACTGGAAGGCAAGGCTTACGTCGAACACTACGTGCACACCCTGACCCACGAATTGAAGAGCCCGCTGGCCGCGATACGCGGCGCGGCAGAGCTGTTGCAGGGCGACATGACCCGTGAGCAACAGCAGCGTTTCGTCGGCAATATCGACAGTGAAAGCGCGCGCCTGCAGCAGTTGATCGAACGCCTGCTGAACCTGGCGCAGGTCGAGCAACGCCAGGGCCTGGAAGAGCAGGTGAGCATCCCGCTGGCAGCCATGGTCGATGATGTTCTCAAGGCGCAATGTGCGCGGATCGAAGGCGCCGGGTTGCACGTCGATCAGGCGATTGCGGCGGATGTGAAGGTGTACGGCGAACCCTTTCTGCTGCGCCAGGCCCTGGGCAACTTGCTGGATAACGCCCTGGATTTCACACCGCCTGGCGGCACCTTGAAATTCAGCGCGCAGACCCGGCACAACGACGTACAGGTGAGCCTGTTCAACCAGGCTGCGCCGATTCCCGACTACGCCCTGCCGCGCCTGAGCGAACGGTTCTACTCGCTGCCACGCCCGGCCAGTGGCCGAAAAAGCACCGGCCTGGGCCTCAACTTTGTCGAGGAAGTGATGAAGCTGCACGGCGGCGCGTTGCAGATCGGCAACGTGCAAGGCGGCGTGCAAGTGGTGCTGCATCTCCACACAGTCTCCACATTGCCCACATAAATCTCCCACACAGGCTGCCCAGACTCTCCTCCATCCAAACAGGGAGAGACCCATGAACCGCAGCCTGCTTTTCAAACTTGGCGCGATTGCGCTGCTGATCCTGCTGTTGCTGATTCCGTTGCTGATGATCAACGGCATCATCAGCGACCGCCAGCAACTGCGCGATGGCGTCCTGATGGACATCGCCCGCAGCTCCAGCTACGCCCAGCGCCTCACCGGCCCGGTGATGGTGGTGCCGTATCGCAAGACCGTCCGCGAGTGGAAGCTCAACGAAAAACTCAACAAACGCTACGAAGTCATCCGTGAAGAGCGCGGCCGGCTGTATTTCCTGCCGGACCGTTTTGAACTCGACGGCAAGGTGCAGACCGAACTGCGCGCACGGGGCATCTACCAGGCGCGGCTGTTCCACGCCGACAACCGTATCAGCGGACGTTTCGAATTGCCCGCGCAGTTGGGTATCACCGAAGACTTCGCCGATTACCGCTTTGAACCGGCGTTTCTCGCAGTGGGCATCAGCGATATTCGCGGCATCGAAAATGCGTTGAAGCTGGAGCTGGGCAGCCAGCAGCTGGAGTTCGAACCGGGCTCCCAGGTGGACTGGCTGGGTGAAGGCGTGCACGTGACGCTGCCGGAGCAGGACAGCAAAAAGCCCAGTGTCGTGGACTTTGCCTTCGACCTGCGCCTGCAAGGCACCGAGCAATTGCAAGTGGTGCCGGTGGGCAAGACCAGCCAGGTATCACTCACCTCCAACTGGCCGCACCCCAGCTTTATCGGCAATTTCCTGCCGGCGCAACGTGAGGTCACCGATAAGGGGTTTACCGCCAACTGGCAGACCTCATTCTTCTCCACCAACCTCGAACAGGCTCTGCAAACCTGCCTGGACGGGCAGGGCTGCAATGACTTCAACAACCGCAGCTTCGGCGTGAACTTCATCGATCCGGTGGACCAGTACCTCAAGAGCGACCGTGCGATCAAATATGCGCTGCTGTTCATCGCCCTGACCTTTGCCGGCTTCTTCCTGTTCGAAGTGCTCAAGAGCCTGGCGGTGCACCCGGTGCAGTACGCGTTGGTGGGCTTTGCGCTGGCGTTCTTCTACCTGCTGTTGTTGTCGTTGTCCGAGCACATAGGCTTTGCCCTGGCCTACCTGACCTCGGCCAGTGCCTGTGTGCTGTTGATCGGCTTCTATGTGTGCCATGTGCTGCGCAGCGTGGCGCACGGGCTGGGCTTCTCGGCGGGGTTGGCGGCGTTGTATGGCTTGCTGTACGGGTTATTGAGTGCCGAGGACTACGCGTTGCTGATGGGTTCGTTGCTGCTGTTCGGCCTGCTGGGCACGGTGATGGTGTTGACGCGCAAGTTGGACTGGTATGGCGTGGGCAAGCGCAAGGCGGCCGAGCCGTTGATGTTTGACCTGGAGGCGGTGCAATGATCGGGTTACGCGAGGATCAGCAAGTGGGGGCGCAATTAGCCGCAAGGATCGCTACATTCCTCAATACCACCGCCGTTCAATGTGGGAGTGGGCTTGCCCGCGATAGCGGTGGTTCAGAAACAGCTGTGCTGAATGACATACCGCGATCGCGGGCAAGCCCGCTCCCACATGGGGTCGGTGTGAACATCAGGTCGGTGGCTGGGTCTGCAGCATCGAAGGCCGCTGGCTGACCTCGGCGTACCAGGCGGCAAGCTGCGGGTTGTCCAGGCGCCATTGCATATCCGGGTGGCGGAAGTCGAGGTAACCCAGGGCACAAGCCACGCTGATGGCGGCGATATCGAAATGGCTGGCCAGTTCGGCAATCGCGTCGGCTTCCAGCTCGGCGAGGGTGCGACGGATCTTGTTGCGCTGTTCGTCGAGCCACTGGTCCCAGTGTTTTTCTGCCGGGCGCAGGGCGGTTTCGTAGCGCACCAGCACGGCGGCATCCATGATGCCATCGGCCATCGAGGCCAGGGTCAGGCGGCGCCAGCGGGCCGAGCCGTCGCGGGGGATCAGCGGGGTGCCGACGTGCTGGTGGTCGAAGTAATCGAGGATCACCCGGCTGTCGTGCAGTACTGAACCGTCGGCCAGGCGCAGGGCCGGGATCTTGCCCACGGGGTTGCCTTCTACCACCTGCGCATCCGGGTTGACCGGGGTCGGCATGCAGCCGTACAGGGCGACGCGATCCTGCTGGCCGGTTTCAGCCAGCAGCACGCGAACCTTACGAACGAACGGTGACGCGGGGTTGTGGAACAAGGTCATGCTGGGAGCGGACATGGGCATTCCTCTGAATGGGCTGCGCTAATCTATCTCACCGTTTGATCAAGGCCCAAGTACCAATTGCAGCGGGGATGCCCAGCCCGAGCCAACTGAGCGAATCCCACAGCCCATCCCCGAGCAGCGCCGCAAACAACCCGACGGCGCTGAGCAGGCCGATCCCCAGAGGGATCCCGAAGACCTTCCAGAAACTCGACTGACGTGGCTTCATGTTCGGCGCCTTACGATCCACAGGTAGATCCCGCTCACCAGCACGATGATGGTCAGCCCATCCAACACCGCCCACAGGATCTTCATCGGCATGCCGCCGTAATCGCCAAAGTGCAGCGGCTGGGACATGCCCATGGCGTCCATGTACCAAGGCCGTTCGGCGACGGCGGTGACAGCCAGGGTGCTGGCGTCGATCAGTACCGGCGTGAGCAAATGCGAGGTGAGGTGGGTGCTGCCTTTCATGAACACCGCGTAATGGTGTTCGCTGGAAAAGCGTGTGCCGGGGAAGGCGATGAAGTCCGGCTCCATGCCGGGGGCGGCCTTGGCGGCAATCGCCAGCAGTTCGGTGGCCGGTGCGCGTTGGGTCAGGGGCGAGGCGTTTTTGTAGGGTTCGATCATGGCGCTGAGGCTGTCCTGGCGCCAGGCGGCGATGATCAGGTCGGCGCAGGCGCTGATCACGCCGGTCACGCCTACCACCAGCGCCCAGGTCAGGGTGACCACGCCGATCAGGTTGTGCAGGTCGAGCCAGCGCAGGCGGGTGGACTTGTCCTGGCGCACGGTGGCGAACTTCAGGCGGCGCATGAACGGCAGGTACAGCACCGTGCCGGAGATAATCGCCAGCACAAACAGCGCGCCCATGAATGCCAGCAACAACTTGCCCTGCAGGCCGGCGAACATGTCCACATGCAAGCGCAGCAGGAACATCGTGAACCCGCCGTTGGCCGCCGGGGTTTCCATGGCTTGGCCGGTGCGCGCGTCGAGCAGGAAGGTGTGCGACGAGTTGGGTTCGGTGCCGGCGGTGGCGGCCATGATCGCGATCACGCCGTTCTTGTCGTCTTCGTCCCAGGCCAGGTACTGCATGGCGTCGCCGGGGCGATGGGCCTGCGCGGCGCTGACCAGTTGCTCCAGGTTGAGCTGCGGCGTGTCGGCGGGCATCTGCGCCAGCTCGGGCTCGTTGCCCAGCAGGTGGTCGATCTCGTGGTGAAACACCAGCGGCAGGCCGGTGAGCGCGAGCAGCAGCAGGAATACCGTGCAGATCAGGCTGGTCCAGGTGTGGATGAAGGACCAGCGGCGGATGGTTTTGCTTTTCATGTTTTCAACCTTCAGACACACCAAAGCCGCCCATTGGGGCGGCCCGGTGGTTAACTCAGCCGATTACCACTGGTAGGTGGCACTGGCGACGACGCTGCGTTGGTCGCCGAAGTAGCAGTAGGAACCGTCACAGGTGGAGATGTAGTCCTTGTTGAACAGGTTGGTGGCATTGAGTTTGACCGAGGCGCCTTTGAGGCTGTTGTCCAGGCGACCCAAGTCGTAATGCACCGCACCGTCGAAAACGGTGTAGGCGTTGGCTTTGCCGAGCCAGGTGTTGCCCTGGTCGCCGTAGGTGTTGCCGGTGTAGCGCGCGCCGAAGCCGATACCGAAGCCGTCCAGTACACCGGTGTGCCAGGTGTAGTCGGTCCAGAGCGACGCTTGCTGATTTGGCATCAGTTGCAGGCGGTTACCTTTGAAGTCGCCTTTTTGGACTTCGGATTTGGCCAGTGTGTAGGCGGCGATCACCTTGAGGTTTTCGGTCACGTCAGACACGGCTTCCAACTCCAGGCCTTTGACTTTCACTTCGCCGGTCTGGTCGGTGACCGCCTGGCCGCCTGCACCTGTGCTGGTGACCAGCACGTTTTTCTGGGTCAGGTCATACACCGCCGCACTCAACAGGGTGTTGGAACCGGGTGGCTGGTACTTGATCCCGAGTTCCCACTGCTTGCCTTCGGTTGGCTTGTACGATTTGAGTGGGTCTACGCTGGCGTTGCTCGCTGGCTGGAAAGATTCAGCGTAGGACAAGTACGGCACAAAGCCCGAGTCGAACACATAGCTCAACGCTGCGTTGCCACTGAAGTTCTTGCTGCGGTCGGTGTTGGTGACGTCGTTCTTATTGAAGTAGGTCGTGCCCTGATGGACCCAGTCTTCACGACCGCCCAGGGTCAGGCGCCAATTGTCCAAGGCCATCTGGTCTTGTACGTAGAGGCCGGTCTGGATGGTTTTCTGGTTGTAATCGTAATACGCATCGGAGCGTGGAGGACGTACGACCGGCGTGGTGTTTACAGGATTGAAGATGTTGACGGTGCCTGCTCCGCCGTAGATCGACAGGTATGACGTATCGGTACGCTGGTGATCCAGGCCCAGCAGCAGGGTATGCGTGACATCGCCGGTGGCGAAGTCTGCCTGGAAGTTGTTGTCGACTGCGAACTGGCCGATGTTCTCGTCGACGTTGGTCGAGGTGCGGCCAATGTTACCGGCAGCGTCAACCGGGTAATAGGCATAAGCGCCCACGGTCAGTTGCTGGAACGACAGCTCCGACTTGGTGTAGCGCAGGTTCTGTTTGAACTGCCAGGTGTCGTTGAAGCGGTGCTCGAACGCATAGCCCAACGCGTAATAGGTGCGGTCGTAAAACTCGTAGTCCGGGTCGCCCAGGTTCTTGTGGTGGGACACATCGCCCAATGGCGATTTGATCTTGGTGCCCACGATAGGCAGGAACTGACTGGTGGCCCCCGTATCGTCACGAGTGAACTGCGACAGGAAGGTCAGCTTGGTGTCCGGGTCGATGTTCCAGGTCAGGCTGGGCGCAATGTTGTAGCGCTTGTTATCGATGTGGTCGACCTGGGTGCCGGCATCCCGCACCACGCCGCTGAGGCCATAGAGGAACTGGCCTTCGTCATCGATCTTGCCGGTGCTGGCGAAGTTGATCTGGCGGTAGTTGTCGCTGCCGTATTGCACCTGTACGGCATTGCTCGATTCAGCACTGGGGCGGCGGCTGACCATGTCCAGCAAACCGCCCGGCGGGGTCTGGCCGTAGATCGACGAGGCCGGGCCGCGCAGCAGGGCGAGGCGGTCGAGGTTCCAGGTTTCGGCTTTCGGGTTGGCGTACACACCGCGTGGCAGCGGCAGGCCGTCGAGAAACTGGGTTGGTTCGAAGCCGCGCACGCGCATCCAGTCGTAGCGGGTGTCGCTGCCGTAGCTGGCGGACACGATGCCGGGCATGTATTTGACCGCATCGTCCAGGTTCTGCACGTTGCGGTCCTGCATCTGCTGGCGCGTGGCAACCGAGATCGAACGCGGCGCCTCGACCAACGCGGTGTCGGTCTTGGTGCCGGCGGCGGTGCGCTTGGCCAGGTAGCCGTCGACCGGGCCCCAGGCGCTTTCATAGCTGTCCTGGCCGGTGATATTGGTGGTCGGCAACGCTACGACGCCTTCCGGAATTGCCACCAGGGTGTAGGTTCCCGCACTGCTTTGTTCCAACTGCAGTCCCGTCCCTCGCAACGCCTCACGCAGCGCACCGGGTGCGTCGAACTGGCCCTGGACCGGCGCCGAGGTCTTGCCCGATGCCAGTGCCGGGCTGAGGGTGAGTGCCAGGCCGCCCTGGCTGGCAATCTGGTTCAGGGTGCTGGCCAGTGGCGCCGCCGGCAGGTTGTAGGCGCGCACGCTGGACGCCTGTTCGGCGGCGATCAGCGACGTGCTGGCCAGCGGGGCGCCGAGGGCAATGGCCACGGCTAACAGGCTGGGGCGCAACAAGGTGTCTAGCGTGCGGGACATAGGGCGGCTCCTGAATGGAAGTAATTCGCAATTGCCTATGTGCCGAACGAGAATCAGAAAGTGATAGGGCGGGGGGAAATATTTTTTATTTGGCGGCAGGTGCCTTGCCAGTCACCGTCACCCACCACGGCGTGTGCTGCTCGATCTGCACCGGCAGGGTCGGCAGCAGCGCATTAAGCGCCAGCGTGGTGTCGCGCAATGGGAAGCTGCCAGTGATGCGCAGGTCGGCCACGTTTTTATCCACACCCAGGTAACCGGTGCGGTAGCGGCTCAATTCCTCGATCACATCGCCCAGGCGGGCGTTGTCCACCACCAGCATGCCGCGGGTCCAGGCGTCGGTGGCGGGGGTAACGGCCAGCAGTGGGCCGAGGCCGTCGCTGCGCATCAGCACTTGCTGGCCGGCCTTGAAGATTTGCTCCTGATGCAGCGCCTCGGGCTGGGCGGCCACCGCCGATTGCAGCACGCTCAAGCGCGTGGCGTCGTCTTCGCGCTTGACGATGAACCGCGTGCCCAACGCCCGCAGGCTGCCGTCGCGGGTTTGCACATAGAACGGGCGGGCATCGTTATGGCCGGTCTCGACCAGGATCTCGCCTTCCTGCAATACGATCAGGCGACGTTTTTCATCAAAACGCACGTCGATGGCGCTGTGGGTATTGAGGTTGATCAGCGTACCGTCCGCCAGCTTCAGCGTGCGCTGTTCACCCGTGGCGGTGCGTTGGTCGGCCAGCCAATAGTGGATCGGCACATAGCGCTCGCCGGCAAACAACGCCAGCCCGATCACCAGTGCAATGCTCGCCAGCCCACTGCCCAGCTTGCGCACGCGTTGGCGAATGCCTTCGCGCGATTGCAACAACGCCACCCGCGCCGGGCCCGAGGCCATGCTGAAACGCTGGTCGAGCATGCCCAGTTGGCGCCAGGCGCGAGCGTGCTCTTCATCGCTGGCCAGCCATTTATCGAACTCTTCGCGCTCAATGGCGCTGCCGTCGCCTGAATCAAGGGACAGCTGCCAGGCAATCGCCGCATCCAGCACGCGGGCCGACACGGGTTTGGAACTGATCACCGTCACAGCGGCTCGCCATACAGCGCGATGTAGCACTGGCGAATGCCCTGGGCCAGGTACTGGCGCACCCGGGGTACCGATACGCCCAGGCGCTGGGCGATTTCCGCGTGGCCCAGGCCGTCGAGGCGGTTATAGAGGAAGGCGGCGCGGGCCTTGCTCGACAGCTTGCCGAGCAGACGGTCGATGGCCTTGAGGTCTTCGAGGATCAGTTGCTGTTCTTCCGGCGAGGGATGTTCGCTTTCCGGGATCAGCATCAGTTCGGTGAGATACGCCTGCTCCAGGGCGGCGCGGCGGAAGTAGTCGAACAACAGGCCCTTGGCGATCGCCACCAGAAAGGCCCGTGGCTCGCGGGGTTCGCGCAGCTCATCACGGCCGAGCAGACGTATGAAGGTGTCCTGGCTCAAATCCTCGGCACGGCTCGGGCAGGCGACGTTGCGTCGAAGCCAGGCCAACAGCCAGCCACGATGGTCGCGATACAACGCACCAACAAGCTCACTGCGTGGGTTCTGGATCGACGACAAGGCATCACCTGGTAAACGCGATGTTTAAACTAACGAGAATTATTCGCGATTGTGTCAGAGCCTTGGGGTGGGCGCAATTGGCGTCTGTCGGTTTGTACCGGGGCAAGCCTGCTCACCACAAGGATCGGCGGCCTTAGAAAGAGGGCGCGTGTTTACGCCGTTTCCATTGGCTCAAACGCTCTAGCAGTGCTTGTGGCGTGTCGATGTGCTGCGCCCGTGCGCGGCTGAACAGGATCAGCATCAGCTCCGCCGTGGCCAGGGCATCGGCGCTGGCGTGATGGCGCTCGCCCACGTGCAGGTTGAAATGGTTGATCCAGTCGTCCAGCCCGGCCTCGCGGATATGCGCGTCGGGGCACAGCAAAGGGGCGATGTCGGCCACGTCCAGGAACGGGTGGGCCAGGCGGTAACCCAGGCTGTCCTTGAGCGCCCGGCACAGCATGTGTTGATCGAATGGCGCATGGAAGGCCAGCAAAGGGCTGTCGCCGACGAACTCCATGAAATCCAGCAGTGCCTCGGCCGGGTCGCTGCCGGCGGCAATGGCACTGGGGCCGAGGCCGTGGATCAGTACGCTGGGGCTGAGTCTGGTCTCGGCGCGTTGCAGGGTGCGTTCGAACATCTGGGAGAAGTCCACCGCGCCGTCCTCGATCACCACCGCGCCGATGGACAGCACCTGGTCGCGATTGAGGTTCAGGCCACTGGTTTCCAGGTCCACCACCACCCAGCGCTGGCTGCGCAAAGGTTCGTTGCCTAGAGGCGAAGGCTTGCACAGTCGCTCCAGACGCTGTTGTTGCGTGCTGTCGAGCCCCGGTTTTTTCGTACGCAGCCAGTTGAACAAGCTCACAGCTGATACCGCAACGTCAGGCTGCTTTGCAGGCGTTGGGCCTGGCGCAGAGATTCCCGCAGGATGCGCCGGTCCAGATGGTTGAGGCTGTCGGGGTCGACGCGGTTGGAATACGGCTGGTTCTCGCGGGTCTGCAACTGGTGCTGCTGCATGCGGGTTTGCTGGATAAAGTGGTAGGCCTCTTCGTAGGCGGCGCCGTCCAGGGGCTCGATCACTTCCTTGACCACCAGTTGGCGCAGGCGCTCCAGGGTGTTGTTGGCGTGGATGCCATTGGCCAGGGCCAGCAGGCGCGCGCCGTCCACAAATGGCGTAAGGCCCTGCACCTTGAGGTCGAGGGTGGCTTTCTCGCCCCCTTTACGGGTCAGCACAAACTCGCGGAAGCGTCCTACAGGTGGGCGCTGGCGCAACGCGTTCTCGGCCAGCATGCGTTGGAACAACCGGTTGTCCGCGACCTGATCCAGAATGCCCTGGCGCAGTTGCTCGCAGCCACGCTCGTCGCCCCACACCACCCGCAGATCGAAATAGATACTGGAACCCAGCAGATTCTCCGGCGTGGCCTCGCGGATAAACGCTGCGAAACGGCGCGCCCACTCAGCCCGCGACAGGCACAACTCCGGGTTGCCGGCCATGATATTGCCCTTGCACAAGCTGAACCCGCAGAGCGCCAGGCTCTGGTTGATCTGCTGCGCCAGCGGCAGCAGCCGGCCACGCATCTCGGCCGCTTCGGCGGCGTCCTTGGCATCGAACAGGATGCCATTGTCCTGGTCGGTATACAGCGTCTGCTCGCGGCGGCCTTCGCTGCCAAAGCACAGCCAACTGAATGGCATGCCGGGGTCGCCTTTCTCGGCCAGGGTCAGTTCGATCACCCGGCACACGGTGTGGTCGTTGAGCAGCGTAATGATGTGGGTGATCTGGGTGGACGACGCACCATGTGCCAGCATGCGCTCCACCAATTGGCCGATTTCGCCGCGAATCGCTACCAGGTTGTCTACCCGCGGTGCGTTGCGGATGGTGCGCGCCAGGTGCACCAGGTCCACCCGTTGCAGGGAAAACAGGTCGCGTTCGGACACCACGCCGCACAGGCGCTGCTCTTTGACCAGGCACACATGGGCGATATGCCGCTCGGTCATGGCGATGGCCGCGTCGAAGGCGCTGTGGTCCGGGGTCAGGAAAAACGGTGCCTGGGTCATATGGCCTTCAATGGCCCGGCTGAAATCGCTGGTGCCATCGGCCACCACCTGGCGCAGGTCGCGCAGGGTGAAAATCCCCAGGGGCGCTTTGTGTTCATCGACGATCACGATACTGCCCACCTGCTGCTCATGCATCAGCGTAACGGCCTCGCGCAGCGGTGTGGTGGGGCTGCACGTTACCGGGTGGCGCATGGCCAATTCACCCAGGCGAGTGTTCAGGGAGTATTGAGTGCCGAGGGTTTCCACCGCCTTTTGCTGCACTTGCTGGTTGACCTGGTCCAACAGGCTGCTGACGCCGCGCAGGGCAAAGTCGCGAAACGGGCTGGACAGCGCGAACAGCTTGATAAACGCCGGTTTGTTCAGTTGCAGGCAGAAGGTGTCTTCGGCGGCCTTGTGCTCGGTGCGGGTGGCCCGTTCGCCGAGCAGGGCTGCCAGGGGGAAGCATTCGCCCGTGGTGATTTCAAAAGTGGTTTCGGCGCTGTCCGGCCGCTCGCCCACGACGCGACCCTGCTTGACGATATAAAAATGCTCTACCGGGCCGCCCGACGGTTTGAGGATGCTGTCGCCGGGGCTGTAGAAGCGTAACTGGCACTGTTCCACCAAAAACGCCAGGTGCGCGTTTTCCATCTGGTTGAACGGCGGGAAACGTTGCAGGAATTGCAGGGTGCCGTGGATATTTTGCAGTACAGCAGTTTTCCCCGCCTGGGCGTAGGCATCAGCTTTACTCATAACAGTGACCGCAGTTTTTTTGTCGTTATCGTCCCTCATGGTCGACTCCTGCGCAGCGGGTGCCCATTGGACGTAAGTCTAGGTCGCTGAAAACACCATAGAACTAGGGAAAAACCTTACATGACTATCGTCCAAACCCCGTAGAACACCCACTAGTCAAACTTTCCGACGAAGTGCACATTGATCGCCCTTCCGCAGATGTCTGACGAGTGTGCTGGGAGCTAGATGAGAATTGCTGAGAACCGTATGTCCGACCACGATATTTTGAGCGATGCCGAGCGTGAGGCGCTGAGCGCCGTGATGCTGGAGCCTGATTTACCGCCACAACGCGTGTTGATTGTTGACGATGACAAGGACGCGCGTGAACTGCTGGCGGAAATCCTGGGGCTGGACGGTATTCGCTGCATGACAGCCGACAGTGGTGAGGCGGCGTGGGATTTGTTGAAGTCCAGCAGCTCTATCGGTTTGTTGATCACTGACCTGCGCATGGCGCCCAGCAATGGCCTGGAACTGATCCGACAAGTGCGTGAATCCACCCGGGCGGCGTTGCCGATCATCATCATGTCGGGGGACGCCGAAGCGCCGGACGTGATCGATGCGATGCACTTGAGCGTAGTGGACTTTTTGCTCAAGCCGATTGATAGCGTGAAATTGGCAAAGATGGTGAAGCGGGAGTTGGGGATGGCGTCCTGATTCTGCGGTGTCTATAACGGCCTCATCGGGGGCAAGCCCCCTCCCACATGTTCTATTAGTTGTGGGAGGGGGCTTGCCCCCGATAGCGCCAGTTCAGCCACCACAACCCCAAAGAAAAAGCCCCGATCTCTCGATCAGGGCTTTTTGATTTACAGGCCGTTTTTAGCCTTGAACTCCCGACGCCGACGGTGCAACACCGGCTCGGTGTACCCGTTCGGCTGCTTGGTCCCTTCAATCACCAACTCCACCGCTGCCTGGAACGCGATGTTGCTGTCGAAATCCGGCGCCAGCGGACGATACAACTTGTCCCCGGCATTCTGACGGTCCACCACCGGCGCCATGCGCTTGAGGCTTTCCATCACCTGGGCTTCGTCGACGATGCCGTGGCGCAGCCAGTTGGCGATGTGCTGGCTGGAGATACGCAGGGTGGCGCGGTCTTCCATCAGGCCCACATCGTTGATGTCCGGCACTTTCGAGCAGCCGACGCCCTGGTCGATCCAGCGGACGACATAACCCAGGATGCCCTGGGCGTTGTTGTCCAGCTCGTTGCGGATCTCTTCGTCAGACCAATCGGTGTTGCTGGCCAGGGGAATGGTCAGGATGTCGTCCACCGACGCGCGCTCGCGCTTGGCCAGCTCGGCCTGGCGGGCGAACACGTCGACCTTGTGGTAGTGCAACACGTGCAGCGCCGCCGCCGTAGGCGATGGCACCCACGCGGTATTGGCGCCGGCCAGTGGGTGGGCGATTTTCTGTTCGAGCATCGCCGCCATCAGGTCGGGCATCGCCCACATGCCTTTACCGATCTGCGCACGGCCTTGCAGCCCGGTGCTCAAACCAATATCGACGTTCCAGTTTTCGTAGGCGCCGATCCATTTTTCCGCCTTCATCGCCGCCTTGCGCACCATCGCGCCGGCTTCCATGGAGGTGTGGATCTCGTCGCCGGTACGGTCGAGGAAGCCGGTGTTGATAAACACCACGCGCTCGCTGGCGGCCTTGATGCAGGCCTTGAGGTTGACCGTGGTGCGGCGTTCCTCGTCCATGATCCCGACTTTCAGCGTATTGCGTGGCAGCTTCAGCACGTCTTCGATACGGCCGAACAGCTCGTTGGTGAACGCGGCTTCTTCCGGGCCGTGCATCTTTGGTTTCACGATGTACACGGAACCGGTGCGGCTGTTCTTGCGGCTGCTGTTGCCGTTGAGGCTGTGGATCGCGGCCAGGCTGGTGATCAGCCCGTCGAGAATGCCTTCCGGCACTTCGTTGCCGTCTTTGTCGAGGATCGCGTCGATGGTCATCAGATGACCCACGTTGCGTACGAACAGCAGCGAACGGCCATGCAGCGTCACGTCCTGGCCATTTACGCCGGTGTACACGCGGTCGGCGTTCATGGTCCGGGTGAAGGTCTTGCCGCCCTTGGACACTTCTTCGGCCAGGTCGCCCTTCATCAGGCCGAGCCAGTTGCGGTAGATCACCACTTTATCGTCGGCATCCACAGCGGCGACGGAGTCTTCGCAGTCCATGATGGTGGTCAGCGCGGCTTCCACCAGCACGTCTTTGACGCCGGCGGCGTCGGTCTGGCCGACCGGGGTGTTGGCGTCGATCTGGATTTCGAAGTGCAGGCCGTTGTGTTTCAACAGGATCGCAATCGGCTGGGCGCTGTCACCCTGGAAGCCGATCAGTTGTGCGTCGTCGCGCAGGCCGCTGTTGCTGCCGCCCTTGAGGCTGACGATCAGCGTGCCATCGACGATCTTGTAGCCGGTCGAATCCACATGGCTGCCGGCGCTGAGCGGTGCGGCTTCATCAAGGAAGGCGCGGGCGAAGGCGATCACTTTGTCGCCACGGACTTTGTTGTAGCCCTGGCCCTTCTCGGCGCCGTCGGCTTCGCTGATGGCGTCGGTGCCGTACAGGGCGTCATACAACGAGCCCCAACGCGCATTCGAGGCGTTGAGGGCAAAGCGCGCGTTCATCACGGGCACCACCAGCTGCGGGCCGGCCATGCGGGCGATCTCGTCATCGACGTTTTGGGTCGTGGCCTGGAAATCCGCGGCTTCTGGCAGCAGGTATCCAATGTCTTGCAGGAAGGCTTTGTAAGCCACCGGGTCGTGCGCCTTACCTGCGTGAGTCTGGTGCCAGGTATCGATCCGCGCTTGGAAATCGTCGCGTTTGGCGAGTAGGGCTTTGTTCTTCGGTGCCAGGTCGTGGATGACCTTGTCGGCACCGGCCCAGAACTGGTCGGCAGTGATGCCGGTACCGGGAATGGCTTCGTTGTTCACGAAGTCGAACAGGACTTTGGCGACCTGCAGGCCACCGACTTGAACGTGTTCAGTCATTGCTTGCCTCACTCTGCGGAGCTTATGCGCTTTTTCAGATTTTCATTATGTAGTGCACGGTTGGGCATACTACATGATGACTTGCGGTTGTGAAAATTAGACTAAATACGTCGTTTAGCGACCCACTTTGGTCGTACGGTCACAGCGGAGAACCGGATGTTCTCAAAAAACTATTGGATTGTTCCAGATAAATATAAAAATGGTACACGATTTGTTTTCGAGGGCTTCCGAGTCCACCTTGTAGATTGAATTCAGAGGGCTTCGCCATGGACCATCTTGTACTCACAATTATCGCCGCCGACAAACCCGGCCTGGTTGAACGCATCGCGCAGAATATTGCCACCCACGGTGGCAACTGGCTGGAAAGCCGCATGGCGCACATGGCCGGGCAATTTGCCGGGATCCTGCGGGTCAGCGTTCCAACAGAGAACCGTCAGGCGCTGGTCGGCGCGCTGGAGGACTTATCCACACATGGCATTCGCGTGCTGGTGGGCGAAGGCAGCAGCGGGCAGGCCTCGGCCTCCAAGTCGATCATGATGACGCTGGTGGGCAATGACCGTGCGGGTATTGTGCGCGAGATTACGGCGCTGCTGAGCAAGCAGGGCGTGAACCTGGAGAGCCTGAGCACGGACGTGCGCCCGGCGCCCATGAGCGGTGATCCGTTGTTTACTGCTGAAGCGCTGCTGCAGGTGCCGGCAGCGTTATCCCTAGATGCCTTGCAGTTGACCCTGGAAACCCTGGCGGACGATCTGATGGTGGAACTGCATCACGAGGAATAATCGGCCCACAGGGTTATGCATGGAAATCTTGCATGGGCCTGTGGATAACCTGTAGAGACCCGGCGCCAGGCCACGCCGTGCGGGGTTCTTCGCTACTTGAGCAAAAAACGAGCAGTTTCAAGGGCTTGTGCACAAATGGCGGGGATCAGGTTGTGGATAACCTTGGGGTGGATGTCTGCAAGCCACGTAGATTATGGCTTGCAGAGGTTTGTACGTTATTTGATCAGCGTTTGCGTGCGCTGAGCCAGATGTCCATGCTGTACACCACCAGGCCCGCCCAGATGAACGCGAAGGCGGTCAAAGTGCTTGGTGCCAGATGCTCGCCGAACAGCAGCACGGCTTCCAGCAATACCAGGGTCGGCGCGACGTACTGCAAAAAGCCCAGGGCGGTATAGGGCAAATGCCGTGCGGCGGCGTTGAAACACACCAGCGGGATCAGTGTCACCGGGCCGGCGGCGACCAGCCACCAGGCTTCGGAGGTGCCCCAGAATTCCATCTGCGCACTGTGGGCGGTCGGGTTGAACAGCAGCCATGCAACCGCAATCGGCACCAGCATCCAGGTTTCCACCACCAGCCCCGGCAGGGCTTTCACCGGTGCCTGCTTGCGAATCAGCCCGTAGAAACCAAAGGTCAACGCCAGTACCAGCGATACCCACGGCAGGCTGCCCACTTGCCACACCTGCTGCGCCACACCCACCGCAGCCAGCCCAACGGCGACCCACTGCAAACGGCGCAGGCGTTCACCCAGGATCAACATGCCCAGTACCACATTCACCAACGGGTTGATGTAGTAACCCAGGCTCGCCTCCAGCATGCGCCCGGTGTTGACCGACCACACGTAGGTCAGCCAGTTACCCGCGATCAACGAACCACTGAGTGCCAGGATCGCCAGGCGCTTGGGGTTGTCGCGCAGTTCGCGGAACCAGCCGGGATGTTTCCACACCATCAACAGCAAACCGCCGAACAGCGCCGACCACAACACGCGGTGCACGATGATCTCTGCGGCGGGCACGCTGGCGATGGCTTTGAAGTAGAGCGGGAACAGACCCCAGATGACATAGGCGCTCAGGCCCAGGATATAACCCTTGCGGGGGTTGGCGGCTTGCATTGCAGAATCCTTGCTTAGGCAGCTAACAAAGGCGTGATTGTAAGTACATTTGGCGGGCAATGTGATCTGCTTTGCTTTGGGTGGGAGGGGGCTTGCCCCCGATTGCTGTGTGTCAGTCACAGATGCATCAACTGGCAGACTGCAATCGGGGGCAAGCCCCCTCCCACATTTAACTCGACAGGTCAGAAGAGTTTCAGGGGTTCTTCGTTGAGGGCCGCCAATTGCTCGCGCAAGGCCAACACCTGATCGCCCCAGTAACGCTCACTGCCAAACCACGGAAAGCTATGGGGGAACGCCGGATCATCCCAGCGGCGTGCCAGCCAGGCGCTGTAATGCATCAGGCGCAAGGCGCGCAGGGGTTCGATCAGCGCCAGTTCACGCGGGTCGAAGTCGTGGAACTCCTGATAGCCGTCCATCAATTCCGACAGTTGCCCCAGACATTCCTGGCGATCGCCGGCGAGCATCATCCACAGGTCCTGCACCGCCGGGCCCATGCGGCAGTCATCCAGGTCGACGATGTGGAACATCTCGTCGCGGCACATCATGTTGCCGGGGTGGCAATCGCCGTGCATGCGGATGTTCTTGTGCGGCGTGGCCTTGTACACCTCTTCCACACGCTTGAGCAGGTCGCGGGCCACGGACTCGTAGGCCGGCAACAGGCTCTTGGGGATGAAATTGCCTTCGAGCAGGGTGGTGAGGGAGTCGTGCCCGAAATTCTTCACGCCCAGGGCTTCACGGTGTTCGAACGGGCGGGTAGAGCCCACCGCATGCAAACGGCCGAGCAGTTGCCCGAGGCGATAGAGTTGGTCGAGGTTGCCTGGTTCCGGCGCGCGGCCGCCACGGCGCGGGAACAGGGTGAAGCGGAATCCGGCATGTTCGAACAGGCTTTCGCCGTTGTGAATCAGTGGCGCGACCACCGGCACTTCGCATTCGGCCAGTTCGAAGGTGAAGCGGTGTTCTTCGAGGATCGCCGCGTTGGTCCAGCGCTGCGGGCGGTAGAACTTGGCGATCAGCGGCTCGGCGTCTTCGATGCCCACTTGGTAGACGCGGTTTTCGTAGCTGTTGAGTGCCAGGACGCGAGCGTCGCTGAGGAAACCGATGCTTTCGACGGCGTCGAGGACCAGGTCGGGGGTGAGTGTTTCAAACGGGTGGGCCATGCGAACTCCTGCGCGCAGCAGGGCGCCGCGTCCGGCCGGGTATGGTAACGCACCGGGGCTGAGATAGGGGGGGCTGTGCCATTGCTATCGGGGGCAAGCCCCCTCCCACATTGACTGCATTCACATATTTTGACTTGTGAACACAGTCAGTGTGGGAGGGGGCTTGCCCCCGATGAGGCTTTGTCAGGCGCCGACGATACCGCCGTCATCCCGCCGAATTGCCATCACTGACGAGCGCGGCTTGCCATTCGGCAGATGCTCCGGCCAGGTCGAACCGCCGGTTTCGCCTGGGTGCTGAATCCCCACAAACAACGTCTTCTGATCCGGCGAGAAGCTGATGCCCGTCACTTCACACGCTACCGGTCCGACCATGAAACGGCGGATTTCCCCGGTGGAGGGGTCGGCGCAGAGCATCTGGTTGTTGCCCATGCCCGCGAAGTCACCCGCGTTGCTGTAGTCGCCATCGGTGAGAATCCACAGGCGTCCAGCCTTGTCGAAACCCAGGCCGTCCGGGCTGTTGAACATGTTCTGCGGGTTGATATTCGACGAGCCACCCTTTGGCGTGCCAGCGTGCACGCCCGGGTTGCCGGCCACCACGAACAGGTCCCAGCTGAATTCAGTGGAACCGTGGTTATCCGCGTCGGCCTTCCAGCGCAGGATCTGGCCGTAGACGTTTTTTTCACGCGGGTTGGGGCCGCCCACCGGCTGGCCGTCTTCACCGCGCTTGGCGTTGTTGGTGAGGGTGCAATAGACCTGGCCATCGGTGGGGCTGACCACGATCCATTCCGGGCGGTCCATGCGCGTGGCCTTCACCACGCTGGCGGCCAGGCGCGCGTGGATCAGCACTTCGGCCTGGCTGGCGAAACCGGTGCTGGCGTCGATGCCGTTCTTGCCGTGGGTGAGTTCGACCCATTGGCCCTTGCCCTTGGGGTGATCGGCGTTGCCGTCGCCCGCGTCGAAGATCGCCACGTACAAGGTGCCGTGGTCGAGCAGGTCCTTGTTGGCCTTGGGGTTGTGGTGGTTGATCGGGTCGCGGCTGACGAACTTGTAGATGAACTCGCCGCGTTCGTCGTCGCCCATGTACACCACGGCGCGGCCGTCACGGGTTTCGGCCAGGGCGGCGTTTTCGTGCTTGAAGCGGCCCAGCGCAGTGCGCTTGACCGGCGTGGACTTGGGATCGAACGGGTCGATTTCCACCACCCAACCGTGGCGGTTGAGTTCGTTGGGGTTCTTGGCGATGTCGAAGCGCGGGTCGTGCGGGTGCCAGTTGATGTCTTTGCTGGCGGCCACCACACCGTAGCGTTTCTGCCCGACGTCGAAGGTTTGTTGCGGGTTGCTGCTGCCAAAGCAGTCGGTAAAGTTCTCTTCGCACGTCAGGTAAGTACCCCACGGCGTCTTGCCGTTGGCGCAGTTCTGGAAGGTGCCGAGGGCTTTCTTGCCGGTTTTGTCGGCGCTGGTTTTCAGCCAGGCGTGGCCAGCGGCGGGGCCGCTGAGGTTGATCGGCGAGTTGCCGTGGATGCGCCGGTTGTAGCGCGAGTCCTGCACGAACTGCCAGGTGTCGCCCTTGCGCCGCACTTCGATCACCGACACGCCTTCGCTGGCCTGGGCCTTGCGCACGTCTTCGGCCGATTGCGGCGCGCCGCCGTGGGCGAAGAGGTAGCGGTAATTGGTGTATTCGTTGTTGATCGCCATCAGCGCACGGTTGTCGTCGCCCGGGAAGGCAAACAGGCTCATGCCGTCGTTGTTGTCCCCGAACTGCTGCTCCTGGGCCTTGGCCGTGCCGTTGCCGGACGGGTCGAAGGCGGGTGCGTTCTTGCTCAGCGGTTGGCCCCAACTGATCAGCACCGAGGCGCTGTAGCCTGGCGGCAAGGTGATGGTGTCACTGGTGGCGGCGGCGATGCTGGTAAAGCCCAGCAGTGGGCTGGCGCTGGCGGCGTTGACGGCCAGGGCGCTGCGGCTCAGCAGGTTGCCACCGAGGAACATTGCGGCACCGCACAGGGCGCCAGCGCCGATAAAGCGGCGGCGGGTGAGGCCGACCATCTGTTCAAGGTCGGTGGCTTGGTTTTCTTCTAATAGGCTCATCTCAGGCTCCCTGCGGTTTTTGCAGACACCATAAGGAGCGGGCGTGACGAAATGGTTGCAGTTTGAAGACGGGCTGCGACTACACCGGCGTACCGAGCAGCACATTGCTCGGCGCGAACTGCACGGTGATGGTTTTACCTACGACGGCGCCCACGTCCTTGAGTGCGTCGGGCCGCGCCAGGGCGCATAAAACCTGGCCATTGGGCAGGGCGATGCGCACTTCGCCTGGGCCGTCGTCGGCGTCGAGAATGGCGTCGACGGTGCCGCTCATGCAATTGTGTCCAGGTGTTGCAGATTGCTTGGATGGGAGCAGTTCCAGCCATCCGGCCTTGATCAATGCGACCACTTCCACACCGGTTTCCAGCTCCAGGCGCTGCGTGCTGTCGTGGGTGATCTGCGCGTCCAGGCTCAGGCCGCCGGCCAGTTGCAGGCGGATCAGATCGTTACGGCCCTGCTGCTCGATGGCGATGACCTGGCCATGCAATTGGTTGCGCGCGCTGGTGCGCAGCATCAAGCGGCCGAGCAGGTTGAAGTCGCTGGCGGCTTCATCGGAGCCCAGCACCTCGGCTTGCAGCACTTGCAGACGCTGGTACAGACGCAACACGCGCTCACCTTCGGTCGTCAGCTTGGCACCGCCGCCGCCCTTGCCGCCCACGCTGCGTTCTACCAACGGCTTTTGTGCCAGGTTGTTCAACTCGTCGATGGCATCCCACGCCGCCTTGTAACTCAAGCCTGCGCTTTTGGCCGCGCGGGTGATGGAACCCTGCTCGGCGATATGCGCCAGCAAGGCAATGCGCTGGGGGCGGCGAATGATGTGTTGGCTGAGGGAGGCTGGCAGAGACATGGGGATACGCTTGGCTGGGATGAGCCGAACGTTGCGGGCAAGGTGCGCCGGAGTCAAGTCAACTGCCCGGTTTGGGCGTGCGGGCCAGGCAATACACATCGACCTGCTTCGCACCGGCGTTCATCAATAACCGCGCCAGGCTGTGGGCCGTGGCGCCGGTCGTCAGCACGTCGTCGACCAGGGCGAAATGCCGGCCCTGCACCTGGGCGTCGGGCGCCAGGGCGAAGGCGCCGAGCAGGTTGCGTTGACGGGTCTTGGCGTCAAGGGCTTGTTGGGCCACGGTTTCATGGGGGCGTAACAACAGCTGTTCATCGTGGGGGATGTTCAAGTCGCTGCCGAGCCAGCGCGCCAGCATCAACGCCTGGTTGTAGCCGCGTTCGCGCAGGCGCTTGCGCGCCATGGGCACCGGTAGCAGGCACTCGGGGCGTACGAGTTCGGTATTGTCAAAGCGATGTTGCAGGTGCTGCGCCAGGAGCCACGCCAGCATCTGCCCGAGGGGCCAGCGTGCCTGATGCTTGAAGCGGCTGATCAGGCTGTCGATGGGAAAGCGGTAGGACCAGGGGGCGATGACCTGTTTAAACGCGGGGGGATTTCTTTGGCATTGCCCGCAGATCAAACCCTCCATCGGCAAGGGCAGGGCACACACATCGCAGTGCTCCATGAGCCAGGGCAGCTCGGTTTCGCAGACGTTGCACACACAATGGGCGGAAGGTGTCGCTTCATCACAGATTAAACAGGTTTGTATGTTATTTAACCAGATGTAAACCTGGTGTTTGTATCTTGGTTGACAGTGCATGAATCTTCCTTAAATATGCCGAGCATCCGTGTCGTGCCTGTGGGTATTGCCCTTCCCGCAGCGCTTGCCAAAGCATAATCAAGGAATCGCCCATGAGCGCCAGCACCACCGCCACCTTGCGTCACGATTGGTCCCTCGCCGAAGTCAAGGCGCTGTTCGTGCAGCCGTTCAATGACCTGCTGTTCCAGGCGCAGACCGTGCACCGCGCGCATTTCGACGCCAACCGTGTGCAAGTGTCGACGCTGCTCTCGATCAAGACCGGCGCCTGCCCGGAAGATTGCAAATATTGTCCGCAGTCGGGCCACTACAACACCGGCCTGGAAAAAGAAAAGCTGATGGAGGTGCAGAAGGTCCTCGAAGAGGCGGCCCGCGCCAAAGCCATCGGCTCGACCCGCTTCTGCATGGGCGCCGCCTGGAAACACCCGTCGGCCAAAGACATGCCCTACGTGTTGCAAATGGTCAAAGGCGTGAAGGCCATGGGCCTGGAAACCTGCATGACCCTCGGCCGCCTTGACCAGGACCAGACCGAAGCCCTGGCCCAGGCCGGCCTGGACTACTACAACCACAACCTCGACACCTCGCCGGAGTTCTACGGCAGCATCATCACCACCCGCACCTACAGCGAGCGTCTGCAAACCCTGGCCTATGTGCGTGATTCGGGGATGAAGATCTGCTCCGGCGGCATCCTCGGCATGGGCGAGTCCCTCGACGACCGCGCCAATTTGCTGATCCAGCTGGCCAACCTGCCGGAGCATCCGGAGTCGGTGCCGATCAACATGCTGGTGAAGGTGGCGGGGACACCGCTGGAAAACGCCGAAGATATCGACCCGTTCGACTTCATCCGCATGCTCGCCGTGGCGCGCATCCTGATGCCGAGGTCCCACGTGCGCCTGTCGGCCGGCCGTGAGGCGATGAACGAGCAGATGCAGGCGTTGGCGTTCTTTGCCGGTGCCAACTCCATCTTCTACGGCGACAAGTTGCTGACCACCGCCAACCCGCAGGCTGACAAGGACATGCAACTGTTCGCGCGCCTGGGCATCCTGCCGGAAGCCCGTGAAGAACATGCCGATGAAGTGCATCAGGCGGCAATCGAGCAGGCGTTGGTGGAGCAGAAGAGCAGCGAGCAGTTCTACAACGCTGTCGTTTGATTTAAACGCCATACAGCTGTGGGAAACGGCTTGTGTGGGAGGGGGCTTGCCCCCGATAGCGATGGGTCAGTCGACACCTGCATCAACTGACCGATTGCAATCGGGGGCAAGCCCCCTCCCACATTAGATCCCCGCCACATTTTTACCGTTAAACCGAGGCCAGCATGTCTTTCGATCTCGCCGCGCGCCTCGCTGCCCGTCGTGCCGAACACCTTTACCGCCAACGCCCGCTACTCGACAGCCCCCAAGGCCCGGAAGTGGTGGTGGACGGCCAGCCGCTGCTGGCGTTCTGCAATAACGATTACCTGGGCCTGGCCAATCACCCGCAAGTGATCGAGGCCTGGCGCGCCGGTGCCTCCCGTTGGGGTGTGGGCGGCGGCGCTTCGCACCTGGTGGTCGGGCATGCCACGCCGCACCATGAACTGGAAGAAGCCCTGGCCGACCTCACCGGTCGCCCGCGTGCGCTGCTGTTTACCACCGGTTACATGGCCAACCTCGGCGCGGTCACGGCGTTGGTGGGGCAGGGCGATACGGTGCTGGAAGACCGTCTCAACCATGCGTCGCTGCTGGACGCGGGCTTGCTCTCGGGGGCGCGTTTCAAGCGTTACCTGCATAACGATGCGCAGAGCCTGGCCAAGCGCCTGGAGAAAGCTACCGGCAATACCCTGGTGGTCACCGATGGTGTGTTCAGCATGGACGGCGACCTGGCCGACCTGCCCGCGCTGGCCCGCGAAACCAAGGCCAAAGGCGCCTGGTTGATGGTGGATGACGCCCATGGTTTTGGCCCCCTGGGCGCCAACGGCGGCGGCATCGTCGAGCATTTCGGCCTGAGCCAGGAGGACGTGCCGGTGCTGGTCGGCACCCTCGGCAAGGCGTTCGGCACGGCCGGGGCGTTTGTGGCCGGCAGTGAAGAGCTGATCGAAAGCCTGATCCAGTTCGCCCGCCCGTACATCTACACCACCAGCCAACCGCCCGCCCTGGCCTGCGCCACCTTGAAAAGCCTGGAACTGTTGCGCACTGAGCATTGGCGGCGCGAGCACCTCAACCGCCTGATCAGCCAGTTCCGCCAGGGCGCCGAGCAGCTTGGGCTGGACCTGATGGACAGCTTCACGCCGATCCAACCCATCCTGATCGGCGACAGCGCCAAGGCCATGCGGCTGTCGCAGATGCTGCGCGAGCGCGGCCTGATGGTCACAGCTATTCGCCCACCGACCGTGCCCGCCGGCAGTGCGCGTCTGCGCGTGACATTGACGGCGGCCCACAGCGCGGCGCAGGTGCAGCTATTGTTAAACGCATTGGAAGCGTGTTTCCGCTTGTCAGGCAGTTCGGGGCCCAACCATGCGTGATCGACTGATATTGCTGCCCGGCTGGGGCCTCGGTGTATCGCCGCTGGAGCCGTTGGCCGCCGCCTTGCAAGGTTTGGACGAGCACCTGCAGGTGCAGATCGAACCGTTGCCCGCACTGGATTCCAGCGACCTGAATGAGTGGCTCGACGAACTCGACGCCACGCTGCCAGACAACGCCTGGCTGGGCGGCTGGTCCCTGGGCGGCATGCTGGCTTCGGAACTGGCGGCGCGGCGTGGCGAACGTTGCTGCGGCCTGCTGACTCTGGCGAGTAACCCGTGTTTCGTCGCCCACGCTGGCTGGCCAAGCGCGATGCCCGCCGAGACCTTCGACGCGTTCCTCGCGGGCTGCCATGCCGACTCCCAGGTCACCCTCAAGCGCTTCGGCCTGTTGTGCGCCAAGGGCGCCGAAGACCCGCGCGGACTGTCGCGGCTGCTGGTCAGTGGCGCGCCGAACACGCCGTCCAGTGTGTTGATGCCCGGCCTTGAGCTACTCGCCCAGTTGGATACCCGTGAAGCCTTATTGGCCTATCGCGGCCCGCAGTTGCACCTGTTCGCCGGCCTGGACGGGTTGGTACCCGCCGAAGCCGCCAGCGACCTGCTGGCCCTGCTGCCGGATGTTGAAATCGGCCTGATTGAACAGGCCGGCCACGCGTTTCTTCTGGAAGACCCTCACGGTGTAGCGGGGGCCATCCAGGCTTTTTTGCATGAGTGCGTCGATGACTGATTTATCCCACGCCCCGCTGCCGGGCGCGTTGCCGGACAAGCGCCAGGTGGCGGCGTCCTTTTCCCGTGCCGCCGCCAGTTACGACAGTGTTGCCGAATTGCAGCGGGCGGTGGGCAGCCAATTGCTGGCGCGCCTGCCGGGCAATACCGCGCCGCAACGCTGGTTGGACATGGGCTGCGGCACCGGTTATTTCAGTCGCGTGCTGGGTGAACAGTGGCCCGCCAGCGAAGGCATCGCGCTGGATATCGCCGAAGGCATGCTCAACCACGCACGCCCCCTGGGTGGCGCCGAGCACTTCATCGCCGGCGACGCTGAACGCTTGCCGCTCAAAGCTGAGAGCGTGCAGCTGCTGTTTTCCTCCCTCGCGGTGCAGTGGTGTGCGAATTTCGAGGCGGTGCTCAGCGAAGCCTATCGGGTGTTGCAACCGGGCGGAGTGCTGGCCTTCGCCAGTCTCTGCGTGGGCACCCTGGAAGAACTGCGCGAAAGCTGGCGTGCGGCGGATGGCCTGGTGCACGTCAATCGTTTCCGCACCTTCGAGGCGTATCAACACTTGTGTGCGGCCAGCGGCCTGCGGGTGGTGAGCCTGGAGCGCCGTCCTCATGTGTTGCATTACCCGGATGTACGCAGCCTGACCCACGAATTGAAGGCCCTGGGCGCGCATAACCTCAACCCCGGTCGCCCCGGTGGGTTGACGGGGCGCGCGCGGATTGTTGCACTGGTGCACGCGTATGAGCGGTTCCGCCAGGCCCAAGGCCTGCCGGCGACTTACCAAGTGGTGTATGCCGTACTGGAGAAACCTCTATGAGCGCCGCCTACTTCATCACCGGCACCGACACCGATGTCGGCAAGACCACCATCGCCGCCGGCCTGTTGCACGCGGCGCGGCAAGCCGGTAGAAGCACCGCGGCTGGCAAGCCGGTGGCCTCCGGTTGCCAGGTCACGCCCAAGGGCTTGCGCAACGCCGATGCACTGGCGTTGCTGGCCGAATGCTCGTTGCCGTTGAGTTATGCCGAGGTCAACCCGGTGGCCTTCGAACCGGCCATCGCTCCCCACCTGGCGGCGCGGGAGGCGGGTTTCTCGCTCACCGTGCAATCGTTGTTGAAGCCCATGCAGCAGATCCTGGCACGGCAAGCGGATTTCACCCTGATCGAAGGCGCCGGCGGCTGGCGGGTGCCATTGGCCGATCAGGCGAACCTGTCGGACCTGGCCATGGCGCTGAAGTTGCCGGTGATCCTGGTGGTGGGCGTGCGCCTGGGTTGCATCAGCCATGCCTTGCTGACCGCCGAAGCCATCGCCCGGGACGGCCTGCAGTTGGCCGGGTGGGTGGCCAATATCATCGAGCCCAAGACCTCCCGTCTGGAAGAAAACCTCGCCACCCTGGCCGAGCGCCTGCCTGCGCCATGCCTGGGGCGTGTGCCGAAACTCAAGCACGCCGGGGCTGAAGCGGTTGCCGAGTACTTACAGTTGGACCTGCTTGACTGATTTTGGCTATCGACAAGGCATTATGCCATTAGTGTTTTTGACGAGCCCTTTGACGGGATATCTGCTTCAATTCAACTTCACGATTCTCTAAAGGCAGGCTTACGCCATGGAAATCTCTGGAAGCAGCGCGTTTTATTCGGGCCTGAGCAGTATTCAGTCCGGACAGAACCGTGTCGATCAGGCCGCCGGCAGAATTGCCAGCGCCGCGACTACCCAGCCATCGGATGCGCAAAGCGACCGTCTGCAAGCCAACGACCGCGCCCAGCCGTCCAACTCGGCCAGCAATATGGTTGAAATGGCCCAGGGCAAATTCCAAGTGGAGCTCGGCGCCAAAGTCGCCAAGGCTTCGGATGAAATGCTCGGCACCTTGATCGATACCTACGCCTGATCTGCTGGCGCTAAAAAATATGGGAGGGGGCTTGCCCCCGATAGTGATGGATCAGCCAATGTGTGTATGGCTGACATGGCGCTATCGGGGGCAAGCCCCCTCCCACATTTTTACTGTGCCGTCCTTCTGAACTTCTACACTCCCGCAGTCATGTGGCGTCTTGCCGCAAGCGTTGCAGTGCGCGCCATTGATTCGCGTCATGACAAACGGCATCCGGACGACGCTTGACATCCCCAAGTGGTAAACGTATGTTTCAAACACCTGTTTGACCGCCCCACACTTCCACGCGGTTGTTCATTCCAGATACATCAGCAGAGGTTTATCGCTATGCCTGACTACAAGGCCCCCTTGCGTGATATTCGCTTCGTTCGTGACGAACTGCTTGGCTATGAAGCGCACTATCAGAGCCTGCCGGCTTGCCAGGACGCTACCCCGGACATGGTTGACGCCATCCTTGAAGAAGGCGCCAAGTTCTGTGAGCAAGTGCTGGCACCGCTGAACCGCGTGGGCGACATCGAAGGCTGCACCTGGAGTGAGTCGGGCGTCAAAACCCCTACCGGTTTCAAAGAAGCCTACAAACAATTCGTCGAAGGCGGCTGGCCAAGCCTGGCCCACGACGTGGCGCACGGCGGCCAAGGCCTGCCGGAATCCCTGGGCCTGGCCGTGAGCGAAATGGTCGGCACCGCCAACTGGTCGTGGGGCATGTACCCGGGCCTGTCCCACGGTGCGATGAACACCATCTCCGAGCACGGCACCCCCGAGCAGCAAGAGGCCTACCTGACCAAACTGGTGTCGGGCGAATGGACCGGCACCATGTGCCTGACCGAGCCACACTGCGGCACCGACCTGGGCATGCTGCGCACCAAGGCCGAACCTCAGGCTGATGGTTCCTATAAGGTCTCCGGCACCAAGATCTTCATCTCGGCCGGTGAACACGACATGGCCGACAACATCGTCCATATCGTACTGGCCCGCCTGCCGGACGCACCGGCCGGCACCAAAGGCATCTCGCTGTTTATCGTGCCGAAGTTCCTGCCCAACGCCGATGGCTCGATTGGCGCGCGCAACGCCGTGAGCTGTGGTTCCCTGGAACACAAGATGGGCATCCACGGCAACGCCACCTGCGTGATGAACTTCGACGCGGCCACCGGTTTCCTGATCGGCCCGGCGAACAAAGGCCTGAACTGCATGTTCACCTTCATGAACACCGCTCGTCTGGGTACCGCGCTGCAAGGCCTGTCCCATGCCGAGATCGGTTTCCAGGGCGGCTTGAAATATGCCCGCGATCGCCTGCAAATGCGCTCCCTGACCGGCCCGAAAGCACCGGACAAAGCCGCCGACCCGATCATCGTGCACCCTGACGTGCGCCGCATGTTGCTGACCATGAAGGCCTTCGCCGAAGGCAACCGTGCGATGGTGTACTTCACTGCCAAGCAAGTGGACATCGTCAAATACGGCACCGACGACGAAGCCAAGAAACAGGCGGACGGCCTGCTGGCCTTCATGACCCCGATCGCCAAGGCCTTCATGACCGAAGTCGGCTTTGAATCGGCCAACCACGGTGTGCAGATCTACGGCGGCCACGGTTTCATCGCCGAGTGGGGCATGGAGCAGAACGTTCGCGACAGCCGCATTTCGATGCTGTACGAAGGCACCACCGGCATCCAGGCCCTCGACCTGCTGGGCCGTAAAGTGCTGATGACCCAAGGCGAAGCGCTCAAGGGCTTCACCAAGATCGTGCACAAGTTCTGCCAGGCCAACGAAGGCAATGAAGCGGTCAAAGAATTCGTTGCACCGCTGGCTGCGCTGAACAAAGAGTGGGGCGAGTTGACCATGAAGGTCGGCATGGCCGCGATGAAAGACCGTGAAGAAGTGGGTGCCGCCTCGGTGGACTACCTGATGTACTCCGGTTACGCCTGCCTGGCTTACTTCTGGGCCGACATGGCGCGCCTGGCGGCCGAGAAACTGGCTGCCGGCACCACCGAAGAAGCGTTCTACACCGCCAAGCTGCAGACCGCGCGCTTCTACTTCCAGCGCATCCTGCCGCGTACCCGTACGCACGTGGCCACCATGCTGTCGGGCGCCAACAACCTGATGGACATGAAAGAAGAAGACTTCGGCCTGGCTTACTAAGCCTTACCGGGGTTCACTTGCAGAGCCGCCGCTCCCTTGCGGGAGCGGCGGCTTTTTTGTACCCGATAAAAAACCACAGCGCAGCACTCAGGGATTACTGTCGGCTGCCGTTACAGTGATGGCAATGTGATACATGTTCGACGGGTTGTGTTTAACTGTCTGCATAAAGGCACAGTGCCATCATTTTTTGCGGGTCGGAGTTTTACCCTTGTCACGCGTGTCCGCTGTACGTTTCAGTCACTTTCTCCCTTCGTTGCTGCTCTTGCTGGCCGGGCTCTCGGCTGCGTACGTCAAGGACCTCAACGTCTTCTTCACCTCGCTGTTCAATGTGTTGCCGACCCTGGTGCTGTTGCTCGGTGGTTCGTACTGCGCGGTGTACCGCCGCCAGCGTGAACTGTTCCTGATGATCACGGTGTACATCGTCTACTTCCTGCTCGATACCCAGACCGACTTCTACCGCGACAATGGTCGCGTGCGCGAAGACGCCGCGGTGGTGTTTCACCTGTGCTGCCTGCTGCTGCCGTTGTTGTTCAGCATCTACGCTCTGTGGCAGGAGAAGACCCACCTGTTTCGTGACTTCGTTGCCCGTGGCGCGGTGTTGCTGGCGGTCGGCAGCGTAGCGCTGGCGCTGGAGCAGAGTTATCCCCAGGCGGTGCTGAACTGGCTGGCGGAGATCCGCTGGCCGGCGCTGCATGGCACTTGGATGAGCCTGATCCAGTTGTCTTACCCGATGTTCCTGATCGGCTTCCTGACCCTGGCAGCGCAATACTGGTACCAGCCGCGCCCGCTGCATGCGGCGCAACTGGTGGGGTTGCTCGGCCTGTTCTGGATGTTGCCGCAGACGTTCATCCTGCCCTTCACCCTGAATATCATGTGCAGCCAGGTGATGCTGATGATCGCCGCCGGTGTGGCCCACGAGGCTTATCAAATGGCCTTCCGCGATGAGCTGACCGGCCTGCCGGGGCGTCGTGCGCTGAACGAGCGCATGCAGCGGCTGGGGCGCAACTATGTGCTGGCGATGAGCGACGTCGACCACTTCAAGCGCTTCAACGATACCCATGGTCATGACGTGGGCGACCAGGTATTGCGGCTGGTGGCGAGCAAGCTGTCCAAGGTCAACGGCGGCGGGCGCGCGTACCGCTACGGCGGTGAAGAATTCGCCGTGGTGTTCGCCGGCAAGACCCTGGATGAATGCATGCCGCACCTGGAGGCGATCCGCGAGATCATCGCCGACTACGACATCAAACTGCGTCATTCGGACCGCCCCCAGGACGATCAGCAGGGTCGCCAGCGCCGTTCAGGCAGCGGTGCCTCCAGTGTCTCAGTGACCATCAGCATCGGCGTGGCCGAACGCCAGGCCGAGCAGCGCACGCCCGAGGAAGTGCTCAAGTCCGCCGACCAGGCGCTGTACGCCGCCAAGGGCGCGGGGCGCAACTGCGTGGTGGCGTCCGGGCAGACCCGGCGTGGCGCGGTGCGCATGGAGAGCGCTGCCGGTTGAGTGATGGTGGTGTATTCAGCGGTTCTACAGTGATTGTTCCGGGCGTTGGCCGGCAGTAGGTTGAAACCATCTGCTGACGGAGACATTGCCATGCCTGAGTACAAAGCTCCCCTTCGCGACATGCGCTTTCTGATCGACAACGTGTTTGATTTCCACGGCCACTACGCCGCATTGGGCGCGACCGATGCCAGCCCGGACATGGTCGCTGCGATCCTCGAAGAAGGCGCAAAATTCTGCGAGAACGTGCTCGCGCCGCTCAACCGCAGTGGCGACGAAGAAGGCTGCCATTTCGACAATGGCGTGGTCACCACGCCCAAGGGCTTCAAGGAAGCCTTCGCCCAGTACGTTGAGGGCGGCTGGCACGGCGTGGCAGCGGACCCGGCCTACGGTGGCCAGGGCTTGCCGCAGTCGCTCGGCCTGGTGCTGAGCGAGATGATCGGCTCCAGCAACACCTCCTGGGGCATGTACCCGGGGCTGACCCACGGCGCGATGTCGGCGATCCACGCCCACGGCACCGCCGAGCAGAAAGACACGTTCCTGACCAAACTCACTGCGGGCGAATGGACCGGCACCATGTGCCTCACCGAAGCCCACTGCGGCACCGACCTGGGCCTGATCAAGACCCGTGCCGTGCCCCAGGCGGACGGCAGCTATGCGGTCACCGGCAGCAAGATCTTCATCTCGGCCGGCGAGCACGACATGAGCGCCAATATCATTCACCTGGTGCTGGCCAAGCTGCCGGATGCGCCGGCGGGCACCAAGGGCATCTCACTGTTCATCGTGCCCAAGTTCCATGCCGACACAGGCGAGCGCAATGCGGTGCACTGCGGTTCCATCGAACACAAGATGGGCATCAAGGCGTCCGCAACCTGTGTGTTGAACTTCGATGGGGCCAAGGGTTTCCTGATCGGTGAGCCGAACAAGGGCCTCAACTGTATGTTCACCATGATGAACCATGCGCGCCTGGGCACCGGCATGCAGGGCCTGTGCAACGGCGAAGCGAGCTTCCAGGGCGCGATCAAGTACGCCAACGACCGTCTGCAGATGCGCTCGCTGACTGGCGCCAAGGCCCCGGACAAAGCCGCCGACCCGATCATCGTGCACCCTGATGTGCGCCGCATGCTGCTGACCATGAAGGCCTTCAACGAAGGTAACCGTGCGCTGACCTACTTCACCGCACAATTGCTCGACACCGCGCACCTGAGCAAGGACGCGGCGCAGCGTCAGGAGGCCGAAGACCTGCTGGCGTTCCTCACGCCCATCTGCAAAGCCTTTATGACCGACACTGGCCTTGAGGTGACCAACCACGGCATGCAGATCTTCGGTGGCCACGGTTACATCCGCGAATGGGGCATGGAACAACTGGCCCGCGATGCGCGGATTGCGCCGATCTATGAAGGCACCAACGGCATCCAGGCCCTCGACCTGCTGGGGCGCAAGGTGCTGGGCAGCCAGGGAAAGTTGCTGCGTGGGTTTACCAAAATCGTGCATAAGTTCTGTGCCGCGAATGCCGAGCACCCTCAGCTCAAGGGCTATGTGGCGCAACTCAATCAGTTGAACGGGGAGTGGGGTGAGCTGACCACGAAGGTCGGCATGGCCGCGATGAAGAACCCCGATGAAGTGGGCGCGGCGGCGGTGGATTACTTGATGTACAGCGGTTACGTGGTGCTCGCGTACCTGTGGCTGCGCATGGCGATCGCTGCCCTTGAACAGCCAGATGGCAATTTTGCCAAGGCCAAGTTGGCCACGTGCGAGTTCTACTTCAAGCGTCTACTGCCGCGTACGGCTACCCATCGCGCGGCCGTGGAAGCGGGCAGCGAATGCCTGATGAGTCTGCCTGCGGAGGCGTTTGCGTGGTGATGACTTAAAAATACCAATCAGTCACAAGTGGACCCTATGTGTCTGAAAAGTTGTTCGGGTACACTCTGAGCCTGTAAAACCGACTCTTCCCGAATTACTTTTCACGTTCTCACGAGGTTTGCCATGGCTGATTACAAAGCGCCGCTGCGTGATATGCGCTTCGTCCTCAACGAAGTCTTTGAGGTCGCCACCACTTGGGCCCAGTTGCCGGCATTGGCAGACACCGTTGACGCCGAAACCGTAGAGGCCATCCTCGAAGAAGCCGGCAAGGTCACCGCCAAATCCATCGCCCCGCTCAGCCGTGGTGGCGATGAACAAGGTTGCCGTTGGGATAACACAGCGGTATTTACGCCGGACGGTTTTCCGCAAGCCTACAAAACCTACGCTGAAGGCGGTTGGGTGGGTGTAGGCGGCGACCCTGCGTTCGGCGGCATGGGCATGCCCAAGGCCGTGTCGGCCCAGGTCGAAGAGATGATCAACTCGTCGAGCCTGGCGTTCGGCCTGTACCCGATGCTGACCTCCGGCGCCTGCGTGTCGATCAACACCCACGCCAGCGAAGCGCTCAAGGCTGCTTATCTGCCGAAGATGTATTCCGGTGAGTGGGCCGGTTCCATGTGCCTGACCGAGGCCCACGCCGGGACCGACCTGGGGATGATCCGCACCAAGGCTGAGCCGCAGGCGGACGGCTCCTACACAGTCAGCGGCACCAAGATTTTCATCACCGGCGGTGAACACGACCTCACCGATAACATCATCCACCTGGTACTGGCCAAGCTGCCGGACGCGCCGGCGGGGCCCAAGGGGATTTCGCTGTTCCTGGTGCCGAAGTTCATGGTGAACACCGACGGCAGCCTGGGCGCACGCAATGCCGTGAGCTGTGGTTCCATCGAGCACAAGATGGGGATCCAGGCGTCGGCGACCTGCGTGATGAATTTCGACGAGGCCGTGGGTTACCTGGTGGGCGAGCCGAACCGTGGTCTGGCGGCGATGTTCACCATGATGAACTACGAGCGCCTGGGTGTCGGTATCCAGGGCCTGGCGTCCGGCGAGCGTTCCTATCAGAACGCTATCGAGTACGCCCGCGACCGCCTGCAAAGCCGTGCACCGACCGGCGCGCAGGCCAAAGACAAAATGGCCGACCCGATCATCGTGCACCCGGACGTACGGCGCATGCTGCTCACCATGAAGGCCGCCAACGAAGGTGGCCGTGCGTTCTCCACCTACGTGGCGACGCAACTGGACATCGCCAAGTTCAGCGACGACGCCGCTGCCCGCGAGCGTGCGGATAACCTGGTGGCACTGCTGACGCCGGTGGCCAAGGCGTTCCTGAGCGACCTGGGCCTGGAAACCACTGTGCTGGGCCAACAGGTATTTGGCGGCCACGGTTACATTCGTGAGTGGGGCCAGGAGCAACTGGTGCGCGATGTGCGAATCACCCAGATTTACGAAGGCACCAACGGCATCCAGGCCCTGGACCTGATGGGGCGCAAGATCGTCGGCAGTGGCGGGGCGTTCTACACCCTGTTTGCCGATGAGATCCGCGCGTTCATTGCCTCGGCGGGTGCCGAGCTGGCCGAATTCACCAAGCCGTTGGGCGCGGCGGTGGACAACCTGGATGAGCTGACCGCCTGGGTGCTGGACCGCGCCAAGGCCAACCCCAATGAAATCGGCGCGGCGTCGGTGGAGTACCTGCATGCCTTTGGCTACATGGCGTATGCCTATATGTGGGCTCGCATGGCCAAGGCCGCGTTGGGCAAGGAGTCGCAAGAAGACTTCTACGCCAGCAAACTGGGGACTGCGCGTTTCTACTTTGCGCGCCTGTTGCCACGCATCCACTCGCTGAGTGCGTCGGTAAAAGCCGGTAGCGAATCACTGTTTTTGCTGGATGAAGCCTTATTCTAAGGGCTTGGAGGACGTGTAAGCATTCTCTTACATGACGTGCTGCTATTCGTCCTCTATCGCCATATTGGATCCACGGATAATCTACTTCACATGGACGTCGCGCAGGAAGCGCAAAGCAACAACACGGACACGTAGGATTCTGCCAGGACGGCGGAGTGAAATGGATGTCAGGGAAACAGTCTGCAAAGCCCCGCTTCGGCGGGGTTTTCTTTTGCCCGCGAAAAAGTCAGGCAGGCGCCTGCGGGGCATTCATCACGTCTTCCAGCAAGGTGCGCAGCAACGCCACCGTCGCCTGCTGGCGCTGCACATCGCGGCACACCAGACCGACTTTCAGCGGCACCCTGGGCTCACTCAAGGGCTTCCAAAGCAGCGCCTGGCTGTTGTGTTCATCCTGGGAGCGCCCCGGCAGCACCGTCGCCAGTTTTGTGTGAGGCAGGCTGTCGAGGATCCCCACCATGGTGTTGAGTTCCGCCTGGACCTGCGGGCGTCGCCCGAGGTTGGACAGTTGGCCCTGCCAGATCTGCCGCACCTGAAACTCTTCCCCCAACAGCAACATCGGCAACTCCGCGGCCTGCTTCAGTGAGACTTTCTTGAATTCCCGCAAGGGATGGTCTTCGGGGATGACCACCTTCAACTCATCTTCGTACAACAACACGCCGTGCAACCCCGGCTGGCGTGGCGGCAGGTAACTGATGCCGATATCCAGCGAGCCGTTGAGTAGCCGCCGCTCAATTTCGAGCCCGGTCAATTCGTAGATCTGCACCACCAAATGCGGCTGGGCCTTGCGCACGCGCTCGAGCATCTGCGGGACCAGGCTGGTGTGCACGGTTTGCAACACGCCGATGGCCAGCGTGCGCATCGCCTGGCCCTTGAAGTTGCGCAGGGCCTCAACTGCCTGTTGCATGCCATCGATCAGCGGCAAGGCGTGGTTGTACAGCGTATGCGCCGCCAGTGTCGGTAGCAGGCGCTTGCTGCTGCGTTCGAACAGACTCACATCCAGGTTCTGCTCCAACTGGCGAATCTGCTGGGACAGCGCCGGTTGGGAGATCGACAGACGCTCCGCAGCACGGCCTACATGGCCCTCCTCATACACCGCGACGAAATAACGCAGTTGCTTGAAATCCATAAGGTTTACTTATCGAAAAAGCTGGAAAATCGAAATGGCCGCTGGCCCCCGAGACGCCTAGTCTAGCGCCTATTCGCAGGGCTTACAGGGCCAGATCGGGCAATGAACAGCGTTTATATTGATGGCGTTTACATAGGCAAGGCAAAAAACCTCAAGGCAATGTTGGCACCTCGCACCGACCAAGGCCCAGTTGCTATTGGGGGCGAGCCATGAATCTATTCCGTCGCCCCGCGCCGAGCCTGGACGATTTAGTTCTGGAGACGCCCAGCGATAATCCTCCCAACGAATCCCTGATGCCCTCCGTCGCACGGCCGCCGCAAGTGTTCGTGCGCGGCCAGGGTTCCTGGCTCTGGGACAGTGACGACCGGGCCTACCTGGATTTCAGCCAGGGCAACGCAGCCAACAGCCTCGGCCACAGCCCACAGGTGTTGATCAAGGCGCTGGCCGACCAGACTCAGGCGCTGATCAACCCAGGCAACGGCTTGCATAACCGCGCTCAACTCAACCTTGCCGAGCGCCTGTGCCATCGCACCGGCAGTGACCAGGCCTACCTGCTCAACAGCGGCGCGGAAGCCGTTGAAGCCGCGATCAAGTTGGCGCGCAAATGGGGCCAACTGCATCGTGGTGGCGCTTACCGCATCATCAGCGCGAGCGGTGGTTGCCATGGTCGCAGTTTTGCGGCGATGTCGGCGTCGGCGGGCGAGAGTACCAATCGCTTCGAACCGCAACTGCCGGGCTTCAGCCATGTGCCCTTCAACGACCTGCCGGCCCTGCATGCCGCGGTCGACGCGCAAACCGTCGCCATCCTGCTGGAGCCGATCCAGGGCGCGGCCGGAGTGATCCCCGCGACGGAGCACTATCTCAAAGGGGTCGAGCGGCTGTGCCGTGAACTGGGGATCCTGCTGATACTCGACGAGGTGCAAACCGGCATAGGCCGCTGCGGCACCTTGCTCGCCGAACAGCAATACGGCGTACGTGCGGACATCATCACCCTCGGCAAAGGCCTGGGCGGCGGTGTGCCCGTTGCGGCGCTGCTGGCGCGTGGTAAAGCCTGCTGTTTTGAAGTGGGCGAGCTGGAAGGCACCCATCACGGCAATGCGCTGATGGCATCGGCCGGGCTGGCGGTATTCGATACGGTGCTGGAGCACGGCTTTCTGGAACAGGTGCGTGAGTCCGGCCTTTACCTCGGCGAAGGCCTTGCCCGCCTGGCCTATCGCTACGACCACGGCCCGCTGCGCGGCCACGGCCTGATGTGTGGCCTGGCGCTGTCGGATGATTCTGCGGATGCGGTGGTAAAAGCTGCCCTGCACGAAGGCCTGATCCTCAACGCCCCACAGCCCGGCTGCCTGCGCTTCACCCCGGCTCTCACGGTGAGCAAAAGCAACATCGACGAAATGCTCCTGCGCCTGGCCCGTGCCTTCTCCCGCGTGCGTACCGCACAACTGCAATGCCGCAAGGGCATCGCTGTTTAACCCCTATTCCTGAACCGTCTCGCGGTCTACGCGACGCCTCCGGCCTGATTCTTTTGGCTGGGGGCGTTTTTTTGCCTGGATGGCCCAACGCCAGATCCCACTGAACCCTCACGAACGCCCAAGGTCGATTAGCTACACGGCTCACACGAGCCGATTTTCTGGAGCTGATCCCATGGATTTCATTCGTATCATCATCGCCATTCTGTTGCCGCCACTGGGTGTGTTCCTGCAAGTGGGTTTCGGCGGCGCGTTCTGGCTGAATATCCTGCTGACCCTGTGCGGCTACATCCCGGGCATCGTGCACGCCGTGTACATCATCGCCAAGCGCTGAGGCCGTCAGCCTTTGGCGATGAGCCGTGAGTTGCGCTCATTGCGAAAGGCCAGTTGCTCGATGGTCTGGGTGGCGTGCTCGGCCTCTTCCCGCGCTTGCAGGATGATGCCGTGCTGCTCGGACTTGCTGCAGACCGGGTCGGCATTGCTCGCGTCCCCCGTCAGCATGAAGGCCTGGCAACGGCAGCCGCCGAAGTCCTTTTCTTTTTCATCGCACGAACGGCACGGCTCGGGCATCCAGTCGTAGCCACGAAAGCGGTTGAAGCCGAACGAGTCGTACCAGATGTGCTGCATGCTGTGGTCGCGCACATTGGGAAATTGCACCGGCATTTGTCGGGCACCGTGACACGGCAGGGCGGTACCGTCGGGTGTCACGGTCAGGAAGATACTGCCCCAGCCGTTCATGCAGGCCTTCGGGCGCTCTTCGTAGTAGTCCGGTGTGACGAAGATCAGCTTGCACGGGTGACCTTCCGCTTCCAGCCGGGCGCGATATTCGTTGGTGATGCGTTCGGCGCGCACCAGCTGCTCCCGGGTCGGCAACAACCCCACCCGATTGAGCTGTGCCCAGCCGTAGAACTGGCAGGTGGCGAGCTCCACGAAGTCGGCCTCCAGCGCAATGCACAGTTCGATGATGCGGTCGATCTTGTCGATATTGTGCCGATGGGTCACGAAGTTCAGCACCATCGGGTAGCCGTGGGCCTTCACGGCCCTGGCCATTTCCAGCTTCTGTGCGAAGGCTTTTTTCGAGCCGGCCAGCAGGTTGTTCACCTGTTCGTCGCTGGCCTGGAAGCTGATCTGGATATGGTCCAGGCCGGCTTTCTTGAAGTCGCTGATCTTCTGCTCGGTGAGGCCGATGCCCGAGGTGATCAGGTTGGTGTAGAACCCCAGTTTGCGCGCTTCAGCGATCAGCTCGGCCAGGTCCTGGCGCACCAGCGGTTCACCGCCGGAAAACCCCAGCTGCGCGGCCCCCATCTCGCGGGCTTCGCGAAACACCTTGAACCACTGCTCGGTCGTCAGCTCCTTGCCCTGCTCGGCAAAGTCCAATGGGTTGGAGCAGTACGGGCACTGCAACGGGCAGCGGTAGGTCAGCTCGGCCAGCAACCACAGCGGCAGGCCGATGGCCGGCTTTTCAGGCAAGGGTGATCCAGTGCTCAGCACGGGCGACCTCCATGAATTGCTCGATGTCTTCACCGAGCTCAGGCACACCAGGAAATTGTTTCTCCAGCTCGGCGATGATGGCCGCCACGTCGCGCTCGCCGTCGATCAAGCCACCGATCAATGCGGCGCTGTCGTTGAGCTTGATCATGCCTTCGGGGTAGAGCAACACGTGGCCTTTTTGCGCCGGCTCATACTGGTAACGGTAGCCTGGGCGCCAGGTCGGTTTCTTGCTGCGGTCAAAGCTCATAGGGTGATCCCTTTATGCCACACCCGCTGCTCGGTCACGCTGTGATATGGCGGGCGCTTGAGTTCATAGGCCATGCTCATGGCATCGAGCATGCTCCACAGGATGTCGAGTTTGAACTGGAGAATCTCCAGCATGCGCTCCTGGCCTTCACGAGTGGTGTAGTGCTGCAGGGTAATTGCCAACCCGTGTTCCACATCGCGGCGGGCCTGGCCCAGGCGGGTGCGGAAATATTCATAGCCGGCCGGGTCGATCCAGGGGTAATGCTGCGGCCAGCTATCGAGGCGCGACTGGTGGATCTGCGGCGCGAACAGCTCGGTCAGCGAGCTGCTCGCGGCTTCCTGCCAACTGGCGCGACGGGCGAAGTTGACGTAGGCGTCTACCGCGAATCGTACGCCAGGCAGTACCAACTCCTGCGAGCGTAGTTGGTCGGGGTCGAGGCCCACCGCCTGGCCCAGGCGCAGCCAGGCTTCGATGCCGCCGTCCTCACCGGGGGCGCCATCGTGGTCGAGCAGGCGCTGGATCCACTCGCGACGGATCTCACGGTCCGGGCAGTTGGCCAGGATCGCGGCGTCTTTGAGCGGGATATTCACCTGATAATAGAAACGGTTGGCGACCCAGCCCTGGATCTGCTCGCGGGTGGCGCGGCCTTCGTACATCGCCACGTGATACGGGTGATGGATATGGTAGAAGGCGCCCTTGGCCCGCAGGGCGGCTTCGAATTCGGCGGTGGTCAATGGCGTGTCAGTCATCTCGTCAGCTCCTACAATTCAATGCTCATGCCGTCGTAAGCCACTTCGACATTGCGCCGCACCAGCTCCGCTCGCTCGGGGGAGTCTTCATCGAGGATCGGGTTGGTGTTGTTGATGTGGATAAGCACCTTGCGCTGCTCGGGCAACTGTTCCAGCACTTCAAGCATGCCGCCGGGGCCGTTTTGCGCCAGGTGGCCCATCTCGCGGCCGGTGCGGGTGCCAACGCCACGGCGCTGCATTTCATCGTCATCCCACATGGTGCCGTCCACCAGAAGACAGTCGCTGCCGGCCATGATCTCCAGCAATGGCGCGTCGACCTTGCCCAGGCCCGGGGCGTAGAACAGCTTGCCGCCAGTGCGCAGGTCTTCGACGATCAGGCCGATGTTGTCGCCGGGGTGCGGGTCGAAGCGGTGTGGCGAATAGGGCGGTGCGGCGCTGCGCAGGGGCAGCGGGGTGAAGCGCAGATTGGGGCAGGCCGGGATGGTGAAGCTGGCGTCCAGCTCGATGCGGTTCCAGGCCAGGCCGCCATTCCAGTGGGTGAGCATGCTGAACAGCGGGAAACCGGTGCTGAGGTCTTCATGGACCATGTCGGTGCACCACACCTGGTGCGGGCAGCCTTCGCGCAGGCTCAGCAGGCCGGTGGTGTGGTCGATCTGGCTGTCCATCAGGATGATCGCGCTGATGCCGGTATCGCGCAGGGCGCGGCCGGGTTGCATCGGTGCAAAGCCCTGGAGTTGCGCGCGGATATCCGGCGAGGCATTGCACAGCACCCAATTCACGCCATCGTCGGAGATCGCGATGGACGACTGGGTACGCGCCTGGGCCCGCAGGCTGCCATCACGAAAACCCGCGCAGTTCACGCAGTTGCAGTTCCACTGCGGGAAACCACCGCCGGCGGCGGAACCTAGAATCTGGACAAACATGGCAGCTCCATCAAGCTCAAAACAAAAACGCCCCGGGCGAACCGAGGCGTTGTAGTACCCAGCGGATTAACGGCTGGCGAAGTACATGGTTACTTCGAAACCGATGCGCAGATCAGTGTAAGCAGGTTTGGACCAGGTCATATTCTTACTCCTACGAAGGGATGGGACGTTTACTACCAAGTAATACATATAGTCCACCTCCAGTCGGAGATGTTCAGATGTGTGCGTGGGAATATTACTCAATTCTTTTCAAGTTAGCGCTGTCTTGAGGGAGAAAGCCTTTTGCAGGGGCGGCAATGATCACCCTGCCGCTTGCCACGCAGTCGAGATGCGCGGGCCGTTGGCGATGCAGCGCCAGCCGCCTGCGGCGTCGTTTAATTGTTGCGCGGCATGCTGCAATGCTTCGCGGGTACAGGTTTGGATCCGGGCTTGAAGTTGAACCAGGTAGTCCGACGGATGGCCCGCCAGATGGGCATGCCACAGCAGTTCGGCGGCTTGGGCGTTGGGCAGCGTCCGTACGCAGAACTGCTCGGCCAACGCCAGGTTGCCCAGGTCGTCGCTGCGGTCGATCAGCGCCGGCAGTTGCTTGAGGAAGGTGTTCAGGTGATCGGCGATGCCCGACAGGGACAGGCCAGGGGATTGCACACCGAACAGCAGGCCGGTCTGGCCGTTTATCTGTCGGATGCCGCTGAACACGGCGTAGCCGATTTGCAGCTCTACCCGCAGGCGTTGGTAGAACGGCGCCTGGAGCAGATGGCCGAGTAGTCGCCATGCGGCTTCGTCCGCCAAGGATTGGCTTGGCGTTGGACAAAACAGCAGCAACGCGGCTTCGTTTGAGTCGGTTTCCACCTCATGCCAGATACGTTGGCCGCTCAGGGATGGCGCGACGTGATTGAGGCTCGCGGGTTGCCCCGGCAGGCGGGCCGCAGCAGTTTTGATCAAGGCTTCATGGGGGGTAGAGAAACCCAGCCCCAGACCGTGCCAACGTGCGGAGTCCCACGAGGCTGGTTCGGACGTGGTCGAGGTGCAGCAAGCGGGCAGCGTCTTGAGCAATTCGCGGATGGCGATCATGGGCGGCGCGGCGGCTTGTGCCTCTTGCGGATCGCCCAGGCGTTGTGCCAGCACTTCCAGAACTGCTGGGATCGGCTCCTGTAGCCCGACCATTTTCACCAGCCAGTGACTGCCCAGGTTTTCGAACGACACGTCGACACCCGCCTGGCGTGCATTGTCGCGCAACGATTGCAAAGCGTTTTCCGGGTGTGGCGGAGCTGATTGCCATTGCAGATACAATGCCCCTTCGTTGCTGTCGTCCGCCAATGCCTGGCTGAAGGTCAACGCCGATGCATCACGACGCCCTCTGGAGCGATCCTGGGCAAACGTGCGCAAGCCTCGGTGGGCGCTGGTCTGGCCGCGGATCAGGCCGGCGCGTTCTTCCTTGACCGGCGGACGCAGGAAGGGGTTGTTCGGCGGCAACTGCCAAGTGAGTGTGGAGGGCGGCAGGTGCAGCGAATCCAGCATGGCCTTGAGGGCGGCGACATCCAGTTCCGACAGGTCTTGGTTGTCGTTTCGGGCCAAGGCCAGAGCGCCTTGGGTCTGTTGTTGGCGAACGGCCAGCAGTGCGAATTCTTCGCGCAACGCCGTCCAGTCGCTATGTGCGAAAAAGGCCAGCCAGTCGTACAGCAACGCCTCGACGTGTGTCGCCGATTCAGCGGGACCACTGAGTGTAAAGTCGATAGCCAGCACCGCTTGCCCAGCGAAGTGATACAGCACCGACGCCTGCAGTGCGCTCGCCAGTTGCTGCGCTTTCAGCTCCGCCAGCAAGCCACCGGGTGCCGAAGCGTTAAGCCAGGTGCAGAGGAATGCCAGTGCTTCCCGGGGTGCATTGCACGTGATGACCTGATGCAGGTGATCATTGGCGATGTGCCGATAGCGCTGGGCTTGCCCCTGCATCAAGGCCGGTGGCGCGGATTGCACACGCAGAGGTCCTGGGATCAGGTGCTCACTGAACCGCTGTGCCAAGCCTTCCAGTGCCTCCAGCGATTGTGGGCCGGCCAGGCTCAAGGTCATCTGCCCACTCTGATATAACTGCGTATGAAATTCCCGCAAGGCTTGCTGAAATGTCTCATGCTCTACTGGCAGGCTGTCGCGGTTGCCCGCATGGAAACCCCGCAGCGGATGATCCGACGCCAGGCCTTCCAGTAGTGCCACTTGCTGTTGTGCCGTTGCATCCTGGGACCAGGCGATAAACTCCGCGTGCAGCACCTCGCGCTCACGCAGTTGGTCCTCCAGCGCCAGGCGCGGATGGGTCAGCATGTCGGCCAAGCGCTCCAGGCCCCCGGCAAACGTGGCCGCCGGCAGTTCAAAGAAAAAGTCCGTAGTGCGCTCACGCGTGCTGGCATTGACCTGGCCTCCATGGCGTTGCACGTAGGCCATCAACCCTTCGCTTGTGGGAAAACGCTCGGTCCCGAGGAACAGCAAATGCTCCAGGAAATGCGCCAGTCCCGGCCATGCCAATGGCACGTCGTGGCTGCCGGCCGCCACCCTCAGCACGGCCGCGCAACGCTTTAACCGTGGGGCGTGATGCAAGGAAGCCCGCAAGCCATTGGCCAGGGTCAGGTGAAGGTAATGAGGGTGGGCCGGCGCAGGCATGGGCACTTCCGAAACAGAGAATGTGCCTATGCTAGCAAACCGGCTGGATCAGGGCTTGTGCAGCGCGCCGTACAACTCGGGGCGGCGATCTTGCAGGTAGTGATTGGCACTGCGGGCGTCGAGGAGCGATTGGCGCTCCAACTCCCCGACGATCAGCGCTTCGTCCAGGCCGGCCTGGGCAATACGCTGGCCATTCGGCGCGGCAATGCTGCTCTGCCCGCAGTACTGGATCTCGCCTTCATGCCCGCAGTAATTGGCGTAGGCCACATAACACTGGTTTTCAAAGGCCCGCGCCCGCACGGTGACATCGGCGACAAAATCGAACGGCACCATGTTGGCAGTGGGCACCAGGATCAGCTCAGCGCCAGCCAGGGCCAGGCGCCGGGTGTTTTCCGGGAACTCCAGGTCATAGCAGATCAGGAAACCGAGCTTCCAGCCGTTGAGTTCTACCAGTGGGAAATCATCCTCACCGGCGCTGAACATCGAATGGTCCAGATCACCAAACAGATGGGTCTTGCGGTAGTTGCACAGGCGCTGGCCGTGGGCGTCGATCAACTGCACGGCGTTGTAGATCTGTCCATCTGCGGCCCGCTCAGGGTAGCCGTACAGAATCGCCAGCCCGGCGCTTTTGGCCAGTTCGGCAATGGCCTGCGCCGACGGCCCGTCCTGTGTCTCGGCCAAGGCGCCAACGGCCTCGGCACCGATGTTGTAGCCGCTCAGGAACATCTCCGGCAGCACCAGTACATCGGCATCGGATGCCTCATGCGCCAGTTGGTGCAGGCGCTTGAGGTTGCCGGCCACATCCAGCGGCAGCGGCGGGCATTGGTACAGGGCGACGCGCATGTTCAACTCCTTAATCCGCCAGGGCAATCGGCCCGATTTCATCGAACACATCACCCGGCCCCGGGTTCTCGGGGTGAGTGCTGCCGCCGAAGTGGGTCATGATGCCCCACACCGCGTTCAGTGAGGTTTGCACCGCGCCCTCCACCCAGGCCGGCGTCCAGGACACATCATCACCAGCGATAAAAATCCCACGTTGTTCGGCGGGCATGTCCTTCTGCATGAAGTGTGCATACATGCGCTGGTTATAGCGATAGTGCCCCGGCAACGCGCCCTTGAAGGCCCCGAGGAAGTGCGGGTCGGCTTCCCAGGACACGGTGATTGGATCGCCGATAATGCGTGCCTTGATATCGACTTTCGGGTAGATCTTTTTCAGCGCGTCGAGGGCAAGTTTCACCCGCTTGTCGATGGGCTGCGGCAGCATTTTCAGGGCGTCGCTCATCCACGAGTACGACAGGCAGATCACCCCCGGCTTGTCGTCGCCGTTATCGAACAGGTAGGTGCCACGGGTCAGGCGGTCGGTGAGGGTCATGCTCATCAGGTCACGGCCGGTTTCCGGGTCTTTGTCCTTCCAGAACGGGCGGTCGACCATCACAAAGGTTTTCGATGATTGCATGTAGCGTGTGCGGTCCAGGGCCATCCACATTTTTTGCGAGAACAGGCTTTCGTCGCATTCGATCTGGGTGGTCAGCAGCCAGCTCTGGCAGGTGGTCAGCACGGCGGCGTACTCGCGGGTGTCGCCATAGTTGTCGGTGACGGCAAAACGGCCATCGGCGGCATGGGCGATACGTTTGACGCCCGCGCGTGGCGCGCCGCGATGCAGTGAACTCAGGCTGGTGCCGGCCGGCCAATGGGCGCAGCGCTCCGGTACATGGCGCCAGATGCCCATCGGCACCTGGGCTACGCCGCCGACCACCAGGTGTTGGTGGTCGTCGCAGTTGGTCATCACCACGCGGAAGATTTCCAGCATCGAATTGGGGAAGTCAGAGTCCCAGCCGCCGGTGCCGAAACCCACCTGGCCGAAGACTTCACGGTGCAGGAACGACAACTTGGCGAACGCCTTGGAGGTGGCGACGAAGTCGTAGAAGGTGCGGTCGTCCCACAGCGGCACCAGCTTGTTCCACAGCTCCTTGAGGCGCGGCACGTCGCGGTCGCGGATGGCCTGCTGGATATCACCGAACTGCGAACCGGCTTCCAGCGCATCGGCCCAGGCGTCCGCGACTTCCTGGAACAGTACCGGCAAGTCGGAGAGCTTTTGCGCGTAGTGGGTCTGGCCTTCAAGGTCGATGACCGTGCTGCCGGAGGCCGGGGTCAGCGGGTTGGGGAAAGGTTTGGTTTCCAGGCCGAGCTTGTCCACATAGTGGTAGAACGCCGTCGACGACACCGGAAAGCGCATGCCGCCCAACTCGGCGATGATACCTTCGGCGCCTTCAAAGGCCTGGGAGCGCAGGCGGCCGCCCATTTTCGAGGCTTCGTACACCACCGGCTTGAGGCCCAGCTTCATCAGTTCGTAGGCGGCCACCAGACCCGCGATGCCGGCGCCGACGATCGCCACTTCGGCGCCGTGGTGGGCGGCGGGGATGCTGCCCAGGCCTGCCGGGTGTTCGATCCAGTCATCAAAGGCAAACGGGAAGTCCGGGCCAAAGATGGTGATGGGCTTTTTACCGTCTGCAGGGTGGCGATTGTTTTTGTTGAAGGTGTTCATGGCTGACCTGGCTGATGACCCGACGGGGCACGACCCGCTGAGTATAGGAAAAGATGGCAGCCAGTTTAGGGAGCGCGGCGTTCGTTAATAAGACGTAAAGTGTCGTCGGATTGAACTTTTTTTAGTCAGAATGACGAAACTGTTGGTCAGATTGGTTGACCGCGATCCAGTTTGTTACTGAGGATGATCGACGTGGTGGTTTTCTCCACGCCGTCGACGCTGCCGATCTGGTCCAGCAGTTGGTCCAACTGCTCCGGCGAATCCGTGCGCAGCCAAGCCACGTAATCAAACTCTCCACTCACCGCGCACAACTGCTGCACTTGGGCCATGGCACTCAACCGGCGCAACACTTCTTTGCCCGAGCGTGCCTGTACGGTGATGCCCACATAAGCCTGCAAACCACCATCGACCACCCGCTGCCCGAGGCGCACGCCATAACCGGTGATCACCTGGGTTTTCTCCAGGCGTGCCAGGCGTGACGTCACTGTGGTGCGCGCGATGCCCAACTGCCGGGCGAGCATGGCCACGCTTTCGCGGGCGTTGATCTGCAGGGCGGCGATCAGTTGGCGGTCGATTTCATCTAGGGCAGGCAAGGCGAGGGCTCCGGTACGGGGGCAATGGGTTGGCATCTTACAGGTTGGCGCTGGCGAGCAGGCAGCGGGTAAACAGTTGCGGCACGGGCAGCTGGCGTTGACTGTAGCGGCTCAGCAGGATGATTTCGCGGTAAAAGGTCCGGCTGCCCAATGGGATGACTCGCACGTTGGGCGAGCGTTCCAGCCACAACCCGGCCTGAGGAATCAGCGATACGCCCAGGCCGCATTCGACCATCTTGACGATGGCCTCCAGCTCATCCAGCTCCAATGCTACCTGCACGTCAAGTTTATGTTCCTTGAGGAATCGGCTGACCAGGCGACCGCCAAATGAAGTGCGGTCATAGCGCACATGGGGCTGCGTCGCCAGCAACTGCAACGGGTTATCACCCGCCAACGTGTGAGGCACGATCAGCGCGAACGGCTCCTTGCGCAGCACCTGCACGTGCAGTTCCTTGGGCAGGTCGAAGGGCGGGCGGATGATGATCGCCGAGTCCAGCTCACCGGCGTCCACCCGGCTCAACAACTCCAGGGACACGCCCGGTATCAACTTGCACTCCACCGTCGGTGCCGCCTGACGCAAACGCACCAGCGCCTGGGGTAGCAGGCCGGTCTGCGCGGTGGTGATGGCACCCACTTTCAGTTCGCCCCGGTACTCGTTGGCATCCACGGGTACGGCCATGCGGTTGAAGGTTTCCAGTATCTCCCTGGCCAACGGCAAGGCACGCAAACCGGCTGCATTCAACGTGGCCTGGCGCCCGGTACGATCGAACAACTGCACGCCAAGCGCCTGCTCCAATTGACGAATCTGCGCACTGACCGCCGACTGCGTCAGCCCGATATGCATACCGGCCGCCGCGAATGTGCCGTGGCGGGTTACTGCGATAAAGGTCTTCAGTTCACGCAGCATGGGCGTCTCGATTGATCGAAATAATTTGAGCTCGGCGCAAAAACTATCGTCTTTTCATCGTCAGGAGCAAGGCTAAACTCGTGGGACTTAATGCCCACAGAGGTTTGACCTGATGACACTCGCACCTTTTCACCTGGCAATTCCGGTATACGACCTCGCCGCTGCGCGGCATTTCTACGGTGAAGTCTTTGGCCTTGAAGAGGGGCGTTCCAGCGAACACTGGGTAGATTTCAACTTCTTCGGGCATCAGTTGGTCATTCACGAACACCCGAAAACCGCCTCCCAGGAGTTAGCCCACACCAACGCAGTCGACGGCCACAACGTACCCGTGCCGCATTTTGGCGTGGTGCTGGGCTGGGAAGATTGGCACGCCTTGGCGCAGCGGCTGCAGGCCAGGGAAACTCGGTTTGTGCTGGAACCACATATTCGGTTCAAGGGGCAGGTGGGGGAGCAGGCGACGTTGTTTCTGTTTGATCCGTGTGGGAACGCGCTGGAGTTCAAGGCGTTCAAGGATATTGGGCAGTTGTTTGCGAAGTGAGGCGGCCAGACACACGAAAGCCGCGCAATGCGCGGCTTTGGAGTTGGTGGGCCCACACGGACTTGAACCGTGGACCAAAGGATTATGAGTCCTCTGCTCTAACCAACTGAGCTATAGGCCCTGTAACAGGTCGCGGATTATAACGATGGTTTCCCCGCTGTGCCATCCGAAAAATCCTCAATGCTTATACGAAGAAACGTAGCAGCAAAAAGCTCCGGCGGTAGCGGCAGACTGACGATGTAGCCTTGCATCTGTTCGCAGCCTTCCGCAGCGAGGAAGGCCTGCTGTGCGGGGTTCTCCACGCCTTCGGCGATGATGGTGAATTGCATGCTGTGGCCCAGGGCGATGATGGCGCGCACAATGGCGGCGTCGTGGGGGTCGTCGGGCAGGCCGCGGACGAAGGATTGGTCGATCTTCAGGTAATCCAGGGGCAGGCGCTTGAGGTAGCTGAGGGAGGAGTAGCCGGTACCGAAGTCATCGATTGCCAGTTGTACGCCGAGGTCTTTGAGTTGGTGCAGCACCTCCAGCGCTTCTTCGGCCTGGCTCATGATGAAGTTTTCGGTGATCTCCAGTTGCAGGCAGCCCGGGTCGAGTCGGTAGTCGCGCAATAGCTGTTCGATGCGCGCCAGCAAGCCGGGGTGACGCAGTTGGGCGCCGGCCAGGTTCACCGACAGTGGGCCGAACTCGTCGAAGGTGCCTTGCCAGGTGTGCAGTTGTCGGCAGGCCTGTTCCAGCACCCAATCACCGATCTGCAGGATCATGCCGTTCTCTTCGGCGAGGGCGATGAAGTGTTCGGGCGGTACGTCGCCAAACGTGGGGTGATGCCAGCGGATCAATGCTTCGGCACCGATCAGTTCCTGGGTGATCAGGCTCCGTTTCGGCTGGTAGTACAGGGTCAGTTCGTTGCGCTCGATGGCGCGGCGCAGTTCATGTTCCAGCGCCACGCGCTCGTTGGCCTGGGCGGTGAGGTCGCGGGTGTAGCTTTCGACCCGGTTGCGCCCCTTGGCCTTGGAGCGATACATCGCGGCGTCGGCATTCTTGACCAGGGTGGCGACGTCGGTGCCGTCCTGCGGGTATAGGCTGGTGCCGATGCTGGCGCTGATAAAGAACTCGTGCTCGCCGGCCTGGAACGGCGGTGTAAAGCAGGCCAACAGCTTATTCGCCAGGTATTCGGCGTCACTCGCGTGTTGCAGGCCTGGGAGCAGGATGATGAATTCGTCGCCGCCCAAGCGTGCCACGGTGTCGATGTCGCGCAGTTGCTCCTTGAGGCGGACGGCGATGTCTTTGAGCAGCAGGTCGCCGATCGGGTGGCCGAGGCTGTCGTTGATGTGTTTGAAGCGGTCCAGGTCAAGAAACAGCACGGCGCCCTGTTTGCCGGTTTCCTGGTGACCGTTGAGGGCGGCCTGCAGTCGGCTTTCGAACAGCGTGCGGTTGGGCAGGCCGGTCAATGGGTCGTGATGCGCCTGGTAGTCGAGACGGGCCTGGGCCAGTTTGAGGCTGGAGATGTCGGCGAACACCGCGACGAAGTGCGTGATCAACTGGTCGCGGTTGCGCACGGCACTGATGGTCAGCCAACTGGGGTACAACTCGCCGTTCTTGCGACGGTTGGAAATCTCGCCTTGCCAATGCCCCTGGGCGGTCAATTGATGCCACATCGCCGCATAAAACGCGCTGTCATGCAGCCCGGAAGCGAGTAAGCGCGGGGTATTGCCGAGGGCTTCGGCCTCGCTGTAGCCGGTGATTTCACTGAAGGCACGGTTGACGGCGCTGATGTTCTGCCGGGTGTCGGTGATCAACACCCCTTCGGCTGTGCTCTCGAACACGGTGGCAGCTTGTTGCAGTTTTTCCTGCATCAGTTGGCGTTCGGTGATGTCTCGGGCGATGGTCAGCATGCAGTCGTCATCGCCAATCGGCAGTGGGCGGCTGGATAGCTCGCACAGGCGAATCTGACCATCGCTGCGGCGTATGTGGCAGATGAAGTCGCGCACAAAGCCATCGCGCTGCATCAGTTCGAGCATGTGTTTGCGTTCGTTGAGGTCGACCCAGATGCCCAGGTCCAAGGTGGACTGATCGACGGAGGCGGCGCTGTTGAAACCTGTGATCCGGCTGAAACCATCGTTCACTTCTATCAGCAGGCCATCGCGCTGGCGGCTCAACAGCAAGCCGTCGGGGGAGGCGTGGAAGGCCTTGGCGAATTTCTCCTCGGAGGTTTGCAGCTGTTGCTGGGTTTCCTTGAGTTGGGTGATGTCGCGCACCACCACCACGATGGCCTCTGTAGTGTCGAGTTGAAACGGCTCGGCGGAAATCAGCCCGGTGAAGGCTTGGCCATTGCTGCGCAGAAAGGGCATTTCCAGGTTGCGGATGCTGGTGGTCTGCAACCGCTGCAGCAGATCGGGGCCTGCGCCCTGGATGCCCCAGATGTTCAGCTCGGTAGCGGTTTTACCCACGACCTGTTCGGCTGTCAGCCCGACCTGGTCCTCGAACGCTTTGTTCACCTCCAGCAGGCAGCCGTCGGACAGCTGTGCAATCACCAGGATGTCCGGGCATTGCTGGAACACCGAGGCGAACTTCTGCTCAGACAGTTGCAGGGCCTCTTCGGTGCGCTTTGCCTCACTGATGTCGATCATCAAGCCGCGCAGCACGGGCTCATGGCCGTGCTCGATCAGGCTGACGATGTCACGCACCCACAAGCAACGGTTGTCGGCGGTGATGACCCGGTAATCAACGCTGTGGTCACGGTTGGCGCGGGTTTCGCGTTGGCAGTAGGATTCGGTGCGAATCAGGTCGGCGGGGTGAATGATGTTGCGCCAGAAGCCCGGAATCAGCCAGTGGGCCCGTGGGTAACCCAACAGTTCCTCAGCGTGGGGTGATACATAGCTGTAGGTGAAGTCGGTGACGCTGGCTTCCCAGGCAATCGCGGACAAGCTCTCCACCAGGCCGCGATAGTGGTACTCGCTGCTGCGCAGTTCCTGTTCGAGGGCTACGCGGCGGGAGATTTCCGAACTGAGCCGGCGATTGATCCGGATTACCACGGCCAGTACGGTGCTCAGCAGCAACACGGCGGGCAGGCCGTAAGTCAGCAAGTCGGTCCAGAAGGTGCGATGGTCGGTAAAGCTGCCGACCCAATGTTGCTGGATCGCGTCGGTTTCCTGCGGGCTAAGGTCGGCCAGTACCTTGTCGAGGATGCCCACCAGCATTTTGTTGTCGCGTGGTACGCCCATCGCCAACTGATAGCGGTAGGGCGTTTCGCCGCTGACGTACAAACCGTCGAGCTTGAGTTGGCGCAGGCTCCAGACGCTTGAGGCGAGGTCGCCGACGACCGCATCCACTTCGTCCGTGGCCAAGGCTTGCAGCGTCGAACTCACATTCGGCATGGCCACCAGGTTGAGGTCGGGATGGTGCGTGCGTAGCAGTTCATGGGGCGCGTAGTTTTCCACCACGGCAATCTTCAGCCCGTAGAGATCCTTCAGATTGCGCGGTTTGGCCCCGCCTTCGTGGGCCAGGATGACGATGGGGAAGTCGAGGTACGGGCGAGTGAACGCCATGTAGCCTTGGCGTTCGGGTGTGGACATGATGCCGGGCAGCAGGTCGAGCTGGTTGTTGCGGGCCAGCTCCAGTACCGCGCTCCAGTTCACCGGTTCGATCAGCTTGACCCGTATGCCCAGGCGATCCTGGATCAGGCGCACGTAATCCGCCGCCAAACCTTGGTAGCGACCTTCTTCGTCACGGTACTCAAAGGGTGGCCATGACGCGTCCACCCCCAGGCGCAGCTCCTGATGGTCCGCCAACCAGCCACGCTCATCATCAGTGAGAGTCAACGCGCCAGCCGTTGCGGTCCAGGTCAGCAGCGACAGCAGTAACACAGTCGGCAATCTGGGCATAACGGTCTCGTTATGGCACGGGGAATGTTTCGAGTGTAGACGGGCATTGCGGGGGAGGGGCGTTGCGAGGGATTTTATCTATACAAAACAAAACCCCCGGCCTGGGCCGGGGGTTCTGGTGTCACTCGTCGAGGAAGGAGCGCAGATGCTCGCTTCGCGTCGGGTGGCGCAACTTGCGCAGCGCCTTGGCTTCGATCTGACGGATCCGCTCGCGGGTCACGTCAAACTGCTTACCGACTTCCTCAAGGGTGTGGTCGGTATTCATGTCGATGCCGAAACGCATGCGCAGTACCTTGGCTTCACGGGCAGTGAGGCCGGACAGTACGTCGCGAGTCGCTTCTTTAAGACTCTCAACGGTGGCGACATCGATTGGCGACTGCATGGTCGAGTCTTCGATGAAGTCACCCAAGTGGGAGTCTTCGTCATCACCGATCGGGGTTTCCATGGAGATCGGCTCTTTAGCGATCTTCAATACCTTGCGGATTTTATCCTCAGGCATTTCCATGCGTTCGCCCAGCTCTTCCGGGGTCGGTTCGCGACCCATTTCCTGCAACATTTGCCGGGAAATACGGTTGAGCTTGTTGATCGTCTCGATCATGTGCACCGGAATACGGATGGTGCGGGCCTGGTCGGCAATCGAGCGAGTGATTGCCTGACGGATCCACCAGGTGGCATAAGTCGAGAACTTGTAGCCGCGACGGTATTCGAACTTGTCCACAGCCTTCATCAAGCCGATGTTGCCTTCCTGGATCAGGTCGAGGAATTGCAGGCCACGGTTGGTGTACTTCTTGGCGATGGAGATCACCAGACGCAGGTTGGCTTCAACCATCTCTTTCTTCGCGCGGCGGGCCTTGGCCTCGCCGATCGACATGCGCCGGTTGATGTCCTTGATCTCGGCGATCGTCAGACCGGTTTCGGTCTCAAGCGCAGTCAGCTTCTGCTGGCAACGGATGATGTCCGGCTGCAGGCGACCAATGGCTTCAGCGTATTTCGCCTTGCCTTTGGCCAGTGCGTCGGTCCAGCTTTCGTCTACTTCGTTGCCCGGGAACTGGCGCAGGAAGTCGGCACGCGGCATGCGGGCATCACGCACACACAGTTGCATGATTGCGCGCTCTTGGGCACGCAGACGCTCCAGGGCACTGCGAACACGCTCAACCAGGCCTTCGAATTGCTTCGGCACCAGCTTGATCGGCATGAACAGCTCTGCCAGGGCCACCAGCTCGGCAATTGCCTGCTTGTTGGCGCGACCGTGCTTTTTCAGGGCCTTGCGGGTGATTTCCATTTGATCGGAAACCGCACCGAAACGCTGGGCAGCGATGATCGGGTCCGGACCGCTTTCGACTTCGTCTTCATCGTCGCCGCTGGCTTCAGCGTCGTCGTCTTCGGAGTCGTCGTCCGCTTTCGCAGCCTTGGCATCGACAGGCGGCGGTACTTCGGCGGCAGGCGGCGCAATGCCGTCATCCGGGTCGATATAACCGCTCAGGACGTCGGACAGGCGACCACCTTCGGTGGTGACGCGGGTGTACTCGGAGAGAATGTGGTCAACCGTGCCTGGGAAGTGCGCGATTGCGCCCATCACTTCACGGATACCCTCTTCGATACGCTTGGCGATTTCGATTTCGCCTTCGCGTGTCAGCAGCTCGACGGTCCCCATTTCACGCATATACATGCGCACAGGGTCGGTGGTACGACCGATATCGGTCTCCACAGCAGCCAGCGCGGCGGCCGCTTCTTCTGCGGCAGCCTCGTCGGTATCGGCGTCCGCCAGCATAAGGGAATCCTTATCTGGCGCAGCTTCGAATACGTTGATCCCCATGTCGTTAATCATGCGGATGATGTCTTCCACCTGCTCTGGATCTGAAATATCCTCAGGCAGGTGGTCGTTGACCTCCGCGTAAGTCAGGTAACCCTGCTCACGACCGAGAACGATCAACTCTTTGATACGTGACTGCTGTTGCGCTTTTCCGGACATAACACCCTATCCACTGAAGGTCTTGGCGGGCAAAAAACAAGCCGAGGATTATACCCGAGCTATGACCTCACACGCCAGCTGAGGTCGGGTTTGATGCGGAAACATTCTGTTTTAAGAGGTCGCGCATCTGTTTTGCTATCTGAATTTGCTCTTCAGCCGACAATCCCGGCTGCCTTGCTCTCTTGATGAGTTCATCGAGGGTCTGCGTGTGCTGACCCGCAGATAACCTAGTAATGGTGTCTAAAAACTGTTGTTCAAGGTTGTCGCCGTCAATTAGCCACTCCTTTTCCGCGAGCGCTTTGAGCAAGCGGCCTTGTTCGGTGCCATGCCAGCGAGCCATCAATTGAATTGAGTTTAGCTTAGGATTTTTCTGTACCGCCTCGATCAGGGCGATCAGTACCTGGGCGTAGGTGTTGCTCTCGTTGGCAAAGTGATCGGCGCTCTCGACCTTCTCCGCCAGATGCGGGTGGTGGATGAGCGTGCGCAGGGCAATCAGCGTCGGCGCTTCCACGGCAACCGGGGTGCGCGGGGCGTAGGCCTCATCGCCGTCACCGCGCTTGCCGTTCTTGCTCCAGGGTTTCTTGTCCCATTTCTTGCCGCCGGCACCGGGTTTCTTCGGCGTCCACTCCTGTTGGGGCGCGTAGGCCTCCTGGGGTTGGTGGAAGTCGGAGTAGTCCGGCATGGCGTCGTAATCCATGCCTGGGTCGTAGGCCGGTGGCGCTGCGTCATGCGGTGCGTTATGCACCAGCTGGCTGACGGCTTCGCCACTGAGCCCGGTGATTTCCAGCAGACGCATGCGCATCAGGGACTTCAGGTTGGCGCCTGGGACCTTATCGATCAACGGTGCCGCGAGGGTAGCCATGTGGGCCTTGCCTTCGAGGGAACGTGGGTCTGCTTCTTCGGTCAGTTGCTGGAAGAAGTAGTCGGCCAACGGCTGCGCATGTTGATTGATGCGCGCGCGAAATGCGTCGGTGCCTTCGGAGCGCACCAGGGTGTCCGGGTCTTCGCCTTCGGGCAGGAACAGGAAGCGCGCACGGCGTCCATCCTGCAGGCTCGACAGCGTGGCTTCGAGCGCGCGCCATGCGGCATTGCGGCCAGCCTGGTCGCCGTCGAAGCAGAACAGCACGCTGGGCACCACGCGAAACAGGCGTTTCATGTGTTCTTCGCTGGTGGCGGTGCCCAGGGTGGCGACCGCGTTGCGCAAGCCTTGTTGGGCGAGCGCAATTACGTCCATATAGCCTTCAACCACGATGATCTCGTCGAGGTTGCGGTTGTTCTTGCGCGCCTCGAACAGGCCGTAGAGTTCCTGGCCTTTGTGGAACACCGGGGTTTCCGGGGAGTTCAGGTACTTGGGCTTGTCGTCTCCCAGCACCCGGCCACCAAAGGCGATGATGCGGCCCCGGCTGTCGCGGATCGGGAACATCACGCGGTCGCGGAAGCGGTCATAGCGTTTGCCAGTCTCGGCGTTCTCCACCAGCAGGCCGGCGTCGATCATGGCCTTTTGCTGGAGGGTGTCACTGCTCAGGTGCTTGTACAGGTTGTCCCAGCCGGGCGGGGCGAACCCCAGGCCGAAGTCGCGGGCGATTTCGCCGGTGAGGCCGCGTCCCTTGAGGTAGTCGACGGCGGCCTTGCGCTGCGGATGGCTTTTAAGCGCCTGACGGTAGAAGTCGGCAGCGGCGGTCAGCAGCGGGTACAGCGGCGAATCGGTGGGTTGCCGCGGTTTGTGCGGGCGTCCGCTTTCTTCGCGAGGGATTTCCATGCCGGCGGCTTTTGCCAGTTCCTCGACCGCCTGGGGGAAGTCCAGGTTGTCGTGGTCCATGATGAAGCCGAGGGCATTGCCGCCCGCGCCGCAGCCAAAGCAGTAGTAGAACTGCTTGTCTGGGCTGACGCTGAACGACGGAGTCTTTTCCTTATGGAACGGGCAGCAAGCGGTGTAGTTCTTGCCGGCCTTCTTCATTTGCACGCGCGAGCTGACCACATCGACGATGTCGGTGCGGTTCAGAAGGTCGTCAATAAAGCTCTGGGGAATCAGCCCGGCCATGGCGTTCTCGTCATCACTGCGTGTAAATGAGGGCCCGTGAGGTGTTCAAGCGCGCGTATCGAGTGCTCGAGCATCCAGCGACTGCATGGGGTGTACGGAAGTGTATCTGCCGAATATTCACTGACGTTAGTTTCTGATCAGTCTTCGGTGTGGAAATGTTGCCCCGGCGCCCGGTCTTGGCCGGTGACGGGCCTCGGAAACGCCTCGTTGGGCGCAGTCGACACGGTTGGTCGGCTGTTTACAGAATGAGTGTGCTCGTCAGTAGCCTTGATAGGCTCGTCAGAAGAGACGTGCACCGCTGGCAAAAGAGCCAGTCCTGACGTGTGAAGCAGTTGTCTCGGTCGCATGTGCGGCGTCAACGGTGAAGCATCAAGCGATATCCGCAAATGCCATTAGCCCGGCTGAGGGCCGGGCTTGGCAGAAGCTTGCTACGAACGTCTGTGTATTAGTACAGACGAACGGCGCGGCGCTGTTCGCGCTGAACTTTCTTGGCGTGACGCTTGACAGCGGCTGCTGCTTTACGCTTACGCTCAGAAGTTGGCTTCTCGTAAAATTCGCGGCTACGAACTTCAGCCAGTACACCGGCTTTTTCGCAGGAGCGCTTGAAACGACGCAGAGCTACGTCGAAGGGTTCGTTCTCTTTAACTTTGACGGCTGGCATCCAGAGCTACCTTCTTTCATTACCGGGATCAACGTTCTCGTCGCAAAAAATTCGCGGCTGAGGTCGTCGGTTTTTAAGGGTTGCGGATGTTAACCCCTCATTGCCCGGAATGCAAAGCCTCTGATCGAAAACCGCTAGTCGGGAGGGGGAGTGGCGACTATTATGCGCGCCTTCGAATTCAGCCTCTACAAGGCGCAAACCCATGCTAGTACTGGGACTTGAAACCTCCTGCGACGAAACCGGTGTCGCACTTTACGACAGTGAACGCGGGCTCCTGGCCGATGCGCTGTTCAGCCAGATCGACCTGCACCGTGCCTATGGCGGCGTGGTGCCGGAGCTGGCCAGCCGTGATCACGTCAAGCGCATGCTGCCCCTGATCCGCCAGGTGCTGGACGAGGCCGGCTGCGTGCCGACCGAGATCGACGCTATCGCCTACACGGCCGGCCCCGGATTGGTCGGGGCCCTGCTGGTTGGGGCCTCTTGCGCTCAGGCGCTGGCGTTTGCCTGGGGCATTCCGGCGCTCGGCGTGCACCATATGGAAGGCCATTTGTTGGCTCCGATGCTGGAGAAAACCCCGCCACAGTTCCCGTTCGTCGCTTTGTTGGTTTCGGGCGGCCATACGCAGTTGGTTCAGGTGGATGGCATCGGCCAATACACCCTTCTGGGTGAATCCCTGGATGACGCCGCCGGTGAAGCGTTCGACAAGACCGCGAAGATGATGGGCCTCAATTATCCGGGTGGCCCGGAAATCGCACGCCTCGCTGAAAAAGGCGTGGCCGGCCGCTACACCTTCCCGCGCCCGATGTGTGATCGCCCAGGCCTGATGTTCAGCTTCAGCGGCTTGAAAACCTCCGCGCTGAACACCTGGCAGCAGAGCGTCAGCGCCGGGGACGACAGTGAGCAAGCCCGTTGCGACATCGCGCTGGCGTTCCAGCAGGCCGTGGTGGAGACTTTGACCATCAAGTGCAAGCGCGCCCTGAAACAGGCGGGCATGAAGCGCCTGGTGATCGCCGGCGGCGTCAGTGCCAACAAGGCTTTGCGCACTTCGCTGGAAAAAATGCTCAGCGATATGAAGGGCGATGTGTTCTACGCACGTCCGGAGTTCTGCACCGACAACGGCGCGATGATCGCCTACGCCGGTTGCCAGCGCCTGCAGGCCGGGCAGCATGAAAGCCTGGCGATCAGCGTGCAGGCGCGCTGGCCGATGGAGCAGTTGTCGCCGCTGTAACACCGCAACCTGAATTGACGGTATTTAAAAATGCCGTTCGCGCCCGGCAAACAGGTCGCGTAAATTGCCACGGTGGCGCCAGACGATCAGCAGTGTCAGCACGCTCATCGGCAGCAGCGCCGCCGGTTCTTGCCAGGCCAGTAGCGGCAGGGTGAGCGGGGTGGCGATCAGTGCGGCGAGTGAGCTGGTGCGGGTCAGGTAGAACGTCAACAGCCAGGCGAGTACAGCCAGTAACGCTGCCGGTGGGTAGATCCCCAGCAACATGCCGGCCGCCGTGGCGACGCCTTTGCCGCCACGAAAGCGGAAGTACAGGGGAAACAGATGGCCCAGGACCGCGCAGACGCCGATCCAGGCCTGTTGTTGCAGAGGCAGGCCGGCGAGGCTGGCGATCAGCACGGGCAACAAGCCCTTGCACAGGTCGCCCAGTAGCGTCAGTACGGCGAGTTTCTTGCCGGCCAGGCGCAACATATTGGTGGCGCCGGCATTGCCTGAGCCACTCATTCGCGGATCGGGGTTTCCCGTCAGGCGGCTGAGCAAAATGGCGAAGGACAGCGAGCCGAGCAGGTAGGCGAAGATCGCCAGTGACCAAAACATGCTAACTATTCCGGGCGAGGACGCCCTGATTCTAACGGGGCATCGCGCCCTTGTCGTGCTGCGGAGAAGAGTGCTTGGACAGAGTGTTTATCGAAGGCCTGGAAGTCGACACCGTCATCGGGGCCTACGACTGGGAGCGCGGAATCCGCCAATGCCTGCGCCTGGACCTGAGCTTTGCCTGGGACAACCGCCCGGCTGCGGCCGGTGACGACCTGACCCTTGCGCTGGATTACGCCAGCGTGTCCGCGCGCATCCAGGCCTTTGCCGAGCAATCCCAGTACCAACTGGTGGAAACCTTTGCCGAACGCCTCGCGCAAGTGTTGATGAATGAATTCCAGATTCCCTGGCTGCACCTCAAGCTGACCAAGCCTGGTGCCGTGCCGGCTGCCAAAGGCGTGGGCGTGGAGATCGAGCGCGGATGTCGCTAACTCAGGTTTACCTTGGCCTAGGCAGCAATATCGAGCGCGAGTCTCACCTGTGCGCCGGCTTGGATGCGCTGGCGAGTTTCTTGACCGATATGCGTTGCTCGGCGGTGTTCGAAAGCCAGCCGGTGGGCATCAAGAGTGGGCCGTTCTTCAATCTGGTGGTGTCGGCGTATACCGATCTGCCGTTGATGGAACTGGACCGCCGGTTGAAATTCATCGAGGCCGACAACGGTCGTTATGCGCCGGACCGCAAAGGGCTGCCGTTGGATATCGACGTGTTGTTGTATGGCGATCTGGTGGGCAATTTCGATGGTTTGGTTTTGCCGCGTGCGGAAATCCTGAAAAACGCCTTTGTGTTGTGGCCGCTGTCGCTGATGGCGCCGGAACGCGTGCATCCTGAGGTGGGCAAGACGCTGGCCGATTTGTGGCGCGATACGCAGATCGACCAAGTGCTGGCGCCTGTCGCGTTTGAATGGCAGGGCCGACAACTGACGCCGGGCGCTCTCCTGTAGGAGCCGGGCTTGCTCGCGAAAAACCGGAGAGCGCTGCGTTATCGTTGACGTTCTTCGCGAGCAAGCTCGCTCCTAAATGAGTGCGTGTTGTTCCTTGTAGGTTTTTAGTGCCTTGAGCCGTTCGCGTTTGAGCGCCTCACCCAGCTCCGGGCCTTTGAAGCCTTTCTCCAGCAGGGGGGCCACCGCAACCTCGCGAGCTGCTTTTGCCGCTCCGCGCAAATAATCCGCCTGTGGATAACTTCTTTGCTCCAGACCCTTGCGGCCTCGGGCGTCCATCTCGCAGGCGACCACGAACTCTTCAAAGCGCTGTGGCCGCCGGTACACGTCGAAGCTTTGCAGCAACTCCAGCAATGTCGAGGCCTTCAGCTCCAGAGCGCGATGGCCGTGGGTGTGATATTGGCCCACCAGCAGTGCTAATTCCTGGCAATCCCTCGGCACCTTGAAGCGTTCGTTGACCGCCTTGATCAGCTTCAAGCCCCGGTGTTCGTGGGCGATGTGCTGCGGCAACTTATCCACAGGCGTCGTACCCTTGCCCAGGTCGTGGAGCAGGCAGGCCCAGCGCACAGTCAGTGGCTGTTGATGCAAAGCGGCTTGTTCTAGCACGCTGAGGGTGTGCACGCCGGTGTCGATTTCCGGGTGATGGGCTTCGGGTTGTGGCACGCCGAACAGTGCATCGACTTCGGGCATCAAGGTTTTCAGGGCCTGGCAGTCACGCAGCACCTGAATAAACACCTGAGGTTGATCTTCCATCAGCGCCCGGGAGATTTCTTTCCAGCTGCGCTCCGGCGTCAGGGCTTCCAGTTCGCCGGATTCGCTGAGTTGACGCATCAGCTCCAGTGTTTCCGGCGCGACGGTGAACCCCAGGGGCGCATAACGTGCAGCAAATCGTGCCACTCGCAGTACGCGCAGGGGATCTTCGGCGAACGCCGGGGAAACGTGGCGCAGAATGCGCGCTTGAAGATCGCGTTGGCCGTGATAAGGGTCGATCAAGTTACCGTCATCGTCTTGCGCCATGGCGTTGATGGTCAGGTCGCGACGGATCAGGTCTTCTTCCAGCGTCACTTCGGGGCTCGCGTGAAACACAAAGCCGCCGTAACCCCGGCCACTCTTGCGTTCGGTGCGGGCGAGGGCGTACTCGTCGCCGTTCGTTGGATCGAGGAACACTGGGAAGTCTGCGCCCACCGGCTTATAGCCCTTGGCGAGCATCTCTTCGGCAGTCGCGCCCACCACGACGCGGTCAATATCGGTGACCGGGATGCCCAAGAGGCGATCCCGTACCGCACCGCCGACTTTATAGGTTTTCATGAAAAAGCCTCCGTTAGCGGCACAGGATACCGCCTGTGCCTGACCAATGGAGGCTTTGCTGTTTCAGAGATGAACGACAGCCAGATCCAGGCGACCGTAGTCGTTGTCGTTGTGATCGCTGCGCGGTGGCACATGGTGGGTCTTCATCACCTGATCGCCTTGCAGGGTTTCCAGGTGAATATCGAAGCCCCACAGCCGATGCAGGTGCTTGAGTACTTCCTCGGTGGATTCCCCCAAAGGTTTGCGATCGTGCTGCTGGTGCCGCAGGGTCAGCGAGCGGTCGCCGCGCACGTCGATACTGTAGATCTGCACGTTGGGCTCGCGGTTGCCCAGGTTGTACTGCGCCGCCAGGGTTTCACGGATGGTGCGATAGCCAGGCTCGTCGTGGATGGCCGGCACCACCAGGTCATCCTTGAGGTCGTCGTCGAGGATGCTGAACAGCTTGAGGTCGCGGATCACCTGAGGTGACAGGTACTGCAGGATAAAACTCTCGTCCTTGAAGCTGCTCATGGCGAACTTGATGGTGGAGAGCCAGTCGCTGCCGGCGATTTCCGGGAACCAGCGGCGGTCTTCTTCGGTGGGGTGCTCGCACATGCGGCGGATATCGCGGTACATCGCAAAGCCCAGCGCATAAGGGTTGATGCCATTGTAGTAAGGGCTGTCGAAGCCGGGTTGGAAGACCACGCTGGTGTGGGAGGTGAGGAATTCCATCATGAAGCCGTCGGTGACCAGGCCTTCGTCGTACAGGTCATTCATCAGTGTGTAGTGCCAGAACGTGGCCCAGCCTTCGTTCATCACCTGGGTCTGGCGCTGTGGATAAAAATACTGCGCGATCTTGCGCACAATACGCACGATTTCCCGCTGCCAGGGCTCCAGCAACGGCGCGTGTTTTTCCAGGAAGTACAGGATGTTTTCCTGAGGTTCGGCGGGGAAGCGTACATTATCCTTGTCGCTGTTTTTTCCTGTCTTTTTGGGAATGGTGCGCCACAGGTCATTGATCTGCTTCTGCAGGTGTTCTTCGCGCTCCTTCTGGCGCAGGCGTTCTTCCTCGGCGGAAATCGGGTAGGGGCGCTTGTAGCGGTCGACACCGTAGTTCATCAGCGCGTGGCAGGAGTCGAGCAGGTCCTCTACCGCATCGATGCCGTGGCGCTCCTCGCACTGCATGATGTACTGCTTGGCAAACACCAGGTAATCGATGATCGAACTGGCGTCGGTCCAGGTGCGGAACAGGTAGTTGCCCTTGAAGAAGCTGTTATGCCCGTAGCAGGCGTGGGCCACCACCAGTGCCTGCATGCAGATGGTGTTTTCTTCCATCAGGTAGGCGATGCACGGGTCGGAGTTGATCACGATCTCGTAGGCCAGGCCCATCTGGCCGCGGGTGTAGGACTTTTCGGTGCTGAGGAAGTGCTTGCCGTAGGACCAGTGGTGATAGCCCAGCGGCATGCCCACCGAGGCGTAGGCATCCATCATCTGTTCGGCGGTAATCACTTCGATCTGGTTGGGGTAGGTGTCCAGGGCATACCCCGCGGCGATACGGCTGATTTCCCGGTCATAAGCCTGGATCAGTTCAAAGGTCCACTCTGACCCCGTGGAGATGGGGTGGCGTTTTTGCTCTTTTTTGGCGGTCATGTCACTAACCTGCGCTGGAAGAGTTCACGGAAGACCGGGTAGATATCGCCGGCCGAGACCAGTTGCTGCTGGGCGAACGTGTCGGCGAAGGCTTCGCCGATGCGCTCGTATTCGAACCACAGCGCCTGGTGCTCACGGGGGGTAATTTCGACATACGTGTAGTACTGCACGAACGGCATGATCTGGTTGATCAGGATGTCGCGGCAGATGGGCGAATCGTCGTTCCAGTTGTCACCGTCCGAGGCTTGCGCGGCGTAGATGTTCCACTCATTGGCCGGGTAGCGCTCGGCCATGATCTCCTGCATCAACTTCAAGGCGCTGGAGACGATGGTGCCGCCGGTTTCCCGTGAGTAAAAGAACTCCTCTTCGTCGACTTCCCGGGCGCTGGTGTGATGGCGGATAAATACCACGTCGATCTTGTCGTAGTTCCGCTTGAGGAACAGATACAGCAGGATGAAGAAGCGCTTGGCGATGTCCTTGGTGGCCTGGGTCATGGAGCCGGACACGTCCATCAGGCAGAACATCACGGCCTTGGAGCTGGGGTTGGGTTGCTTGACCAGCAGGTTGTATTTCAAGTCAAAGGTATCGAGGAACGGCACGCGGTGAATACGCGCGCTGAGTTTCTCGATTTCTGCCTCTATTTGCTGGATATCCCCGAAGTTGTCCGGTTCTTCACGCTTCAAGCGCGCTAACTCTTCCTTGGCCTCCTTCAGTTTGGCGCGGCTGCTGCCCGACAGTGCGATACGCCGGGCATGGGCCGAGCGCAGGGTGCGGATGATGTTGATGCGCGAGGGGTTGCCCTCGTTGCTGATACCCGCGCGTACGGTCTTGAAGGTGTCGGTACCGGTCAGGTTGCGCTTGACCAGGTTGGGCAGTTCCAGGTCCTCGAACATGAATTCGAGGAATTCTTCCTGGGTGATCTGGAACACGAACTCGTCCATGCCTTCGCCGGAGTTGCCCGCCTTGCCCGGACCTTTGCCGCCGCCACCCCCTTGGGGACGCTGGATATGCTCGCCGGTGGTGAACTCCTTGTTGCCGGGGTGCACGACGGTCTGTTTACCGCCCCGGCCGTGGTGCAGCACCGGTTCGTCAATGTCCCGTCCGGGAATGCTGATTTGTTCGCCATGCTCCATGTCCGTGATGGAGCGGCGACTGACGGCCTCTTCGACGGCCTTTTTGATGTGGTCACGGTAACGCCGCAGGAAACGCTGGCGGTTTACCGTGCTCTTGTTCTTGCCATTGAGGCGTCGGTCGATCACATAGCTCATGGGGAGCCCTCCGGGCAGCTTCACGTTACAAGCTTCAAGCCGCGAGCTGGAAGCTTAGAGACAAGCGGTCGGCTGCCAGGCCAGAAGCCCGGCAGCGCACGCCTGTCGCTGCCTTACTGCGATTTGCGCACCCGCAGGTACCACTCGGACAGCAGCCGTACCTGTTTGTCGGTGTAGCCGCGCTCGACCATTCGTGTGACGAAGTCGTTGTGTTTTTGCTGATCCTCCTTGCTGGCCTTGGCGTTGAAGCTGATGACCGGCAGCAAGTCCTCGGTGTTGGAGAACATCTTCTTCTCGATGACCACCCGCAGCTTCTCGTAGCTGAGCCAGGTCGGGTTCTTGCCATTGTTGTTGGCGCGGGCGCGCAGCACGAAGTTGACGATTTCGTTGCGGAAATCCTTCGGATTGCTGATGCCGGCGGGTTTTTCGATCTTTTCCAGTTCCTCGTTGAGGGCGACGCGGTTGAGGATCTCGCCGGTTTCCGGGTCGCGGTATTCCTGGTCCTGGATCCAGAAGTCGGCGTACAGCACGTAGCGGTCGAAGATGTTCTGGCCGTACTCGCTGTAGGACTCCAGGTACGCAGTCTGGATTTCCTTGCCGATGAACTCGATGTAGCGCGGCGCCAGGTATTCCTTGAGGAAGCGCAGGTAGCGTTCGCGGGTTTCCGCCTGGAATTGCTCCTGTTCGATCTGCTGTTCCAGCACATAGAGCAAGTGCACCGGGTTGGCGGCAATTTCGTGAGGGTCGAAGTTGAAGACCTTGGACAGGATCTTGAACGCAAAGCGCGTCGACAGGCCGTTCATGCCCTCATCCACGCCGGCGGTATCGCGGTATTCCTGGATCGATTTGGCCTTGGGGTCGGTATCCTTGAGGTTTTCGCCGTCGTACACGCGCATCTTCGAGTAAATATTCGAGTTTTCCGGCTCCTTGAGGCGTGACAGCACGGTGAACTGGGCAAGCATCTTCAAGGTGTCGGGTGCGCAATGCGCCTTGGACAGGGAGCTGTTGAACAGCAGCTTGTCGTAGATCTTGATTTCATCGCTGACCCGCAGGCAGTAAGGCACCTTGACGATATAGATCCGGTCGATGAAGGCTTCGTTGTTCTTGTTGTTGCGGAAGGTGTGCCACTCCGATTCGTTGGAGTGGGCCAGCAGGATCCCGGTAAACGGAATCGCACCGAGGCCTTCGGTACTGTTGTAGTTGCCTTCCTGTGTGGCGGTAAGCAGTGGGTGCAGCACCTTGATCGGTGCCTTGAACATCTCCACGAACTCCATCAGGCCCTGGTTGGCCCGGCACAGCGCGCCGGAATAGCTGTAGGCGTCGGCGTCGTTCTGCGGGAATTCCTCGAGTTTGCGGATATCGACCTTACCCACGAGGGCCGAGATGTCCTGGTTGTTCTCATCGCCCGGTTCGGTCTTGGCCACGCCGATCTGGTTGAGGATGGACGGGTAGAGCTTGACCACGCGGAACTGGCTGATGTCACCGCCGAACTCGGCCAGGCGCTTGGTGGCCCAGGGCGACATGATGGTGTTGAGGTAGCGGCGCGGGATGCCGAAGTCTTCTTCGAGGATCGCGCCATCTTCCGTGGCGTTGAACAGGCCCAGGGGCGACTCGAAGACCGGCGAGCCCTTGATGGCGTAGAAGGGCACCTTCTCGATCAGTTGTTTGAGCTTCTCGGCCAGGGACGACTTGCCGCCGCCGACGGGGCCGAGCAGGTAGAGGATCTGTTTCTTCTCTTCCAGGCCTTGGGCGGCATGGCGGAAGTAGGAGACGATCTGGTCGATGCATTCTTCCATCCCATGGAAGTCTTCAAAGGCCGGGTAGCGACGGATCACCTTGTTGGAGAATATTCGCGACAGCCGCGAATTGTTCGAGGTGTCTATCAGTTGCGGCTCGCCTATCGCCAGCAGCAAACGTTCGGCGGCAGACGCATAGGTGCTGCGATCCTGTTTGCACAGCTCGAGATACTCTTGCAGCGTGAGTTCTTCCTGCTGTGTGGATTCGAAGCGGTTTTTGAAGTGGCTAAAAATACTCATGACGTCGTCACCTCGCTCGATACGTGGAGCCGACGCCGGATCAATCAGTCGATGCTGGCAGACATTGGCAGACGCCAATGGCTGTTTTCCCCCCAGAACACCCTGAAACGCTACCGATGACCCGCACGCCGGTGTACCGGCTCTCCCCTGATTCGGATGGCCTGCGCTTAAGGATAGTTCGGAATCGGAGAGGTCAAGGCGCGATGCGCAATTAGTTTGGCTGCGCCGTTCGTCAGAAACGGCGCAAGCCCAAGCGTCACGCGGGGTAGCGGGGTGTGAAAAAAATTATTGCGAATCGCCCGAGGAAATTTCCGCAGGATAGGTCGTACGCCACAGCTCAAAGCCGCCGTCCAGGCTGTAGACGTCGGAGAAGCCCTGGCTGATCAGGTAGGCCGCCGCGCTCTGGCTGGAGTTGCCGTGGTAGCAGGCCACGATTACCGGTGCGTCAAGGTCTGCGGCGCGGATGAAGTCGGCGATGTTGACGTTGTCCAGGTGCCTGGCACCGGTGATGTGCGCGGCGTTGTAGGTCGGCTGGTCGCGGATATCGACCACCACGGCACCTTGCTCGCGCAGGGCCTGGGCTTGTTCGGGAGGGATACGTTTGAATTCGCTCATGGATGGCTCCTAGGGCCTGGCGGTGGCCGGCAATGTAACGGGCAGGGGGGATTCGCACTGGCAGCTATAACGCTCGCCGGTGTCGACGTTCATCAGCGTCATGGCGCCGCCCCACACGCAACCGGTGTCGAGGGCGAATACGCCAGGCTCATCGCACTTGCCTTCAAGTGCAGCCCAGTGACCGAAAATGATCCTGGTGTCACGGGTCTTGCGTTCTTTGTGGGCGAACCAAGGCTTATAGCCGGGAAGCGCGGTGTCGGCGCCTTCCTTGCTCTTGAGATCCAGCTTGCCCTCGGCGGTGCAGAAGCGCATGCGCGTGAAGTAGTTGGTGATGACCCGCAGGCGTGCGACGCCGGTCAGGTCGTTGTCCCACTTCACCGGCTCGTTGCCGTACATCCCGTCGAGGTAGGCGGTGTACAGATTGTCATCGGTCAGGGCGCTCTCGACTTCAGCGGCGCACTTGAGTGCTTTCTTCAATGACCATTGGGGCGGGATGCCTGCATGGACCAGGGCCACGTCACGGCCTTCGTCGTAATGCATGATTTTCTGGCGGCGCAACCAGTCGAGCAACGCGGCGCGATCGGGCGCTTCGAGGATTTCCCGCAAGGTATCGCCCTTTTTCAGGCGCTCGATGTTGTTGCCGGCCGCCAGCAGGTGCAGGTCGTGGTTGCCCAATACGCACACCAGGGAATCGCGCAGGCTATATAAGTAGCGCAGCGTCTCCAGGGACTGCGGGCCGCGATTGACCAGGTCACCGACCAACCACAGGCGGTCACTTGCCGGATCGAAGGCTACGCGCTCAAGCAGGCACTTGAGCGGCTCCAGGCAACCTTGCAGGTCGCCGACCGCATACGTCGTCATCAGTGCAGGGCTCCCGGCACGGCAAGACGGAACGGCGCGATGATGGCGTCGAACAGTTGGCCGTCGGTGGCCTTCATTTGATACGAGCCTTGCATGGTGCCGACCTTGGAGGTCATCACCGTGCCGCTGCTGTAGGTGTGGCTGGCGCCGCTGTCGATCAGCGGCTGCTGGCCGACCACGCCTGCGCCGCGCACTTCTTCGACCTGGCCGTCACCGTCGGTGATCACCCAGTGGCGTGACAGCAACTTGGCCGGTACCAGCCCGTTGTTTTTCACCGTGATGGTGTAGGCAAAGGCGAAGCGGTTCTGTTCAGGTTGCGATTGGTCCGCCAGGAAGCGGGTGACGACGCTGACGTCGATCTGGTAGCGAGGATCGGACATGCAAGAGGCCTTAAAAGCAGAGGACAGCAGATGCGGGTCAGTCTAGGCCAAGAGGTGGGCACTAGGCCAGACATGCTGTCTGGCCTATCCCCGGGATGCTCTATTGCGCTGCGGGCGCAGGCTGGATGGCCAACTGGTCGGCCAGGCGTACGAACGCGGCCAGGTCCAGTTGCTCGGGACGCAGGCTGCCATCGACGCCGGCAGCTTCGATCTCGGCGTTGCTCAGCAAGGCCTTGAGCGTGTTGCGCAGGGTCTTGCGGCGCTGGTTGAACGCTTCGCGTACGACGCGTTCCAGCAGGCGATGGTCTTTGGCCGGGTGCGGCAGTACCGCGTGGGGCACCAGGCGCACAATCGCCGAATCGACCTTCGGCGGCGGGTTGAAGGCACCCGGACCGACGTTGAACAGGTGTTCGACGCGGCAGTGGTACTGAACCATGATCGACAGGCGGCCCCAATCACCACCGCCAGGGCCTGCCGCGAGGCGTTCGACCACTTCCTTTTGCAGCATGAAGTGCATGTCGCGGATGATCCCGGCGTTGTTCAGCAGGTGGAAAATCAGCGGCGTAGAGATGTTATACGGCAGGTTACCCACCACGCGCAGGCTGTTGGGTGCGGCGTTGAGAGTGTTGAAGTCGAACTTCAGCGCATCGCCCTGATGCAGGTTGAAGTTGGGCTTGCCGGCGAACTGCTGGTTGAGAATCGGGATCAGGTCCTTGTCCAGCTCCACCACATCCAATTGGCCGCCGCTGGCCAGCAGGCCTTGAGTCAGCGCGCCCTGGCCCGGGCCGATTTCCAGCAGACGGTCTTCGGGCTTGGCATGGATGGAGCGCAGGATGCGGTCGATCACGCCAGCGTCGTGCAGGAAGTTTTGCCCGAAGCGCTTGCGCGCCCGGTGTTGGTAATGCTCAGTCATATACGGGTCTCGGCCATCTGATAGGCGGTTTCCAGGGCCACGTGCAGGCTACCGGTATCGATCCTGCCGCTGCCCGCCAGGTCCAGGGCGGTGCCATGGTCGACGGAGGTGCGGATGATCGGCAAGCCCAATGTCACGTTGACGGCGGCGCCGAAGCCTTTGTATTTAAGCACCGGCAGTCCCTGGTCGTGGTACATCGCCAGCACTGCATCGCAGTGCTCCAGATATTTGGGGGTAAACAGAGTGTCCGCAGGCAGCGGGCCGTGCAGGTCCATGCCTTCTTGGCGCAGACGCTCCAGGGTGGGTTCGATGATGTCGATTTCTTCGTGGCCCAAGTGGCCGCCTTCACCGGCGTGGGGGTTAAGCCCACAGACCAGGATGCGCGGTTGGGCGATGCCGAATTTCTGTTGCAGGTCGGCGTGCAGGATGCGTGTCACGCGCTCCAGTCGCTCGACGGTGATGGCATCGGCAATGTCGCGCAGTGGCAGGTGCGTGGTCACCAGGGCGACCCGCAGGCCGCGCGTGGCCAACATCATCACCACTTGCTCAGTGTGGGTCAGTTCGGCAAGGAATTCGGTGTGGCCGGAAAAGGCGATGCCGGATTCGTTGATCACGCCCTTGTGCACGGGTGCGGTGATCATGCCGGCGAAGTCGCCGTCGATGCAGCCTTGCCCGGCGCGGGTCAGGGTTTCGAGCACGAACGCTGCGTTGGCCTTGTCCAGTTGCCCGGCGACGACTTTGGCCTGCAGTGGGGTGTCCCACACATACAGGCTGCCGGCGGGGGCGGGCAGGTCCGGCCAGTTGCCCGGCGCCACGTCCAGCAAAGTGACTGCCACACCCAGCTGCGCGGCCCGCTCAAGGAGCAGGTCACGGCTGGTAATGGCGATCAGGGGGTGTGGCTGGGGTTGCGAGGCGAGCAGCAGGCACAGGTCAGGACCAATGCCGGCCGGCTCGCCGGGTGTCACCGCGAAACGCTGGGGTTTCACTGCACTGCCTGGTCGGTGCCTGTCTGGGCGCCTGGTAGCTTGATTTCAACGTAGGCTTCGTCACGGATCTGACGCAGCCAGGTTTGCAGTTCTTCATCGTATTTGCGGTTACGCAGTACGTTCAGCGCTTGTTGCTCGCGGGCCTGGCTGGTGTTGTCGGTGGCGCGACGGCCAAGGACTTCCAGCACATGCCAGCCATATTGGGTCTTGAACGGCTTGGACAACACGCCCTGCGGCGTATCGGCCATCACCTGCTGGAACTCCGGCACCAGGGCTTTCGGGTCGATCCAGTTCAGGTCGCCGCCGTTGAGGGCAGAACCCGAGTCTTCCGAGAAACTCTTGGCCAGGGTGGCGAAGTCTTCACCGCTTTCGATGCGGTCGTAGATCTTCTGGGCCAGTTCCTTGGTTTGCGCTTCGGTGCGGATTTCGCTTGGTTTGACCAGGATATGACGAACATGCACTTCGTCTTTAAGCGAGGTCTCGCCACCGCGACGCTCCAGCAACTTCAGGATGATGAAACCACCTGGGGTGCGGGCTGGTTTGGTGATATCACCCACGGCCATGGCGCTCAGTTCACGGTCGAACGGAGGTGGCAACTGAGCGGCTTTACGCCAGCCCATGTCGCCGCCCTCGAGGGCGTTGTCGCTACCGGATTGGGCAATGGCCATCTGGGCGAAATCAGCACCGGCCTTGAGGCGATCATAGATAGCCTGGGTCTTGGCGGCGGCGGCATTGAGCTGCTCGGAGTTGGCGCTGTCCGGTGTCGGGATCAGGATATTGGCCAGGTGCAGTTCTTCGGAGAGTTGCATCTTGCCGAGGTCCGATGCCAGGAAGTTCTTCACTTCCTGTTCGGATACCTGGACCCGCTCGGCAACACGGCGCTGACGCACACGGCTGATGATCATTTCACGGCGGATCTGGTCACGGGCGTCGTCATACGAAAGGCCATCGTGGGCCAGGGCCGCGCGGAATTGATCGATGCTCATGTTGTTGCGCTGGGCAATGGTGCCGACTGCCTGGTTCAGTTCTTCGTCCGAAATACGGATGCCGGAACGATCGCCGATCTGCAGTTGCAGGTTCTCGACGATCAGGCGCTCCAGCACCTGCTGGTCCAGGACGCTGGTCGGCGGCACGCCACCGCCACGCTTGGCGATGGTCTGCTGGACTTCCTTGACGCGCTGGTCCAGTTGGCTCTGCATGATCACGTCGTTATCGACGATGGCCACGACCTTATCCAGTTCTTGAACCGCAGCGTGTACCGATGCGGCACCCAGGAACAGCGCGCCCAGCACTAGCGGGCGCAGACAATCAGAAAGCTTGGTCTTCACGTTCACGATAACCTTCAATGCCTTTGTCGAGGAAGCTCTCTACCTTGGCGCCGGTCAGGCCGCCGAGTCCTTTGAGGACGATCTGGAAGAAGAGCCCGTGGTCACCCTTTTCGTTAAGCGGGGCGATCTGGCTGTATTCGTCGTTGGAAACCCAGTAACGGTTGATGACGCGCAGTTTCCAGCAGCAGTTGTCGTACTCGAAACCACCGAAGGCTTCCAGGGTACGGTTGCGGGCGTAGTCGTACTGCCAGCGAGTGATCAGGTTCCATTGTGGAATGATCGGCCACATCATCGAGAAGTCGTGTTGCTGGATCTTGTAGTAATCCTTCACGAAGTTCGGATCACCTGGTTGCCCGTAGTCACCACCGAACTGCCATTTGCCGGTCAGCTGGTTGTAGACGACTTGGTCATTGCGATAGCGATAACCGACGTTGATGATCTTGTTCGGGTTGTCTTCCGGCTGGTAGTGCAGCATCGCGCTACCGGAACGAGGGCTGTGTTCCTCGGTGTCCCAGTTGTAGTCGGCAGTGGCGCGCCAGTCACGGTTGAAGCGGAACTCGTAGTCCAGGGCAACCGGCGAAACGTCGGACTGTGCGTCGGCACGGTCCGCCGCCAGGATACCTGGAAGTTGAACTTCACGGTCCTTGAAGTACACGGCCTGGCCGACGGATACGCGCTGACGCTCGAAGCCGTTCTCTTCGATCCAGCGGCTGGTCAAGCCCAGGGACAGCTTGTTTTCGTCGCCGATGCGGTCGGTGCCGCTGAAGCGGTTATCGCGGAACAGCGACGCGTAGCTGAACGAGTACTCGCTGGTGTCGAAGACCGGGATATCAGCCTGGTCCTTGTTCGGTACGTACAGGTAGAACGCACGCGGCTCAAGGGTCTGGCGATACTCTTTGCCGAACCAGTTGGTGTTGCGGTCGAAATACAGGCCGCTGTCGACGCTAGCAATCGGAACCGCACGGTCCTGGGAGCTTTTGAACGTACCACCGGCGTACTGGGTACCGTTCCTGGCTGCTGCGGCCTGGTCGGCAACGATCTGGTTCTTGCCGATGTTGTCTAGGTCCAAGTCATACTTGGTGTACACGTACTTGAGCTTCGGCGTGATGAAGCCGTAGGTCCAGTTCATCGGGTATTCGACGGCTGGGGCTACGTTCAGGCGCGTGCCGTTGGCACGGGTCAGGCCGCGGACGTAGGTGTCCAGGCGGGCTTCTGAGTCACCGTTCTCATTGATAAAGTTGCCGTTCTCCAGATCGCGATCGAAACGCACGGCTTCGGTCTCGTAGCTGAAGTTAAGGCCACCTGGATGGTACGGCAGCGTGCCGTTGAAGGTGATCTGCGGCAGGCGGTCATACGGAGTGACCTGGGAAATCGTTGCCAACTGGTAGGCCTGCAGGTTCAAGCGAGCCTGGAAGCTGTCGCCGCGATAAGTTACCGAACCCTGCTGGTTGATGTAGTCGCGGCTCTCGACGCCTTCCTGATAGGACTTGAGGTCCTGGAAGTAGTAAGGATCGCTGATCTTGGTGTAGTCGACCTGGGTCAGTACACGCGAGTCCAGCCCGCCCTTGTGTTGCCAGTTGAGCATGTAGCGGGTTTTTTCGTAATCGGTCTGCTTTTTCCGCTCGTCGCTGTCGTCGTTCAGGTACGCGCCGCCGAACTGGCCTTCGCTGGACTTGGTGAGGTAGCGGAATTCGCCTTCCATCAACAAGCCACGCTTGGTCATGTACTGCGGGTACAACGTGGCGTCGTAGTTCGGCGCCAGGTTGAAGTAGTACGGCGTGACCAAGGTAAAGCCGGTTTCGCTGCCGGTGCTGAAGCTCGGTGGCAGGAAGCCGGACTGACGACGGTCGTCGATCGGGAAATAGATGTAGGGGGTGTACAGGATCGGAATGTTCTTGACCCGCAACGTCGCGTTGGTGGCCGTACCGAAACCGGTGGCCGGGTTCAACGTGATGTTGTTGCCCTTGAGCTGCCAGGCGTTGCTGTCTGGCTCGCAGGTGGTGTACGTACCGTCCTTGAGACGGATGATCGCGTTCTCGGCACGCTTGGCGTACAGCGCGTTACCGCGGATACGCGATTTGTGCATCACATATTCGGCGTTGTCGATCTGGGCGGCGCCAGTGTCCAGTTGGACTTCGGCGTGATCGCCCACGATCAATGCGCCGTTGTCGCGTAAACGAACGTTGCCGTTCAGCTCGCCACGGTTCTCGGCCTGGTACAGGCTGGCTTCCTCGGATTCCAGTTGCATGCTGCCCTGGCGCATGACGACGTCACCGGCCAGGGTTGCCACCTGTTGTTCCTGCTCGTAACGAGAGGCCTTGGCACCGATGAAGGTGGGCGCATCGCTCTTGTTCGTCTTGTCGTTCATGCCAGGACGCGTCGGCTCGATGTACGCACCGCCGCAGTAAGGGCCGGTTTCGGCCAACTGTGCTGCGGTCAGCTTGTCGCGGGGCACCCAGTCCAGGTGGCTGTAGTCGGCGCTGCGCGAACGCAGGCCACGGCCCTTGGCTTCGGTGACCAGAGCGGTCTTGGGCTCGGCCTCGGCGTTGCCGCCAGCATCGGCCTGCGCCGTGCTGTTGGCGGAGCTGACGGCTGCACCGTCATGCACCGGGCGTGGTGGTAGTGGGGTTGCGGCGGTTTTTGGCGCGCAATCCCAGGCACCCGAAGCAGAGACTGAGCAGTCATACTGTTCCGCGGCGACCACGAATGAGGTGGCGAAGGGTTGCAGGGCCAGCAGACTGCCGGTTACCAGCAACGGAAATTTTCTACGAAACGCGGGGGATTTCAATGCCATCTTATTAGTCCGGGCTTCCTGCGTGCCATCTGCCCGCGGTTTGGGCCGCACGCCTCTCGATGGTCTGAAAAAGATGCGTGATAATAAAGCATGCCCCGCTTGACGGCTAGCGCCGTCGGAGACCCTTGTAATGCCCGAGCAAGATCTACGTTTACAACAGCTGGAAGCCTGGCTGGAAGAGCAGTTGCCGATCCTTTTCAACACTCAAGGCTGGGGCGCCGTCCCCCCGGCCATATTGACCGCGGCCAGCAGCGACGCGAGTTTCAGGCGCTACTTCCGTTGGGAAGGGGGGGGGCGGACCTTTGTCGTAATGGACGCTCCACCCCCCCAGGAAAACTGCAAACCTTTCGTCGATATCGCTCATTTGCTGGCGAAGTCGGGCATAAATGTTCCAAAAATTTATGCAGAAGATTTGCCCCGAGGCTTTCTTTTGCTCAATGACCTGGGCAGAAAAACCTACCTGGACGTGATTGACGACAAAAACGCCGATCACTTGTTTGCCGATGCCATCGACGCCTTGCTGGCTTTCCAGCAGTTGCCGATGGACGCGCCGCTGCCCAGCTATGACGTCGCCTTGCTGCGCCGCGAGCTGGAATTGTTTCCCGAGTGGTACGTCCGCCGGCACCTGGGTATCGAGTTGGATACACAGCAACAAGCGCTTTGGCAGCGCGTCAGTGACCACCTGATCGACAGCGCCCTCGCGCAGCCGAACGTGCTGGTGCACCGCGACTATATGCCGCGCAACCTGATGATCAGCGAGCCGAACCCGGGCGTGCTGGATTTCCAGGATGCGGTCTACGGGCCGGTCACCTATGACATCACGTGCCTGTTCAAGGACGCGTTCCTCAGTTGGCCCAAGGCCCGCGTGCGGGACTGGCAGCGCGGCTATTGGGAGCGTGCCGCGAAACTGGGCATCCCGGTGCAGGCGGACTTCGAAGACTTCCTGCGTGCCAGCGACCTGATGGGCGTGCAGCGCCACCTCAAGGTCATCGGCATCTTCGCGCGGATCTGCCATCGCGACGGCAAGCCACGTTACCTGGCCGATGTGCCGCGCTTCTTTGCGTATATAGAAGCGGTGCTCGCCGACCGCCCTGAGCTGAGCGAACTGGGTGAATTGCTCGCCAGCTTGCGCCAGCCCACCGAGGCAAGCGTATGAAGGCGATGATCCTGGCGGCCGGCAAAGGTGAGCGGATGCGGCCACTCACCTTGCATACGCCCAAGCCGCTGGTGCAGGCCGGTGGCAAGCGCCTGATCGAGTATCACCTGGAGGCATTGGCCAAGGCGGGCTTCACCGATATCGTGATCAATCACGCCTGGCTCGGCCAACAGATCGAGAGTTACCTGGGGGATGGTGCACAGTTTGGCGTGCGCATCCGTTACTCAGCCGAAGGCGAACCGCTGGAAACCGGCGGCGGGATTTTCCAGGCGCTGCCGTTGCTGGGCGACGAACCGTTCCTGGTGGTCAACGGCGACATCTGGACCGATTACGACTTCACCCGGCTCAAGCAACCGCTCAAGGGCCTGGCCCATCTGGTGATGGTCGATAACCCGGCGCATCACCCTTCGGGTGGCGATTTCTACCTGGATCAGGGTTTGCTTCATGATGCGGCGGCCGGTGCCGATAACCTGACCTTCAGTGGCATTTCCGTGCTCGACCCCAGGCTGTTCGCGGGGTGCAGCGCGGGTGCCTTCAAGCTGGCGCCGCTGTTGCGGGCAGCCATGGCCAAAGGTCTGGTAACGGGGGAACACATGGCGGGACGCTGGATTGATGTCGGCACGCTGGAGCGCCTGGCGCAGGTCGAAACCCTGCTGGCAGCGGGGCAGTAGCATGCTGTGGCCAGGGACGCTGATCGGCGCGGGGGCTGGCTTTGCCATTGCCAGTATTCCGGGGGCCATGTTGGGCGCACTGTTGGGGCAGGCGCTGGACCGCCGCCTGCAACTGCGCAGTTGGGCCCAATTGCGCGAGCGCCTGGGCGGGCGCCCGGCGTTGCGCAATGACGAGTTGTTGTTTGTGTTGCTGGGGCGCCTGGCCAAGAGCAATGGGCGTGTGGTGGATGGGCATATCCAGCAGGCGCGTCAGGAGATGCGTTCGCTGGACATGACCGAGTCGGCCCAGCGCCGTGCGATAGCGGCGTTCAATCGCGGCAAGTCCGGCGCTGACCGGATGCGCAGCTACCTGCGTGTGCTCAAGGCCCAGCCCCACGCCGCCGAAGGTGTGTTGCGCGCGTGCTGGCGTATGGCGTGGGCCGATGGCAAGGCGGATGACGCCGAACGCGACCTGATCGACCTGTGGGGCAAATGGCTGGGCTGGACGCCACAACAGCTCCAGGCATTGGCCGCTGACTTCAAGCCTGAGCACAGGCCATTGGTCAGTCGCGGCATCACTTATCAGGAGGCGTTGCGCTTGCTGGGGGTGACGGCCACCACCGAGCCATCGGCAATCAAGCGTGCTTATCGCCGCCTGCTCAGTCGCCATCACCCGGACAAGATTGCCGGCACGGGTGCCAGCGCCGCGCAGGTGCGTGAGGCGACCGAGCGTACCCGTGAATTGCACAACGCCTATACGTTGATTCGCGAGCGCCGGGATTTCCGCTAGGTTTCAGTCGACGCTGGCCTGCGGGCTCAACCAGCCGCGAACCCTGCGATACAACTGCTCCTGCCCGGCATCACTGTTGCCGGGCAAGGCTTTCAACGACACCTGCTTATAGCCATCATTCTTCAAACGCTTGGCCGCCTGGGCACGGGCCAGTGCGTTTTTGCGTGATTGAGCGCTGTCTTGATAGAACACATCGGCGGTCGGCAACTTCAGGCCGGGGGCCAGTTGTTGCACATCCGGGTGACGACCGGTGGGCGTCTGCGCCGCGACCATGACGAACTTCTGCACCTGGGACGGCTGCTTCTCGCTCAAATAACGTGCGGCCCACCAGGCGCCGGTGCCATGGCCGAGCAGCACCACGCTGCGTGCGCTCTGGGTCTGGGCGAAGGCCACTGCGGCGTCGATGCGCGCGAAAATGCGCGAAGCGTCGGTCTTGTCCTGTTCATCGGCGCCAGGCACCACGGCCGGGTCGGTGCCTTCGGCTTCGGCGCTGGCGGCTTGTTCGATAGGTTTGTCGGCGGTGCTCGCTTCCTTGCTGCTGGTGTCGACGGTAGCCTTGGGCGCTTCCATCACACGTGGTGGCAGCGTGTCCACGCTCACATCCGGCAGCGACAGGCTGAGGGAGCCCCAATTGGCATCCGGCAATTTGTGCCGCAACGGGCTGATTGCTTGCGGCCAGTCAGCACTTTCGCCGGCGCCCGGTACGATAATCACCACACCTTCGGGCTCGGCGCTGTTGGCCGGTTTCCACAGGGCCAGGAATGAATCGCTGCCGGCCTGCAATTGTTGCTGTTCCTGTTGCGGGATTTTGCGCTCCAGTGCACTGGCTTCCTCCTGGCTACGCTCGGGTAAAGGCTGGCGCTCGACCGGTTTTTCGGCGGCCGGTGCGGGGGCGTCAGCGGCCTGCACGGAAAAGGCACTGGTAATAAGTAGCGACAGGCACAATGCTGGCAGTGCCGAACGGTGAACAAAGGGCATCGTAAATTCCCGGCCAGAAGTGATTCCGGCAGCCTAATGGGTTGGTCAGTATTTGTCAGTGATGTGAGACGTCAATCATGGTTTTTCGCTGTCTGCTGGTTATCGGCTGTTGCTGCCTTGCCTTGATCGCAAATGCCGCCCCTGCGCCCGCCACTCCCCAGGCGCAGCTCAATGTGCAGCAACGCGAGTGGCTGGCCCAGCACCCGGAACTGCGGGTGGGCCTGGTATTGCAGGCGCCGTATGCGCAATACGACCGGCGTTTGCAGCGATTGTCCGGGGCGAACGTCGAGTTGATGCAGTGGTTGGCCAAGGCACTGAACATCGAGCTGACCTGGCGCAACTTCCCCAACCAGGAGCAACTGGAAGCCGCTGTGCGCGAGGGCGAAGTGGACATCGCCCCCGGCCTGCAACAAACCCCGGCCGGTTTACGCCTGTGGTTGTTCACCGACCCTTACATGCGTGTGCCGCAGCACATTGTCGGCATCCGCGAGGGCGGCGGCGCTGTGGAGTTGGAGAAACTCGATGAGCAATCCCGCGTTGCCGTGCGCATGCCCAGCGCCGTGGCGGACTACCTGCGCAGCACCTATCCCGGCCTCAACCTGCAAGGCGTGCCGATGGAGCGCCAGGCCCTGCAGCTACTGGTGAGCCAGCAGGCACGCTATGCGGTGGTGGACGAGGCGCAATTGAGTCGCTTGTCCGGCGAGGCGGAGTTCGCCGGGTTGGCGGTAGTGGGGGATATCGGCCTGCCACAGTTGTTGCGGGTGGCCACGCGCCGGGAGTGGCCGGAGCTGGCCGGCATCATGGAAAGCGCCTTGCGCGCCATCCCCGCCCGCGACCTGGACCAATTGCATAGCCGCTGGCTGCAACCCAAGTACCCACGCCTGACGGAAACCCCAGGCCTGTGGCAAAACCTCAGCCTGTTGTTGGGCCTGTTTTTGCTCGCCAGCCTGGTTGTCGTGTTCTGGCAGCGCCGCCAGCAACGGGTGCTCGAGCATGGGTTATTGGCCGCCCGCGAAGAAAGCGCCGCCCGCGCCGCCGGGGCCGAAGCCTTGCGCCTGACGCAGTTTTCCATCGATCAGAGCACCGTGGGCATCTTGTGGGTCAACTGGGACAGCCATGTGCGCTACGCCAACCGTGCCGCCGAAAGCATGCTCGGCTATAGCCCCGGTGCACTGATCGAGCGGCCATTGGCTGACCTGGATCCAAGCCTGGATATGGACCGCTGGCTCAACCTGTGGAAACGCGCGCGGGCCAGCGAAGACGGCCCGCAGAACTTTGCCACCGATTGCCGACGTGCCGATGGCAGCATCCTGCCGACCAATGTGTCCTTGAGTTTTCTGCGGTTTGCCGAGGCCGAGTACCTGGTGGTCTACCTCAACGACGTCACCGAGTTGCGCCGGACGTTGGCCGCGTTGCTGCAAAGTGAAGCGCAGTTGCGCGAACTCTCTGCCCACCTGGAAACCGTGCGCGAAGAAGAAAAGGCCCGCATCGCCCGTGAAGTGCACGACGAACTCGGGCAGATGCTCACGGTGCTCAAGCTCGAAACCTCGATGTGCGAGCTGGCCTATGCGCAACTCGACCCCGGTTTGCACGAGCGCTTGAACAGCATGAAGCGCCTGATCGCCCAGTTATTCCAATTGGTACGCGATGTGGCGACCGCGCTGCGCCCGCCGATTCTGGATGCCGGCATTGCTTCGGCCATCGAATGGCAGGCGCGGCGTTTTGAGGCGCGCACGCACATCCCTTGCCTCGTCCAGGTGCCGGATAACCTGCCGACCTTGAGCGATGCCAAGGCCATCGGCCTGTTCCGCATCCTGCAGGAGGCGCTGACCAATGTGATGCGCCATGCCCAGGCGCATACTGTCGAACTGACCCTGGCAGTGGAAGGCACGCATCTGCGGCTGACCATCAGTGATGACGGCGTCGGTTTCGTCCAGGCCCAGGGCCGTCCGGTATCATTCGGTCTGGTAGGCATGCGCGAGCGAGTGCTGATCATGGGCGGGCAATTGAGTCTGGACAGCGAGTTGGGGGAGGGCACCACCCTGAGCGTCACGGTGCCGTTGGATGCATAACACCAAGAGGAAGCGCCTGTGATCCGTGTACTGGTAGCCGAAGACCACACCATTGTTCGTGAAGGCATCAAGCAGTTGATCGGCCTGGCCAAGGACCTGCTGGTGGTGGGTGAAGCCGGCAATGGCGAGCAGTTGCTGGAGACCTTGCGTCACGTGCCGTGCGAGGTGGTGTTGCTGGACATCTCGATGCCCGGCGTCAACGGCCTGGAAGCGATTGCGCGCATCCGTGCGCTGAACAATCCGCCGGCCATCCTGGTGTTGTCGATGCACGACGAAGCGCAAATGGCCGCCCGCGCCTTGAAGGTTGGCGCCGCCGGGTATGCCACCAAGGACAGTGACCCGGCGCTGTTGCTCACGGCGATCCGCAAGGTGGCGGCCGGCGGGCGCTACATCGACCCGGACCTGGCCGACCGCATGGTCTTCGAAGTCGGCCTCACCGATACCCGGCCGCTGCATTCGTTGCTTTCCGAGCGCGAATTCTCGGTGTTCGAACGCCTGGCCCAGGGTGCCAACGTCAACGACATCGCCCAGCAGCTGGCGCTGAGCAGCAAGACCATCAGCACGCACAAGGCGCGGTTGATGCAAAAGCTCAATATCACCTCACTGGCTGAACTGGTGAAGTACGCCATGGAGCACAAGCTCCTCTAGCGACGTATCTAATAACGACACTCCCAAAACACCGTCAAACCCATTCTTGCCGCTTGCAGCTCGCCCCTTGCGGCTGTGCTGTCCCGTACGCGCCATCCCTGTAGGGCAATCCCTACCCCCAACCTTCCATCCGACCGATGCAATTCTCTCCTGGCCCCCGATTTCCGGGGGCTGGCGCCTGGACTACGCTTGTTCCACAGCAGTCCAAAACAAAAAGGTGCGGGTATGAGCGAGGTGGATTCAAATGATGTGCTGGTCAGCTTTCGTGGCGTGCAGAAGAGCTACGACGGCGAGAACCTGATCGTCAAAGACCTCAACCTGGAGATTCGCAAGGGCGAGTTCCTCACCCTGCTCGGGCCTTCCGGTTCGGGCAAGACCACCAGCCTGATGATGCTCGCCGGCTTCGAGACGCCGACCGCCGGCGAAATCCAGCTGGCCGGGCGGTCCATCAACAACGTGCCACCGCACAAGCGCGACATCGGCATGGTGTTCCAGAACTACGCCTTGTTCCCGCACATGACCGTCGCCGAGAACTTGGCGTTCCCGCTGTCGGTGCGGGGCTTGAGCAAGACTGATATCAGCGAGCGGGTCAAACGCGTGTTGAGCATGGTCCAGCTCGATGCCTTCGCCCAACGTTACCCGGCACAACTCTCCGGCGGCCAGCAGCAGCGCGTGGCGCTGGCCCGGGCGCTGGTGTTCGAACCGCAATTGGTGCTGATGGACGAACCCCTCGGCGCCCTCGACAAGCAACTGCGCGAACACATGCAGATGGAGATCAAGCACCTGCACCAGCGCCTCGGCGTGACTGTGGTGTACGTGACCCATGACCAGGGCGAAGCGCTGACCATGTCTGACCGCGTGGCGGTATTCCATCAAGGCGAGATCCAGCAGATCGCCGCGCCGCGCACCTTGTACGAAGAACCGAAGAACACCTTTGTCGCCAACTTCATCGGTGAGAACAACCGCCTCAATGGTCGCCTGCACAGCCACACCGGCGAGCGCTGCGTGGTGGAGCTGGCACGGGGCGAGAAGGTCGAGGCACTGGCGGTGAATGTCGGCCAGGTCGGTGGCCCGGTGACCCTGTCGGTGCGCCCGGAGCGCGTCAGCCTCAATGGTTCCAGCGAGAGCTGCGTCAACCGTTTCTCGGGGCGGGTGGCGGAATTCATCTACCTGGGCGACCACGTGCGCGTGCGCCTGGAAGTCTGCGGCAAGACCGATTTTTTCGTGAAACAACCGATTGCCGAGCTGGACCCAGCCCTGGCGGTCGGCGACGTGGTACCGATTGGCTGGCAAGTCGAGCACGTTCGCGCACTCGACCCACTTCTAGAGGCGAATTGATCGCCCCCTGGCTTCACCAACCCTGCACGTGGAGAGAACAACAATGTTGAGATCCCTTAAGTATTCGGCGCTGGCCATTGGCTTGATCGGCGCAACCCAGGCCATGGCAGGCCCGGACCTGACGGTCGTGTCCTTCGGTGGCGCGAACAAGGCGGCCCAGGTCAAGGCGTTCTACGCACCTTGGGAAAGCGCGGGCAATGGCAAGATCGTCGCCGGCGAGTACAACGGTGAAATGGCCAAGGTGAAAGCCATGGTCGACACCAAGAGCGTGTCCTGGGACCTGGTGGAAGTGGAATCGCCGGAACTCTCCCGTGGCTGTGACGAAGACATGTTCGAGCCGCTGGACCCGAAACTGTTCGGCAACACCGCCGACTATGTGAAGGGCGCCATCCAGCCATGTGGCGTGGGTTTCTTCGTGTGGTCGACCGTGCTCGCCTACAACGCCGACAAACTCACCTCCGCCCCCACCAGTTGGGCAGATTTCTGGGACACCAAGAAATTCCCGGGCAAGCGCGGCCTGCGTAAAGGCGCCAAGTACACCCTGGAGTTCGCCTTGATGGCCGACGGTGTGGCGCCGAAAGACGTGTACAAAGTGCTGGCCGGCAAAGATGGCCAGGACCGTGCATTCAAGAAACTCGATGAACTCAAGCCGTCGATCCAGTGGTGGGAAGCCGGCGCACAGCCGCCGCAGTACCTCGCTTCCGGTGACGTCGTGATGAGTTCGGCCTACAACGGCCGCATCGCCGCCGTACAGAAAGAAAGCAACCTCAAAGTGGTGTGGAACGGCGGCATCTACGACTTCGACGCCTGGGCCATCCCTAAAGGCCTGGCCAAGGACCGTGCCGAAGCGGCGAAGAAATTCATCGCTTTCTCAGTACAGCCTCAGCAGCAGAAGACCTACTCGGAAAACATCGCCTACGGCCCGGCCAACACCCAAGCCGTGCCGTTGCTGGCCAAGGACATCCTCAAGGACATGCCGACCACCCCGGAAAACATCGCCAACCAGGTGCAGATCGATGTGAGCTTCTGGGCGGATAACGGCGAGCAGCTGGAGCAGCGCTTCAATTCCTGGGCGGCCAAGTAACCCAACACTGTTGTTGTGTGTTTGCTGATTGTGGCGAGCGGGCTTGCCCCGCGTTGGGCTGCGTAGCGGCCCTAAAACCAGGCGCCGCGCTCGATCAGGCAGAGCGCGGTGGGTTTAATGGGGCTGCTGCGCAGCCCAACGCGGGGCAAGCCCGCTCGCCACAGGGTCTGTTGTACATCGCACGAAACTGTCGTCATTTTCAGTCTTACCGGAGTCAGCCATGGCCATCGCCGTTCCCTCGAACGAGGTCAACAGCCCCACCCTCAAGCAGCGCCTGGCGCGTGCCGAGCGGCTCAATCGCTGGAAGGCCCAGGCCTTGATTGCGCCGCTGGTGCTGTTCTTGCTGCTGGTGTTCCTGGTGCCGATCGTTGCTTTGCTGTTCAAGAGCGTCGGCAATCCGGAAGTGGTGGGCGGCTTGCCGCGTACCGTGGTCGCGGTGACGGCCTGGGACGGCCGTGGCTTGCCGGGTGAACCGGTGTACCAGGCCCTCAGCGAGGACCTGGGCGAAGCGCGCAAAAACCAGACCCTGGGCGATCTGTCCAAACGCTTGAACATGGAACTGGCCGGCTACCGTAGCCTGCTGACCAAAACCGCGCGGGCGCTGCCGTTCAGTGAAGCGCCCGGCTCTTATAAAGAAGCGTTGGAAAACCTCGACGAACGCTGGGGCGACCCGGCGTACTGGCAGGCGATCCGGCGCAATACCAGCAGCCTGACACCGTTCTACCTCCTGGCGGCCGTCGATCATCGCATCGACGACCTCGGCGAAATCGCGCCGGCCACACCTGACCAGGCAATCTACCTGGACATCTTCGCCCGTACCTTCTGGATGGGCCTGGTAATCACTGCCATCTGCTTGCTGCTGGCCTATCCCCTGGCCTATCTGCTGGCCAACCTGCCGGCACGCAAGAGTAACTTGCTGATGATTCTGGTGTTGCTGCCGTTCTGGACCTCGATCCTGGTGCGGGTGGCGGCGTGGATCGTGTTGCTGCAGTCCGGCGGCCTGATCAACAGCGCCTTGATGGGCATGGGCTTGATCGATAAACCCTTGGAGCTGGTGTTCAACCGCACCGGGGTCTACATCTCGATGGTGCACATCCTGCTGCCATTCATGATCCTGCCGATCTACAGCGTGATGAAGGGCATCTCGCCCACCTACATGCGTGCGGCGATTTCCCTGGGTTGCCACCCGTTCACCAGCTTCTGGCGCGTGTACTTCCCGCAGACCTATGCCGGCGTCGGCGCCGGTTGCCTGCTGGTGTTCATCCTGGCGATTGGTTACTACATCACCCCGGCGCTGCTGGGCAGCCCGAACGACCAGATGGTCAGCTACTTCGTGGCGTTCTACACCAACACCAGTATCAACTGGGGCATGGCGACGGCATTGGGTGGCTTGCTGCTGCTGGCCACCGTGGTGCTGTACCTGATCTACAACCGGCTGGTGGGCGCCAGTCGCCTGCGCCTGAGCTGAGGAGACCTTGCGATGCTGAGCCCTTACATGTCGCCCGTTGAACGGGTCTGGTTCTACAGCTTGCGGATCCTCTGCGGCTTGATCCTGTTGTTCTTGATCCTGCCGGTGCTGGTGATTATTCCGCTGTCGTTCAACAGCGGCAGTTTCCTGGTGTACCCGTTGCAAGGCTTTTCGCTGCACTGGTACCAGGACTTCTTTGCCTCGGCCGAGTGGATGCGTGCACTCAAGAACAGCATCATCGTCGCCCCGGCGGCCACGGTGCTGGCCATGGTGTTCGGCACCCTGGCGGCCATCGGCCTGACCCGTGGCAACTTCCCCGGCAAGGCGCTGGTGATGGCACTGGTGATTTCACCGATGGTGGTGCCGGTGGTGATTATCGGTGTGGCCAGTTACCTGTTCTTTGCACCGCTGGGACTGGGTAACAGCTTCTTCTCGTTGATCGTGGTGCATGCGGTGCTGGGCGTGCCGTTTGTGATCATCACGGTGTCGGCCACGTTGCAGGGGTTCAACCACAACCTGGTGCGGGCGGCGGCGAGCCTCGGGGCTTCGCCGTTGACGGCGTTTCGCCGAGTGACCTTGCCATTGATTGCGCCGGGGGTGATTTCCGGGGCGCTGTTTGCTTTCGCCACGTCGTTCGATGAAGTGGTGGTGACGCTGTTCCTCGCCGGCCCTGAGCAAGCGACGCTGCCGCGTCAGATGTTCAGCGGCATCCGCGAGAACCTCAGCCCGACGATTGCGGCGGCGGCAACCTTGTTGATTGCCTTCTCGGTATTGCTGTTGCTGACCCTGGAATGGCTGCGCGGGCGTAGCGAGAAACTGCGCACCGCGGCAGTCTAACGGCCTGCTGGAGATTCTAGTGTGGGAGGGGGCAAGCCCTCTCCCACATGGTTTGGTGTTGTGTTGGAAATCACCATTCAGCCTCTGAATGCTAGGCAACCCGAGTTTCCGAGCTACTCTTGTGCCAGCCCATCACTTAATAAGAGGCCGCGCACATGAGTACTTCCTCATTCAAGATCGCCCACAAACTGCTGACCGGCGCTGGCGCCATCGAACAACTGGCCTTTGAACTCACCCGCCTGGATGTGGACAACCCGCTGATCGTCACCGACGCCGCGCTGGTCAAGTCCGGCACCGTGGCGCTGGCCCTCGAACACTTGGGCGAGCGCACCTACGAGATTTTCGACCGCGTACTGCCCGACCCGGAAATCGCCATCGTCGAGGACTGCATGCGCGTTTACCGCGAGGGCGGGCATGACGGCCTGATCGGCCTGGGCGGCGGCAGCGCCATCGATATCGCCAAAAGCGTAGCCGCCTATGCCGGTTACCACGGTGCGCTGGCGGACCTCTTTGGCGTCGACCAGGTGCCGCGCAAGGGCCCGCCGTTGATCGCCATCCCGACCACGGCCGGCACCGGTTCGGAGGTGACCAATGTGGCGATCCTTTCCGACAAGGCCGCACAGCTGAAAAAAGGCATCGTCAGCGACTACCTTCTGCCGGATGTGGCCTTGATCAGCCCGCAAATGACCCTCACCTGCCCGCGCAGCGTTACCGCCGCCAGTGGTGTGGATGCGCTGGTGCATGCCATCGAGTCCTACTTGTCGCTGAATGCCTCGCCGATCACTGATGCGCTGGCCATCGGCGCGATCAAGTTGATTGCCAAGGCGCTGCCCAAGGCCTACGCCAACCCGGCCAACCTGCAGGCTCGTGACGACATGGCCACCGCCAGCCTGATGGCCGGCATGGCGTTCGGTAACGCCGGGGTCGGCGCGGTGCATGCGTTGGCGTACCCGTTGGGTGGGCGTTTCAACATTGCCCATGGGGTGAGCAACGCGCTGTTGCTGCCCTATGTGATGCACTGGAACAAATTGGCCTGTGTGGAGCGCATGCAGGAGATTGCACAGGCCATGGGCGTGAATGTCACCGGCTTGAGCGTCAACGATGCGGCCGATCAGGCAGTGGACGCGATGACGCGACTGTGTGCCGCCGTCGAGATTCCGGCAGGCCTGCGCAGTTTCGGCGTGCCCGAGGACGCGATCCCGGCGATGGCGGTTGAGGCGGCAGGCATTGAGCGGCTGATGCGTAACAATCCGCGCAAGCTCAGCGCCGCCGATATCGAGAAAATCTACCGGGCGGCGTACTAGCCGTTGAGCCAGGTCACGGTGCGCGCGGCAAAGCATGAGGTATACAATGCGCGCCATCGTGATTTAGCTCAAAAAAGGTGCGTCATGCAGCCCTTCGTTATTGCTCCATCGATTCTCTCCGCCGATTTCGCCCGCCTGGGTGAGGAAGTGGACAAGGTGTTGGCCGCCGGTGCCGATTTCGTGCACTTCGACGTCATGGACAACCACTACGTGCCCAACCTGACCATCGGCCCGATGGTGTGTGCGGCGCTGCGCAAGTACGGCATCACCGCGCCGATCGATGCGCACCTGATGGTCAGCCCGGTGGATCGCATCATCGGCGACTTCGTGGAAGCCGGCGCGACCTACATCACCTTCCACCCGGAAGCCTCGCTGCACGTCGACCGCACCCTGCAACTGATCCGCGAAGGCGGCTGCAAGGCGGGCCTGGTGTTCAACCCGGCCACGCCGTTGAGTGTGCTTGAGTACGTGATGGACAAGGTCGACATGGTCCTGCTGATGAGCGTTAACCCAGGCTTCGGCGGCCAGAAGTTCATCCCGGGCACCCTGAACAAGCTGCGTGAAGCTCGCGCGCTGATCGATGCTTCCGGTCGCGACATCCGCCTGGAGATCGACGGCGGGGTCAACGTCAACAACATCCGCGAAATCGCCGCCGCGGGCGCCGACACCTTCGTGGCCGGCTCTGCGATCTTCAACGCGCCGGACTATCAGGAAGTCATCGACAAGATGCGTGCCGAACTGGCGCTGGCACGTCCATGAGCGGCTTTGAGCAGCTGTTCCCCGGCAAACTGCCACGGCTGGTGATGTTCGATCTGGACGGTACCTTGATCGACTCGGTACCCGACCTGGCAGCGGCGGTGGACGAGATGCTGCTCAAGCTGGGGCGCAAGCCGGCCGGGATCGAGTCGGTGCGTGAGTGGGTCGGCAACGGTGCGCAGATGCTGGTGCGCCGCGCCCTGGCTAATAATATCGATGCCGAAGGCGTGGATGACGTCGAGGCTGAACACGCCCTGGAGCTGTTCAACGCCGCCTATGAAGACGGCCATGAACTGACCGTGGTCTACCCCGGCGTACGTGACACCCTCAAATGGCTGAGCAAGCAGGGCGTGGAAATGGCCCTGATCACCAACAAGCCGGAACGCTTCGTCGCGCCGCTGCTGGACCAGATGAAAATCGGTCGGTATTTCCGCTGGATCATCGGTGGCGACACCCTGCCGCAGAAAAAACCCGACCCGGCGGCGCTGTTTTTCGTGATGAAAATGGCCAATATCCCGGCCTCCCAGTCGTTGTTTGTCGGCGATTCACGCAGTGATGTGCAGGCGGCGAAGGCAGCGGGCGTGCAGTGCGTGGCCCTCAGCTACGGCTATAACCATGGTCGGCCGATCGCCGAAGAGTCGCCGGCGATGGTGATTGATGACCTGCGCCTGTTAATCCCCGGTTGCTTGGGAGCGGGCGCTGAGATAACGTTGCCCGACACCGATCCGTCCCCTTCTGGAAATTCCATCGTGGTGGTCACTCGCAAACTCTGGATGAAAGTCATCAAGGCCCTGGCCCGCTGGCGTTGGCGCGCCTGACTGTTCCTGGCCGCGCCCTGCGGCACGTTTGCATACCTGACTGTTAGACCCTCAAGCCACGAGGCATATCATGACCCGCGAAGAATTCCTGCGTTTGGCCGCTGCCGGCTACAACCGCATTCCCCTGGCCTGCGAAACCCTGGCCGACTTCGACACGCCGCTGTCGATCTACCTGAAACTGGCCGATGAGCCTAACTCCTACCTGCTCGAGTCCGTACAGGGCGGCGAGAAGTGGGGTCGTTACTCGATCATCGGCCTGCCGTGCCGTACGGTGCTACGGGTACATGACCATCATGTGAGCATTACCCATGATGGCGTCGAGATCGAAAACCATGATGTCGAAGACCCGTTGGCGTTCGTCGAAGCCTTCAAGGCGCGCTACAACGTGCCGACCATTGCCGGCCTGCCGCGCTTCAACGGCGGCCTGGTGGGTTACTTCGGTTATGACTGCGTGCGTTATGTGGAAAAACGTCTGGGGCAATGCCCGAATCCGGACCCGTTGGGCGTGCCGGACATCCTGCTGATGGTCTCCGACGCGGTCGTGGTGTTCGACAACCTCGCCGGCAAGATGCACGCGATCGTGCTGGCCGACCCGTCCCAGGCCGATGCGTTCGAGCAAGGCCGGGCCAGCCTCGAAGCCCTGCTGGAAAAACTGCGCCAGCCGATCACCCCGCGTCGCGGCCTGGACCTCAGCCGTCCGCCGGCGGCCGACCCGATCTTTCGTTCAAGCTTTACCCAGGATGATTACGAGCGGGCCGTCGATACCATCAAGGAATACATCCTCGCCGGCGACTGCATGCAGGTGGTGCCGTCGCAGCGTATGTCCATCGACTTCAAGGCCGCGCCGATCGATCTGTACCGGGCGCTGCGTTGTTTCAACCCGACGCCGTACATGTACTTCTTCAACTTTGGTGACTTCCACGTGGTGGGCAGTTCGCCGGAAGTGCTGGTGCGCGTCGAAGACAACCTGATCACCGTGCGCCCGATCGCCGGCACGCGCCCACGGGGTGCAACCGAAGAAGCTGACCTGGCGCTGGAAGAAGACCTGCTGAGCGACGACAAGGAAATCGCCGAGCACTTGATGCTCATCGACCTGGGTCGTAATGACACCGGGCGTGTCTCGGAAATCGGTTCGGTGAAGCTCACCGAGAAGATGGTGATCGAGCGTTATTCCAACGTGATGCATATCGTGTCCAACGTTACCGGCGAGCTGAAGGCTGGCCTGACGGCGATGGATGCGTTGCGCGCGATTCTGCCGGCGGGCACCTTGTCGGGTGCGCCGAAGATCCGCGCGATGGAAATCATCGACGAGCTGGAGCCGGTCAAGCGTGGAGTCTACGGCGGTGCCGTGGGTTATTTCGCCTGGAACGGCAACATGGACACGGCCATTGCGATCCGCACTGCCGTGATCAAGGACGGGGAGCTGCACGTGCAGGCCGGTGGCGGGATTGTCGCCGACTCGGTGCCGGCCCTCGAATGGGAAGAAACCCTGAACAAGCGCCGCGCGATGTTCCGCGCCGTTGCGCTGGCTGAACAGACCCCCAATTCCTGAGGTTCCCCCATGTTGCTGATGATTGATAACTACGATTCCTTTACCTACAACGTTGTGCAGTACCTGGGCGAGTTGGGTGCCGAGGTCAAGGTAGTGCGCAATGACGAACTGACCGTCGCCGAGATCGCCGCCCTGAACCCGGAGCGCATCGTGGTTTCGCCAGGCCCGTGCACGCCGACCGAGGCGGGTATTTCCCTGGAGGCGATCCAGTATTTCGCCGGCAAGCTGCCGATCCTGGGCGTATGCCTGGGCCACCAGTCCATCGGCCAGGCCTTTGGCGGTGACGTGGTGCGTGCACGCCAGGTGATGCACGGCAAGACCAGTCCGGTATTCCATCATGATCAGGGCGTGTTCCATGGGCTTAACTTGCCGGTGACCGTGACCCGCTACCATTCGTTGGTGGTCAAGCGCGAAACCCTTCCGGATTGCCTGGAACTGACCGCCTGGACCCAACTGGAGGACGGCTCGGTCGACGAGATCATGGGCCTGCGCCACAAGACACTGAATATCGAAGGGGTGCAATTCCACCCCGAATCGATCCTGACCGAGCAGGGCTACGAGCTGTTCGCCAATTTTCTCAAGCAGAGCGGCGGCACGCGCTAAGGACTTTCCATGGATATCAAGACTGCCCTGAGCCGTATCGTCGGCCACCTGGACCTGAGCACCGCTGAAATGAGCGATGTGATGCGCGAGATCATGACCGGTCAATGCACCGACGCGCAGATCGGCGCGTTCATGATGGCCATGCGCATGAAGAGCGAGAGCATCGACGAAATCGTCGGCGCCGTGTCGGTCATGCGCGAGCTGGCGGACAAGGTCGAGCTCAAGACCCTCGATGGTGTGGTCGACGTGGTCGGCACCGGCGGTGACGGTGCGAACATCTTCAACGTGTCGACGGCTTCTTCGTTTGTGGTGGCGGCGGCGGGTTGCACTGTGGCCAAGCACGGTAACCGCGCGGTCTCCGGCAAGAGTGGCAGCGCCGACTTGCTGGAAGCGGCGGGGATCTACCTGAACCTGACCCCGATCCAAGTGGCGCGCTGTATCGACAACGTCGGTATTGGGTTCATGTTTGCCCAATCCCACCACGGTGCGATGAAGCATGCCGCCGGCCCGCGCAAGGATCTCGGCCTTCGTACCCTGTTCAACATGCTCGGCCCGCTTACGAATCCGGCCGGTGTGAAACACCAGGTGGTGGGTGTGTTCAGCCAGGCGCTGTGCCGGCCATTGGCCGAAGTACTGCAACGCCTGGGCAGCAAGCATGTGCTGGTGGTGCATTCCAAGGACGGCCTGGACGAATTCAGCCTGGCGGCACCGACCTTCGTGGCGGAGCTGAAAAATGACCAGGTCACTGAGTATTGGGTCGAGCCGGAAGACCTGGGCATGAAGAGCCAGAGCCTGCACGGCCTGGCGGTGGAAAGCCCGGCGGCCTCCCTGGAACTGATTCGTGATGCCTTGGGCCGTCGCAAGACCGAGAACGGTCAGAAAGCCGCCGAGATGATTGTTTTGAATGCTGGCGCGGCACTTTATGCAGCCGACCACGCCTATAGTCTTAAGGAGGGTGTTGCCTTGGCCCACGATGCGCTGCACACCGGTCTGGCTCGTGAGAAGCTCGAAGAGCTGGGAGCATTCACCGCAGTATTCAAGATGGAGAATGAAGGATGAGTGTGCCGACCGTTTTGGAAAAAATCCTGGCCCGCAAGGCTGAAGAAGTTGCCGAGCGGCGCGCCCGCGTGAGCCTGGCCGAGCTGGAAGCCCAGGCAAAGATCGCCGATGCACCGCGCGGTTTCGCCAATGCACTGATCGCCCAGGCCAAGCAGAAGCAACCGGCCGTGATCGCCGAGGTCAAGAAAGCCTCGCCGAGCAAAGGCGTGATCCGCGAACACTTTGTGCCATCGGAAATCGCCGTCAGCTATGAGAAGGGAGGGGCGACTTGCCTGTCCGTGCTGACCGATATCGACTACTTCCAGGGTTCCGACCTGTTCCTGCAGCAGGCCCGCGCCGCGTGCAAGTTGCCGGTGATCCGCAAGGACTTCATGGTCGACCCGTATCAGATCGTCGAAGCCCGTGCCCTGGGCGCCGACTGCGTGCTGCTGATCGTTTCCGCGCTGGATGACGTGAAGATGGCCGAGTTGGCTGCCGTCGCCAAAAGCGTCGGCCTCGACGTGCTGGTGGAAGTGCATGACGGCGATGAGCTGGAACGCGCCTTGAAAACCCTCGACACACCGCTGGTGGGGGTCAATAACCGTAACCTGCACACCTTCGAAGTCAGCCTGGAAAACACCCTCGACCTGCTGCCGCGGATTCCGCGTGACCGTCTGGTGATCACCGAGAGTGGTATCGTCAACCGTGCCGATGTGGAGTTGATGGAGATCAGTGGCGTGTACTCGTTCCTGGTGGGCGAGACCTTCATGCGTGCCGAGAACCCGGGGGCTGAATTGCAGCGCCTGTTCTTCCCGGAGCGGGGCATGGCGGTCAGCGGTTCGACGCTGGATTGATGATGACGCAGCCGGTGGCGATGACCGTCGAAGCAGGACTTGCCGCCGAGCAAGACCTGCTGGCGGCTGTTTGCGCAGGTGAGCGGGAGTATGGGTTGTTGTTCTGGCAACCCAGCGATCAGGCTTTGGTCATGCCGCGTCGGTTGAGCCGCTTGCCGGCCTTTGAAACCGCCAGCCAGGTTTCAGCCGATGCGGGTTGGCCGGTGCTGCTGCGTGAAACCGGCGGTGAGCCGGTGCCGCAGTCGAGTGCCACAGTCAACATCGCCCTGGTCTACGCCCCGCCGCGCAGTGAGGGCGACCAGAATCGTATCGAAACCGGTTACCTGCGTTTATGTCAGCCGATCTGCGACTTGCTGATCGAGTTGGGCGGCGATGCGTCTGTCGGCGAGATCGACGGCGCATTTTGCGACGGTCGCTACAACGTCAATCTCAATGGCCGGAAAATGGTTGGCACTGCCCAGCGCTGGCGTCAAAGCGGGGGGCGCCCGGTGGGCCTGGTGCACGGTGCGCTGTTGCTGGAAAACGATCGCGAAGACCTGATCGCGGCGGTCAATCGCTTCAATGAAGCCTGCGGTCTTGAACAGCGGGTGCGTGCCGACAGCCATATCGCCCTGCACGAAGCCTTCCCGGCGCCCGATGCGATCAGCCGGCTGGACACCTTGTACCGCCAGATGTTGGCCAGCTTCCTGCCGGTTTAACGGGTACCGAACACCACCATCGTCTTGCCTTTGACGTGCACCAGGTTGCGTTCTTCCAGGTCTTTGAGCACGCGTCCGACCATCTCCCGTGAACAGCCGACAATGCGCCCGATTTCCTGGCGCGTGACCTTGATCTGCATGCCATCGGGGTGAGTCATGGCGTCCGGTTGCTTGCACAGGTCAAGCAGGCAGCGTGCAACACGGCCGGTGACGTCGAAGAATGCCAGGTCGCCGACTTTGCGCGTGGTGTCCCGCAGGCGTTGCGCAATCTGGCCGCTGAGGACATAAAGGATGTCGGGATCTTGTTGGGCCAGTTCGCGGAATTTGGCGTAGCTGATCTCGGCCACTTCGCACTCGACCTTGGCACGCACCCAGGCGCTGCGTTCCTGTTCCTTGCCGGCTTGTTCGAACAACCCCAACTCCCCAAAAAAATCCCCGGTGTTCAGGTAGGCGATGATCATTTCGCGGCCGTCTTCATCCTCGATCAGGATGGTGACCGAGCCTTTGATAATGAAGAACAGGGTTTCGGAGCGTTCGCCGGCGCAGATGATGTTGTGCTTGGCCGGGTAGCGGCGGCGCTGGCAATGCATCAACAGTTTGTCGAGATTCTTGATTTTGGGTATGGGAGTAAGGGCAACCATGGTTGTATCCCGAAAAGACTGCGCTAAATAGTTGGAGTTGTTGTATTCATCGGGTATCGGCATTGATACGCGCTGCATAAAGGGTGGCATTACGCCATCGATTTGGCGTCAGCTTAACAGACACATTCTGACTCGATTAGCCAATTTTCCGCGCAAAGCCTGCTTTTGATCGCTTTTGTTGCAAACGCTGACGCAGGCGGGCCCTGTGCTAAGCTGGCGACCCTTTTTTAGCAGTGGAGTCTGGGCGATGAAGGCACGCATCCAATGGGCGGGCGAAGCCATGTTCCTCGGTGAGTCGGGCAGTGGCCATGTGGTGGTCATGGATGGCCCGCCGGAAGCCGGTGGCCGTAACCTGGGCGTACGCCCGATGGAAATGCTCCTGTTGGGCGTAGGCGGTTGCAGCAATTTCGACGTGGTCAGCATCCTGAAGAAATCCCGCCAGGCCGTGGAAAGCTGCGAAGCCTTCCTGGAGGCGGAGCGTGCCACCGAAGACCCCAAGGTATTCACCAAAATCCACATGCATTTCGTGGTAAAGGGCAGGGCGCTGAAAGAGGCGCAGGTGAAGCGCGCTATCGAACTGTCGGCGGAGAAGTATTGCTCGGCGTCGATCATGCTGGGCGCGGCCGGGGTGGCCATTACCCATGATTACGAGATAATTGAGTTGGGTTGATCGCTCAATCGGCGGACAAAAAGAAAGGGCGCTGTGATAGCGCCCTTCTTTTGGCTCAGATTCGGTACGTGCTTTTAGTCATGACCTTGGCCAATAGGCTCATGCCAAACCGCACTGGCGCCGGGAAGCGAAAACCACCGGCATCCAGCGCGCTTTCTGCGTGATGTTCTTCATCAATGCGCATCTGCTCAAGAATGGCACGGGACTTTTCGTCTTCGGCCGGCAGTTGTTCCAGATGTTCATCCAGGTGTTTGCACACCTGATGTTCAGTCGCTGCGACAAAACCCAGGCTGACCTTGTCGCTGATCAGGCCGGCCGCGGCGCCGATCCCAAACGATAAACCGTAGAACAGCGGGTTCAACACGCTCGGGTGACTGCCCAGTTGGCGGATGCGTTGCTCGCACCAGGCCAGGTGATCGATTTCTTCCTCGGCGGCATGCTCCATGGCTGCGCGCACCTGCGGCAGCTTGGCGGTCAGCGCCTGGCCCTGGTACAGCGCCTGGGCGCAGACTTCGCCGGTATGGTTGATGCGCATCAAGCCGGCGACGTGACGGGTCTCGGTCTCGCTCATCTGCGCGTCGGGCTGCACGATGGCGGGCGAGGGGCGATACGGCTGGCCGCTGAAGGGCAGCAGCGTACGCATGGCCATGTCGGCTTGCAGCAACAGACGGTCAATCGGCGAGTAGTGACGTTGGGTAGTCATGCTGACCTCCGGGAAGAATCTCGGCGGCCAGTTTACCGCAAGAGACGGGCAAGCGTTTGCGTTGCGTCAAGGGCATGGGGTCGCAGCCTGGGCTGCGACCTTTGCTGAAAGGCTGATCAGCCCGGCGGCCAGTTCATCTGGCGCTGGCCCAGCACGTGCATATGGATGTGATAAACGGTCTGCCCGCCTTTCGGGTTGCAGTTCATCACCACCCGGAAACCTTCTTCACACCCTTGTTCTACAGCCAGGCGCTGGGCGGTGAACAGGATATGACCGGCCAGGGCTTTATCTTCTTCAGTCAGGTCATTGAGCGTGGGGATGTGTTTCTTGGGAATGACCAGGAAATGCACGGGCGCCGCCGGGTGGATGTCCTTGAACGCCAGGACTTGGTCATCTTCGTAGATGATGTCCGCGGGTATTTCTCTGTTGATGATCTTGGTGAACAGAGTATCCACAGCTGTTTCTCCATTATGAATGTGCAAGGTGAGTGTACTCAGCCAGTCAACGTGGGCAATAGGCCTTGTTGATGGCGCCGGCGATCTTGCGGGTCAGCCAGCGTGGGCTGAAACGCGGGCTGAAGGCGATCCAGCGGTTGCGACGGCCGGGGATGATGATGGCTTTGTTCTTTTCCAGTGCGCGCACGGTGTAGAGCGCCACTTCTTCGGGGCTCATCAGCTGTTGACTGCGGTCGAGCCTGGCGGTGTCCATCTGCGCGGTGCCGAAGAACGCGGTGCGTGTCGGGCCGGGGCAGAGCACCGAGACCTTGATGCCGCAGGTTTTCAGTTCTTCGCGCAAGCCTTCGGAGAAATGCAGCACATAGGCCTTGCTGGCGTAATAAGTGCTCATCCACGGGCCGGGCTGGAATGCCGCGATGGACGCCACATTGAGAATCTGCCCGCCGCCGTGCAGCGCCATGGCATTGCCGAGTGCGTGGCACATTCGGGTCAGGGCCAGGATGTTGACCTCCATCAGGTCCTGTTCGGTCATCCAGTCCTGGGCCAGGAACGGCCCGCTGGTGCCGATGCCGGCGCAGTTCACCAGCAGGTCGATCTGCCGCTCGCCTTCTTCAAGCTCCAGCAGGAACCCGGACAAGCGCAGTGGCTCGCCAAGGTCGCAGGCCCGGAACAGCACTTCGACGCCAAAGCGTTGGGTCAATTCGATTGCAATGCTTTCCAACTGATCACGCTGGCGGGCCACCAGAATCAAGCTGCGGCCGCGACGGGCGAGTGCTTCGGCCAGGGCCAGGCCGATGCCGCTGGAGGCGCCGGTGATCAGAGCGTAACGGGTCATGCCTTTCTCCATCGCAACGCCGCCGCGCCTGTGACAGAGGCATCACAGGCCGGGGGCGTTTCTTCACTGTTCTGGAGAGTCTACAGGTTCGCCCGCTTCGTCAGCACTCTGCGCTTCGTCTTCTTCGACGGTTGCCGCCTGGTCGGCGTCTTCGTCGGAGGTGATGGAGCTGCTTTCGTAGCTGCTGTCCACGTTGGCTTCGAGCTGGTCCAGGTAACCGTTCATGCCCAAGGTCACCACGATGGCAAGCATGACTGGAATAAACGCCAACCACAGCGTGGCGAGGACTTTTACCGCGGTGGAGTTACGTGGCGGTGGCGCACCATACTGGTTGGCTCCTGCATTGCCCGGCAGTACCAGCAACAGGATCGGGAAGACACTGTTCACCAATGGCACCAGGTTGAGTAGGTACAACCAGCCCGACCAACCCAGGTCATGCAGGCGTTGCACGCCGATTTGTACACTGACCCATACCAGCGCCACAAACAGCGCGAGACCCAGCAGTACTCCGATGATGGTGCCCGCAATCGGTGAGGCGGTAGCCACGGCAAAGCTGACGGTGCTGATGATGCCACCCGCAACCAGCATCGCCAGGGTCAACACCAGGGTCCATGCCAGGTAGCGCAGGCGGCCGATCCGCCCATGGATAGTGAAGACTTTGAGGGTGGCGTACTCGGGCAAGTCATCACCCACCGCCGCGCGGGGAGGCGCATAAGGCGAGGCATCCGGACGCGCGAAACCAGAAGGGCCGGAATCCGTCTCGTGAGTTTCAGCGAGGCTGAAGGCCACAGGCTGTTCGGGCTCAATGCGCGCGTCGACACCGGCGTTTTTCAGCGCGGTGAGGTAGGTTTCCGCATCCGGGCGAGACAGGTCGCGCTTGAGCGCAACCGGGCGGCCGGTAAAGAGCTTTTCGATGGCTTCGACTTCGCTCTTGAACAGCTCGGCCAGGTTCAGTTTGGCCGTGGTGCTTTCGACACCCGGGAGCAAGGCTCCATCAAACACAATCTTGAAACGGTTGTCGCTCATGCGGGCTTCCTTGTCACTTGTTCAGGGAGGTAGTGCAGGCCCGTCTAATCAGCAGGCCTGGCAGTTGGGTCAACGTGGCCAGCGCAGTTGTGCCGCCTGTTCGCGTGCCTTGCGGTATTCGGCATCCAGGCGCGCAACGAGTTCATCGACGCTGGGCAAATCATCAATCTCACCGACGCCTTGGCCAGCAGACCATACAGTCTTCCAGGCTTTGGCCTCGTCGCTCAACGGCTTGAGCTTGGAGCCGAAGTTGACCTCGCCTTTGCCTTGCAGGGCGGCGAGGTCGAAACCGGCGTTTTCCAGGCTCTGGCGCATAAAGCTGGCGGGCACGCCGGAGACAGCGGGAGTGTGCACGATGTCGGCGGCGCGCGATGTGAGCAGCATCTCTTTATACGCATCCGGTGCCTGGCTTTCGGTAGTGCCGATAAAGCGCGTGCCGAAATAGGCCAGGTCTGCACCGAGCAGTTGGGCAGCGAGAATCTCGTGCCCGTGATTGAGACAGCCGGCCAGCAGCAGGGTTTTGTCGAAGAACTGGCGGATCTCGGCAATCAGCGAGAATGGGCTCCAGGTGCCGGCATGGCCACCGGCGCCGGCGGCTACGGCGATCAGGCCGTCCACACCGGCCTCGGCAGCCTTCTCGGCATGGCGGCGGGTGGTGACGTCGTGGAACACCAGGCCACCGTAGCTGTGTACCGCGTCCACCAGCTCTTTGACGGCACCCAGGCTGGTAATGACGATGGGCACTTTATGCTCAACGCAGATCGCCAGGTCTGCCTCCAGGCGGGGATTGCTGTTGTGCACGATCAGGTTGACGGCATAGGGCGCGGGGTTGTCCAGCAGCGCCAGGCCCGCTTCGATTTCCTCCAGCCAGGCCTTGAACCCGCTGCTGTCGCGTTGGTTAAGCGCCGGGAAACTCCCGACTACCCCATTGCGGCAGCACGCCAGGACCAGTTGCGGGTTGGAAATCAGGAACATCGGCGCCGCCACGACGGGCAGGCGCAGATGTTGTTCAAGCAGAGCGGGCAGCGACATTGGAGGTACCCCAAGTAATTGAAGTTAGAACGGTTTGACCACGACCAAAATTACGATAGCCAGCAATATCAGAACGGGCACTTCATTGAACCAGCGATAAAAGACATGGCTGCGGGTGTTTTCGCCACGGGCAAAGCGTTTTACCTGCGCGCCGCACATATGGTGGTAGCCAATGAGCAGTACGACGAGGGTCAGCTTGGCGTGAATCCAACCGCCCGAATGAAAGATGCCTGGGTTCAGATAGATCAGCCAGCCGCCGAAAATCAACGTGGCGATCATCGCCGGCCCCATGATGCCGCGATACAACTTGCGCTCCATGACGCTGAAACGCTCTTTGCTGACGGTGTCCTCGCTTTGGGCGTGGTAGACAAACAGGCGTGGCAGGTAGAACAGCCCGGCAAACCAGCAGACGACGCTGACGATGTGGAAGGCTTTGATCCATAGATAGAGCATTTCTAGTTATTCCCAGGTTCACGGTAACTGAGGATAGTAGTGGCTCATGCGCCCATACGTCACGTTGGCGGTTGTCGCAGGACGATACGACCCCTATTATCGACGGCTTTCCAGTGGGTTCGTTGAGGGCAGGTTTATGGTCAAGGTCGGTATCGTCGGCGGCACGGGTTACACCGGTGTCGAATTGCTGCGTCTGTTGGCTCAGCATCCGCAAGCTGAGGTGGTGGTCATCACTTCCCGATCCGAGGCCGGGCTGGCCGTGGCCGATATGTACCCGAACCTGCGCGGTCATTACGACGGCCTGGCGTTCAGTGTTCCGGACATCAAGACCCTGGGCGCCTGCGACGTGGTGTTCTTCGCCACCCCGCACGGTGTTGCCCACGCCCTGGCAGGCGAGTTGTTGGCCGCCGGCACCAAAGTGATCGACTTGTCGGCGGACTTCCGTCTGCAGGACGCTGATGAGTGGGCCAAGTGGTATGGCCAGCCGCACGGCGCGCCGCAGTTGTTGGAAGAGGCGGTGTACGGCCTGCCGGAAGTGAATCGTGAACAGATCAAGCAAGCGCGCCTGATTGCTGTACCGGGCTGCTATCCGACGGCTACACAGTTGGGCTTCCTGCCTTTGCTGGAAGCGGGGCTGGCAGACGCTTCGCGCTTGATCGCGGACTGCAAGTCAGGCGTCAGCGGTGCCGGTCGTGGTGCGGCGGTTGGTTCGCTGTACTCCGAGACGTCGGAAAGCATGAAGGCCTATGCGGTGAAAGGTCACCGTCACTTGCCAGAAATTCGTCAGGGGCTGCGCCGCGCGGCTGGGAAGGACGTGGGCCTGACCTTCGTCCCGCACTTGACCCCAATGATCCGCGGTATTCACTCCACGTTGTACGCCACCGTGGTCGATCGCTCGGTCGACCTGCAGGCGCTGTTTGAAAAGCGTTATGCCAACGAACCGTTCGTCGATGTGATGCCGGCCGGCAGCCACCCGGAAACCCGCAGCGTGCGCGGTGCCAATGTGTGCCGGATTGCTGTGCATCGCCCGCAGGACGGTGACCTGGTCGTGGTGTTGTCGGTGATCGATAACCTGGTCAAGGGCGCGTCCGGCCAGGCGGTGCAGAACATGAACATCCTGTTTGGCCTGGATGAGAAGTTGGGGCTGTCCCACGCGGGCATGCTGCCTTGAGGCGGTTGAGTCGCTAAGCAAAAGGCCCGTTGATCGGGCCTTTTGTGTTTTTAATGGCGACAGCGCAGATTGATATACCGTAACAATAGTTGACCGCTTTTCTAGGAGAAGCGGATAATGCCGACCATTACGCATATGGCGGCGCTACGCCGGGAGATTATCAGCATGAGCGTTGAATCCTTCACCCCCACGGCTTTGCAATTCACCCACGGTGCTGCGCACAAGGTGAAGAGCCTGGTCGATGAAGAGGGTAATGATCGCTTGAAGCTGCGCGTATTCGTTACGGGCGGCGGTTGTTCAGGATTTCAGTACGGTTTTACCTTCGATGAAGATGTAGCCGATGATGACACCATCGTTGAGCGCGAAGGCGTAAGCCTGGTTGTGGACCCGATGAGCTTCCAATACCTGGCCGGTGCCGAGGTGGATTACCAGGAAGGTCTGGAGGGTTCACGCTTTGTGATCAAGAACCCTAACGCTACCACCACCTGTGGTTGCGGGTCTTCGTTCTCGATCTGATCGGCAACGGATGCAAAAACGCCGCTTGGCTGTGATAGACCAAGCGGCGTTTTGCTGTGCGCAGATTTTAGGTCGGGTAGATGGCGCCCAGTACCCGAAGTCCTCGTGCCCCGGTGACGCTTGGGCGGTTGGCGGCGATACCTTCGAGACAGCAATGGGCCAGCCATGCGAAGGCCATGGCCTCGACCCAGTCGGGGTCTACTCCGTAGATGGCGGTGCTGCTGACTTGAGTCGATGGTAGCAGAGCGGCCAGGCGGTTCATCAGCGCGGTATTGCGGGCCCCTCCGCCACACACCAGCAGTGTTTCGGTCTGGGGCTGGGCGGCCTGCAGGGATTCGATGATGGTCAGGGCGGTCAGCTCAAGTAGCGTGGCCTGAACATCCTGAGGCTCGAATGTTGGTAAGCGACCCAGGTGTTGGTGCAGCCATTCCAGATTGAACACTTCGCGGCCGGTGCTCTTGGGGCCCGTGGTCACGAAGAAAGGGTCGCTGAGCAGGGCGTTGAGTAGAGCTGGCTCGACCTTGCCGCTGGCGGCCCACTGGCCATCACGATCAAAGTGTTCACCGCGTTGCTGGTGAATCCACGCATCCAGCAGGACATTACCTGGGCCGCAGTCGAAGCCGGCTACAGGTTTGCCGGTCTCAATCAGGCTGAGGTTGCTGAAACCTCCCACATTCAATACGGCACGGTTACCGCTGTGCTCGCCAAATAGCGCTTCATGGAACGCAGGGACCAGCGGAGCGCCCTGACCGCCGGCGGCGACGTCGCGGCTACGGAAATCGCTGACCACGGTGATGCCGGTAAGCTCGGTGAGCAAGGCCGGGTTGCCGATCTGTACGGTAAAGCCCCGTGCGGGTTCATGGCGGATGGTCTGGCCATGGCTGCCAATTGCGCGAATGTCCTGAGGCTTGAGGTTTTGTTGGTCGAGTAAAGCGTGAATACCTTGAGCGGCAAGCTTCACCCAGTTCTGCTGGGCGATGGCTGAGCGAGCGATCTCATCTGCCCCGCTGGCGCAAAGAGCAAGCAGCTCAGTGCGCAGGGTATCGGGCATGGGAATGTAGTGTGTAGCGATCAGCTTGATCGCCGGGGACTGCTCGATCAAGGCGATGTCCAGGCCATCAAGGCTGGTCCCGGACATCACGCCAATATAGAGCGCCATACTTAACGCTTCGCCGAAGCCAGCAGGGTGGAGCGTTCTTGGTCCATGCGCGCCATCAACGGCTGGCTCTGTTGCATGAAACGGGCACGCTCGGCCTTGGCGATCGGGTCGGCCATGGGCAGCTTCTGGCCCAGTGGGTCGACGTGAACGCCATTGACCTGGAACTCATAATGCAAGTGTGGGCCGGTGGACAGGCCGGTAGTACCGATATAGCCGATCACCTGGCCTTGTTTCACTGTGCCGCCGGTTTGCACGCCCTTGGCAAAGCCTTGCATGTGGCCATACAGGGTGCGGTAGGTATTGCCGTGCTGGATGATCACGGTATTGCCATAGCCGCCACGACGTCCTGCCAGCAGGACTTTACCGTCGCCGGCTGCCTTGATCGGCGTGCCACGCGGGGCGGCGTAGTCGACGCCTTTATGGGCGCGGATTTTGTTCAGAATTGGATGCTTGCGACCCATGGAGAAACGCGAGCTAATACGAGCGAAGTCCACTGGGGTGCGGATGAAGGCCTTGCGCATGCTATTGCCATCGGCAGTGTAGTAGCTGCTGTTACCTTGTTTGTTGGTGTAGCGCACGGCGGTGTAGGTCTTGCCGCGGTTGGTGAAGCGTGCGGAGAGAATGTTGCCGGTGCCCACGACTTTGCCGTTGGCGACTTTCTGCTCGTAGATCACGTCGAATTCGTCGCCCTGGCGAATGTCCTGGGCGAAGTCGATGTCGTAGCCGAACACGCTGGCCATGTCCATGGTCATGCTGTGGGACAGGCCTGCCCGGGCCGCCGACTGTGACAGGGAGCTGTTGATCACCCCGTGTACATAGGCAGAGCGCATGACCGGCTTGGTAGTGATCCGATTGAAGGCAAAGCCTTTGGCGCCCTTTGTCAGGGTAATGCTTTCGAGGTCGCTGACATTGCTGTGCAGGTTGTTCAGTTGGCCATCGGGGGCGAACTCGAATTCGAGCTTCTGGCCGTGCTTGAGCTGGGTGAACTGCTTGGCTTGTTTGTCGCTCGCCAGCACTTCATTAACGGTAGCGGCGGGGAGGCCGACCTTCTCGAATAGAGTCGACAGGGTGTCGCCCTTGGCCACGATCACTTCGCGGTGATGAGGGTTTTTGGCCGTGTCGGCAGCAGGCGCAGCTGTACTCTGGGCTGCTTGTTGGGTGTCTTCGGGGTTGTTTTCTATCTGGGCGAACGGTGATTCGGTGGTCGTATTTGTGGCTTGTTGCGCGTCGGAAGCGTCTTGATCTTGTGTCAGTTGTTCAACTGGACTTTCCAGGTCAAGGCTCAGGGATGTTCGTTTGGCTTCTACGTCACTGGAAGGGAATACCAGGAGTGCCAGGCTGAGAAGGGCGGCGATACCACTTGCGGCGAGCAGGTGGGTCTTCGGGTAAAGCGGCGGCGCTTTAGACGGTTCAGTGGTCATAGGTAATTTTGACTTTGAAGATGAAATGGAAAAGATGAATGACATGATGAAGATGAAATAACTGTATAAAATATAACCAAATCATCTGTGGCGCAAGCTCGCGAACGCTGGGCTTGCTGAACGGTGTCCGTTCGCAGGGCAAAACTTGTAATTAGTCCCTGATCTTGTATGGTTGGTTCCCTTTTGAATCTGAGCCTTGCGGGTCTGTTATGAAGTCGGTTGAAGAGCAGCTAGCGCTGATAAAACGTGGTGCGGAAGAACTGTTGGTCGAAGCTGAGCTGATCGAAAAGCTCAAGCGTGGTCAGCCCCTGCGTATTAAGGCTGGCTTTGATCCGACTGCGCCGGATCTGCACCTGGGGCATACGGTGCTTATTAATAAGCTGCGCCAGTTCCAGGAGTTGGGGCACCAGGTCATCTTCCTTATAGGTGACTTCACCGGAATGATCGGTGATCCGAGCGGCAAGAGCGCCACACGTCCGCCGCTGACCCGTGAGCAGGTGCTCGATAATGCCGAGACCTACAAGACTCAGGTATTCAAGATACTCGATCCAGCCAAGACCGAAGTGGCGTTCAACTCTACTTGGATGGATCAGATGGGGCCGGCGGACTTCATTCGCTTGACCTCTCAGTACACTGTCGCGCGCATGCTTGAGCGTGATGATTTCGACAAGCGCTACTCCACCAATCAGCCGATCGCCATTCACGAGTTCCTCTACCCGTTGGTTCAGGGCTATGACTCGGTAGCGTTGCGTGCGGACGTTGAGCTGGGCGGCACTGATCAGAAGTTCAACCTGTTGATGGGGCGTGAGCTCCAGCGTGCGTATGGGCAGGAAGCCCAGTGCATCCTGACCATGCCGTTGTTGGAAGGGTTGGATGGCGTCAAGAAGATGTCCAAGTCCCTGGGGAACTATGTCGGTATCCAGGAGGCGCCGGGCGTTATGTACGGCAAGCTGGTTTCGATTCCTGATGCTTTGATGTGGCGTTACTTCGAGTTGCTGAGCTTCCGGTCGATGGACGAAATCAATGCGCTGCGTGCTGATGTAGAGGCAGGCGCTAATCCACGTGACGTGAAGATTAAGCTGGCGGAAGAGATTGTTGCGCGTTTCCATGGTGAGGAGGCTGCGGCCAGTGCTCACCGTGCTGCGGGTAATCGCATGAAGGATGGCGAGTTGCCTGATGATTTGCCGGAGATCGAGCTGTCTGCTGCCGAGGCGATGCCGATTGCTGCCGTGCTTAATAAGGCTGGCCTGGTTAAGAACTCGGCGGTTGCGCGCGACCTTCTGGGTTCGGGTGGGGTGCGTATAGATGGTGAGGTTGTGGATCGCACCTTTATATACGAGCTGGGCGCTACCCACGTTTGCCAGGCGGGGAAGAAGGCATTTGCGCGCATTACGCTAAAATCCGAATAAACCTGAAATTAAGTGTTGACGGCGAATTTTATCTGTCTATAATTCGCCCCACTTCCGGCGCAGTCGAAACGGAAAACTCCTTGGTAAACAAAGAGTTACGCAGAATTCGACAGCGACTTGCTTCAGTTCATTGGAGCCCAGAAGGAGTTGATAGGGCAGTGTTGTCTGGCTCTATTAACGTTTCGATCTTCTCGGTCGAAAGCGGAGAAAAAGAGGTGTTGACAGCAGCGTGTAACGCTGTAGAATTCGCCTCCCGCTAACGAGAGATCGGAAGCGCAAGTGGTTGAAGTTGTTGAAGAAATCTTCGAAAACTTCTGAAAATAATCACTTGACAGCAAATGAGGCTGCTGTAGAATGCGCGCCTCGGTTGAGACG